>NZ_JAVREH010000051.1:0-24596 GCF_031845305.1 Jatrophihabitans lederbergiae | reverse complement strand
TGGTCCGGGCGGCCGACCAGCTGCTGCTGCTCAGCCACGCCACCGCCAGCGACCTCGCCCACCTCGCCGCCCGCATCGATGAGGTCAGCGGCTGGAGCGGGCGGGCTGGGTTGCTGCTCGTCGGCGGCGGCTATCCCGACGCCGAGGTAGCCCGCGAGCTCGGGGTGTCGGTGATGGCCCGCATCCCGACCGACCCTGTCGAGGCGGCGACCCTCAACGGCCGCAACCCGCCACGTAGGCGGCTGTTCACCCGCGCCACGCTGAGCCGGACCGCTGGGCAGGTCGCCACCGTGCTCGCCACCTCACGCCAGCTGCTGTACCGACCAGCACCGGGCACCGCCGCCGACGTCGACATCCCCGTCCCTGGCGAGCCAAGCTCGCCTGGCGCTGCGGAGCCGGCGCTGACCGCCGTGGCATCGCAGCTGCTGAACGGGCGGCTGACATGACCGCCACCACCTCCAGCCAGACGGCCGGGGCGGAGCGGCTGCGGGCCTGGCTGCGCACCGAGCTGCCCGCCCGGCTCGCCGCCCACACCGTCATCGCCGCGTCAGCACCGGATCAGCGGCGGCAACTCGGGCAGCGGCTCGCTGCCGAGATCGCCCGCGCCCACACCGAGGCCGAGCTGATGGCCAACCAGCCGCTACTCGATCAGTCCGCCGAGCGGCGGGTGCTGACCGAGGTGCTGGACGAGACGTTCGGCATGGCCGGGCTGCAACCACTGCTGGACGACCAATCGATCGAGAACATCAACGTCAACGGCTGTGACCGGGTGTTCGTCCGCTACGCCGACGGCACCCGCGCCCAACTCCCGCCCATCGCAACCAATGACGCGGAGGTCGAGCAGCTCGTCCGCACATTGGCCGCGCGGACCGGGTCGGAGGAGCGGCGTTTCGACCGCGGGTCACCGGCGGTCAACCTGCAACTACCCGACGGGTCCCGCTTGTTCGCGGTCTCGGCCGTCACGAGCGGTGGGCGGCCGGCGATCGCGATCCGTCGCCACCGCTACCGCACCGTCACCCTGCCCGACCTGCGCCGCCTCGCCACGATCGATGAGCACCTCACCGAGTTCTTGACCGCGCTGGTCCGGGCACGCAAGAACCTGCTCATCACCGGCGGCACCGGCATCGGCAAGACCACCCTCCTCCGTGCTCTCGCCTCGGCGATCGACCCCTCCGAACGGCTGGTGACCATCGAGGACGCCTTCGAGCTCGGCCTGGACACCGATCCCGCCCGCCACCCCGACGTGGTCGCGCTGCAAGCACGGGACGCCAACATCGAAGGCGAAGGCGCCATCTCCCAAGCCGAACTCGTGCGGTGGGCGTTGCGCATGTCACCGGACCGGGTGATGGTCGGCGAGATCCGCGGCCCGGAAGTAGTGCCCATGTGCAACGCCATGTCCCAAGGCAACGACGGGTCGATGGCCACCCTGCACGCCTCCTCCAGCCGCATCGCCTTCACCCGGCTCGCCGCCTACGCCGCCCAAGGCCCCGAACGGCTCCCCCTGCAAGCGACGAACCTGCTCATCGCCTCCGCCGTCCACTTCGTCATCCACCTCGCCCCCACCCCCGACGGAGTGCGAGTGGTGTCCTCCATCCGCGAAGTCATCGACGCCGATGACCGCCAGATCGTGTCCAACGAGGTCTACCAGCCCGGACCGGACCGCCGCGCCGTGCCCGCCGCACCACTGCGGACCGAGACCACCGAGGAACTGATCGCAGCCGGGCTCGACCCCGACCTGCTCAGCAACACAGCCACCCACCGGTGGCCCCGATGAGCGAACTCGCGGCGCTGCTGGGTGTCGGAACAGGCCTCGGGTTGTCGCTGATCCTCCGCGGCTTGCGCGGCACACCCGCCCGCCCGGATCGACCACCGTCCCGTAGCAGGATTCACCTCGCCGATCGGAGGTTCCTGCTGCGGCTGCTGGTCTCGGTCGGTGCGGGTGTGCTGACCGGCGCGGTCACCGGATGGGTGGTCGGCGCGGTCCTAGGCGCGGTCGGGGTCTGGGCGCTGCCGCGGGTCCTGGGCCCCGACCGGGAGAACACCGCGCGCATCACCCGCTTCGAGGCCATCGCCTCGTGGGCTGAGATGCTGCGCGACACCCTGTCCGCAGCCGCGGGGCTGGAGCAGGCGATCCTCGTCACCGCCCCCCTCACGCCGGACGCGATCCGTGACCCGGCCACCGCAGCCGCCGCACGGTTACGGGCGGGGCAGCGACTCGTGCCTGTCCTGCGACGGCTGGGCGAGGAGCTGGCCGACCCGACCGCCGACCTCGTCCTCTCGGCATTGGTGCTCGCGGCCGAGCAGCGCGCCCGCGACCTCGCCGAGCTACTCGGCTCCCTCGCCGCCGCTGCCCGCGAGCACGCCGCGTTGCGGATGAGCATCGCCGCCGGCCGCGCCCAGGCCCGCTCCGAGGTCCGCATCACCGTCGGCGTCACAATCGCCTTCGCCCTCGGACTGCTCCTGCTGGACCGCCGCTACCTGTCCGCCTACGACACTCCCGCCGGCCAACTCGTCCTGCTCGCCGCCGGCGCCCTGTTCGCGGCAGGGTTCGCCCTGACCGCGCGGATCGCCCGCATCAGCGAACCCACCCGATTCCTCCACGCCAACCCGACCGGTGACGAGGCCCGGAACGACGTCATGCCTGAGGGGACGCGCCGGTCGTGATCACCGCCATGCTGCTGGGTGCCGGGTGCGGGCTCGGGCTGTGGGCGCTCCTCGTCTGGGCCGCCCCACCCCGACCACCCCTGGGCGCCGTGTTGGCCCGGCTGCGGCGCCCGCCCGAACCGCCCCCGATCCTCCCCCCGGACCGGGGCGGGTGGGCCGCCTCCGCAGGCCGCCGCCTCACCCCCGCGTTGAAGGCACTCGGCCTGCCCGGCACCGGCGTGAGGCGCGACTTGGCGGTGATGGGACGCGACGTCGACACGCACCTAGCTGAGAAAGCCAGCCTCACCATCCTCGGCCTGCTCGCCCCACCCGTCTTCGTCCTGCTGTTGGCGCTGGTGGGCGCTTCGCTGGACCCGGTGCTGCCGGTGCTGCTGGTGTTCGGCTGCGCCGCCCTCGGATTCCTCGCCCCCGACCTGCGCGTGCGGGCCGACGCGAGGCGGCGGCGCGCCGACTTCCGCCACGCCCTGTCCGCCTACCTCGACCTCGTCGTCGTCTCCCTCGCCGGGGGCGCCGGAGCCGACGGCGCCCTGACCGACGCCGCCACCGTCGGACACGGCTGGGCCTTCACCCAACTACGCCACGCCCTCGACCTCGCCCGGCTCACCCGCGTCCCACCCGCCACCGCCCTCGCCCGCCTCGGGGCCGAGATCGGCAGCCGCGACCTCACCGAACTCGCAGCCTCGCTGTCCCTGGCCGGCACCGAAGGCGCCCGTACCCGCGCCTCCCTCGCAGCACGGGCGAAATCGCTGCGCACCCACCTGCTCACCGACACCGACGCCCAAGCCCGAGCCGCCACCGAACGCCTCGGCCTGCCCTGGGGGCTGCTGTTCCTCGGCTTCCTTATTTTCCTCGGCTACCCAGCCCTCCACCAGATCCTCACCGGCCTCTAAAACCCGGCCGCCCGGTCGCACCGAAGGAGAAACCTATGCTTGCCCTGCTCGCAGTGCTCTTGACCCACATCCGCGCCAACATCACCCAACTCCGCACCGAGATCCGCGACAACCCCGACGCCGGGTACTCCACCGAGACCGTCGTGGTCACCGCGCTCCTGGTCGCTCTCGCTCTCGCGGTCATCGGCGACATCATCTACAACAAGGTCCTCAACAAAGCCAACGGCATCAGCCTATGAGCAGCGCCGCGAGACTACAAAGGAACCTGGCCTTGGCTGCCCCGACCGCACTCGACCAGCACCCCCCGTCCGCGCATCGACGCGGGCGGCGATGCCGGCTGCCGCGACTCCACGGGTGGTCATCGGTGGCGGGCCGTGACCGCGGCTCAGTGGCGGCGCAGGTCGTGATCGCTATCCCGCTGCTGGTCATGCTGGTGCTGCTCATCGTGCAGTTCGCGCTCGCCGCCTACGCCGAACACATCGCCCAAGGCGCCGCCGAGCAGGCCCTGGACACCGCCCGCACCCTGGACGGCACCAACACCGACGGACAGGCCGAGGCACAGGCCGTGCTGGCGCAGCTGGCCACCGGACCCCTCACCCACCCGCGGGTGAGCGTCACCCGCGACGCCACCACCGTCACCGTCACCATCACCGGCACCGCCGAGAACCTCGTCCCCGGCCCCACCCTGCACGTGCACGCCCAGGCAGCCGGACCCATCGAAGAGTTCCGTGCAGACACGCCATGACCTCGCCTGATCGACCTCGCCACCCAGCCGGCGCACACGGACGTGTCGGCGCGCGACGAACCGTTCCGGTGGTGCGCGGTGACGAGGGCTCGGTCGCCGCCGAGGTAGCGATCGCGATACCCGTCCTGGTCGCGGTCCTGCTGTTCGTTGGTGTGCTGGTCGCGCGCGGCGTCGACGCCCGGCTACGCCTGGATGACGCCGCGCACCAGGCCGCCCGCGCGGCCAGCCTCACCCGCACCCCGGCCGCCGCCACCCTCGCCGCCCAACAGGTCGCCACTGCCAGCCTCAGCCACGCCGGCGTCGACTGCGCCGACCCGGCCGTCGCGGTCGACACCAGCGACTTCCAACCCGGCGGGGTCGTCACCGTCACCGTGTCCTGCCGGGTCCACCTGTCCTCCGCTGCGGCGCTGCTCGCCACCGGTGACCAGCGCACCCTCACCGCGACCTCGTCGTCGCCGATCGACACCTACCGGGCGGTCACTCCATGACGCGCCGACCAGGACGGCGATCCCGCGCCCGGCGGGAGATGCTGCGGCAGCGCGTGGGCGCAGATGAGGGGATGGTGAGCGCGTTCCTGCTCGCCACCATGATCGGCCTGTTCGCCGTCGTCGGCCTCGGCCTGGACCCCGGCGAGGCCTACGCAGCAAAGATCAAGGCGATCGGGCAGGCCGAGGAAGCCGCCCGCGCCGGCGCCCAACAACTCGACCTCCTTACTTACCGCGCCACCGGCATGTTGGAGCTCCACCCGGCTGCCGCCGAGCAGGCCGCGCAACGGTTCCTCACCGCCCAACACCTGGCCGGGACCGTCACCGCCACCACGACTCGGGTGACCGTCACCATCACCACCGGCTACCGCACCCAGCTGTGGCAACTCGCCGGCGTCGACACCATCGCGGTCCACGCGACCGGCAGCGCGGTGCCGCAACGCGGCATCACCGGCCCCGACAACCCCTGACCGGACCAGCCCATGAACCGTCACCCGCTCCCGCCACCACGCACGCGACCGCCCGCCGCCGTGCGGGTCTTGGTGCGCCTGGGACGCGTATTGACCGGCTTGGCCGCGGCCGGGCTGCTGGCCGCACTGGTCGCGGGCGTGCCCTACGGGCTGTGGCACTGGCTCGGCTGGCCACTACCCCACCACCTGCCCACGACCACCCAAGTCAAAGACGCCCTGACCGGGCCGTTCACCGACCGCCTCCTGCTCAACACCCTGGCCTGCCTGTGCTGGATCCTCTGGGCCGTCTTCCTCACCGACATCGCCCGCGCCATCCCCGACACACTCCGCAACACCCACCACAGCACCAGGCGCGCCACAGCACCGGCCGGGTTCGCCGAGGCGGATCGACGCTCGGGGCCACTTCGCGGGCTGGCAACCCTGCTGCTGGGCGCGATCGTGGCCGGACTGCTCAGCCTGCGCCCGCACCCGGCGCTGACCGCCCGCAGCGCGGCACCGCTAAGGGATGCGCGGCCCAGCATCGTGACGGCCGTAGTCCAACTGGATCCCCGATTTGCTTCGCCAGCCGTCGCGCCGGACGTCCCGGCCGGCGCGCATACCGCCGTCGTCCAGCCCCCGCACGACGGCATCCACGACAGCCTATGGCGCATCGCCGCCCGCTACCTCGGCAGCGGCGCCCGCTGGCCAGAGATCTACCAGCTCAACCAGCGCCATCCGCAGTCCGACGGCGGCGCGTTGACAGTGCCCAGCCTGATCCGACCTGGATGGGTACTCGAGCTGCCCCAGACTGTGACGCACCAACCGTCAGCGTCGCCGGCCGGTGGACCGACACCGCCGCGGACCTCGCCGCGCGTACCAACGTCCCCACCCGCTACGGGTGGCACAACGCGACCGGCCCCGGCGCCCACGACCACGCTGTCGACGCCGAGCGCGTCGCCGCATCCGACAACATCGCCCGCGCCCGGAGACCCCAGCGGTGACCGTTCGCGGCACAGCGGGGTAGACCTCGGCGACGGCGGGTACGTCAGCCTTGCTCTGGCGGCGGCGATCAGCTCCAGCCTGGTCATCGCCCGGCGTCGCCGCCGCCGCTGGTACACCCCGGGCAGCGGCCGCCGCGACGACCTGCCGGTTGCCCCGGTGGTGCGCAGCCTGCATCTGGCGCACCTGCGCGCCACGGCGCCGCCCGGCGATGAAGCAGACTCCTCAACCCTCGAAGTGGAAGGTGAATCTGCCAGCGATACCAGTGATCACGACGCGGGCGACCCCCATCCGCCCAGCGCAGGAACAGACGGCGCCGCCGGCTCGGTGAGCACTGACTCGCTCGTCGACCTCGCCGGGCACGGGGTCGGTCTGGTCGGTGGGGGAGCGGACAACGTGGCGCGCGCTGCGCTGCTCGATCTGCTCGGCGCGTCCGGCGACCGGGCGGTGGACGTGCTGGTGCCCGCGGCTGAGCTCGCCACCCTCCTCGGCCAGCATCCGGACGGGCCGATGCCGCGACGGCTGCACGTCGTCGACACCCTGGACACCGCACTGGACCAGCTCGAGGCCGCGACCCTGCACCGCGTCCGGCAGTCGGGCGGGGATCGCCGCCCGATCGTGCTCATCGCGCGTCCTGGCGCGGACACCGCGAGGCTGCAGGCGGTCCTGGACAACGGCGCGACACACAACATCCGTGCGATCCTGCTCGGGCAGTGGCGCTCCGGGACCAGCGTCTACGTCGGCCCGGACGGCCTGGTTTCAGCCGGCTACGGCGCGGCCGCCGCCCTGAACGGTACGCGGCTGTTCACGCTGCCCGCCTCGCAGGCAGTCACTTTGCTCAACGTCTTCAGTGAGGGCGAACAGAACCCGCAGAGGCAGCCACCAGACGCTGCCGATCGCTACGCGGACCCGACCAGGGTCGACCAGGACGCCGCCATCGCCACCGAACTCGACCCGGTGTCGCCCGTATCGAGCAAGAGGCAACCGGTCGCACCGATTCCTGACACGCAAGTCGGCCACGCGCTCAAGGCGGCGAATCTCCAAGCAGCGCCGCCGCTGGATCTGCGGATCCTCGGCCCAGTGAGCTTGATGTGGACCACAGCTCCGGAGCAGCACAGCGGGGCGAGCGCGAAGGTCGAGACCATCGGTGCGTTGAGCCCGCGGCTGCGGGAGCTGCTCGTGCTCCTCGGGCTGTACCCGGACGGCATCAGCCGCGACCGGATCGCGGACACGCTGTGGCCCGACGCGCCACCGGAGCGCCCGCACAACAACCTCACCACCAGCCTGTCCCGGCTGCGCACCGGGCTCGGCAAAGCGACCCGGGGCCAGGTCAGCGAGGTGGTACTGGCAGTCGGCGACCAGTTGCGGCTCGATCCGGCCGTGATCCGGGTCGACTACCGCGACTTCACCGACGCCGATACCGCTCGCCGCGACGCGGCCACCGACGCGGCCCGCGCCGAGGCATGGCGGCACATGATCACCACCTACCGGGGAGAGCTCGCCGACGGTCTGAGCGCCGAGTGGCTCGAGACACCGCGGGAGGCGATCCGCCGCGACGCCATCGACGCCGCCTCCCGGCTCGCCCGTGCCGTCGTCGCCACCGACCCGCAGCAGACCCTGGACCTGCTGGAGACCGCCCGCGCGCGCGACCCCTACAACGAGCAGCTCTACCGCGACATCATGCGGGTCCAGCGCCGCCTCGGGCAGGTCGACGCCATCGAACGCACCCTGGCCCTGCTCGCGACTCGCCTCGGCGAACTCGACGAGTCGCCCAGCCGCGAGACCGTCGAGCTGGCCTCAGCGTTGCGACGACCGGCCACCCGGGAACCAGGCGGGACGGCCACGCCAGTGGCCCGCTGACGCCGCAAGGCTGGGTCTA
The DNA here is from genome assembly GCF_031845305.1 of Jatrophihabitans lederbergiae. NCBI lineage: Bacteria > Bacillati > Actinomycetota > Actinomycetes > Jatrophihabitantales > Jatrophihabitantaceae > Jatrophihabitans > Jatrophihabitans lederbergiae. The sequence goes on along the minus strand of NZ_JAVREH010000051.1, from coordinate 16,485 downwards.
CGGCGTGAAAGGGTCAGCGAGGCAGGACCCTGCTGGCGATCAGCAGTTTCGACCGGAGGTTCGATCGGCGGCGTGGACTCCATGGTTACGGCCGCGGAATCGAGCGCCTGTCGTTGCGTGGTCTGTGCGCTGCGCTTCTCCGCCGAGGCGCAGAAGGGGGCTCTTCGGTGTTGGTCCGCGGCTGCCAGACGCGTCCTGCTCATGGCGTCCATACCCGAGCCGCTGAGCCTTACAGAGCCTGAGGGCTCCGGCGATTGCCTTGGCGAACGCGCTGGCCGGTCGGAGTTGACTCGCATCAGATTGGCTGCGTTTCACGTGCCGATCCGTCGTCCTGATCAGGTTGGGCGACCGTCCTCGGTCGCTATCCCGACTCGGCTCACAGGCTCAGCTCGCCGGTACCGCGGCGGATCCGTTCGGCGATGAGTGAGACGTCGTCGAGTTCGCCGGTGGCGATGGCGATGATCAGATCGTAGGCGGCGTCGTTGGTCAGGTTGAGGCGGCGGCCGTTGATGCCGAGGAACGCGATTAGCCCGGCCAGGGCCAGCCGTTTGTTCCCGTCCACCAGGGCGTGGTTGCGCGCGAGTGAGTGGACCAGGGCGGCGGCCTTGTCCTCCAAGCTTGGGTAGGCATCGTGGCCGAAGGCTGTTGCCTGCGGTCGGCCTGCGGCCGCTTCTAGCAGGCCGATATCGCGCACGGCGGCAGGCTCGGCGAGTGCCCGGGCCGCGACATGGAGCAACTCGGCACTGGTCAGGTAGATCACGCCGTGATCGCTATCCTCGGCGAGCTAGTGACCGAGGCGTTCCAGCGCCTCGGCGTAGCGGGGAAGCTCCTGCTCCAGCACTTGGTCGAGCAGTTCGGCGCGGCTGTGGTTCTCCACATACTCGCGGATCGCCGCACGAGCCACCTCCTGCATCGACCGCGCCTCTAACTCCGAGCGCCGCCGCAGGGCGGAGGCCTCATCGTCGGTCAATCGCAATGTCATTGCCATAGAACCACGGTATCACCGTTGATACCGAACTCTGCGCCTCGAGCCTCGCCTCAGCGCGCAGGCCGTGGCGGCTGGCGCCTTGGCCCCGGGTGCCGGGCTTCTCGGCGCCTTGCCGTGTGATCGCGGTGGTCGGCGCTGCCGCTACGACCCCGGGCTCGGGCAACGCGGGCGTGCCCGGGTTGGACGTGGCCGGCTTCTTCTTTCTTGTAGCGGCCTTGTCCGGCGGTGGTCTCGGAGCGATGACATGAAGCTCGCGCATTATCGGGGTAGGCGGAGTTCCATGGTGTAGAGCCGGCTAACCGTGCGGAAATTTGTTAGTTATTTCATTGCCGTGACGATCAGAGCGACTTTGCTTTGATAGCTGTTCCCGGATATCGCGTGAGAACTTTAATTCCGCTTGGTCCTGAATAGTGATAGGAGCGATTCATGTCTCTGTATCGCTTCGCAGCGAACTCAGACTGCATAGAGATTCGTTCGACGAAACCGACTCCGGTCGGCGGGTGAGTCGTCCAGTCCAACGGCCGATCTGTGGTCCGTTCCCTGATCCCGCTAGAAAGGTACCCCCGTAGCGCCCGGGGATGCCCGACCTAGCGGGTCGGCGGTCCTGCCTGTATCCCAGACTCGTCAGCCCCGCAGGCGCACAAAGCAAATTCTCGGCCACCCGGCCATCGGCCCGGCAAGGCGTGCTCGCCACAACCACCTTCCGACTGCGCCGGCTCCCTTTACTCCGGCTGGCTCCGCCCATCGCTCGTGTTCCCCCCGCCCTAGTCCGTCCCGCCCGCTTGGGTGCGAGTATTCGTTTGCCGGTAGTGGCATTGCAAAAACGTAGGGCCGTGCGCCTCGATTTGCGCCGAACAAAGGTCTTGGACACCTTCCGAAGCAGAGTTATCGTTGACCTGCCAGAAAGAAGCCGGACCCGGATTTCCGAACTGGCAAATCCACTACTCACTCGCCGCATTGGAGGCGCGCTGTGACCATGCACGAAAACTCGAACCGTCGATCCACCCGATCGGACGAGATCGACAAAGTCTCCACCAGCGACACCGTCGCGCAGGCGCTCACAATCAGGCCGGGCTCGACGGTGGCCGAGCTGGCAGCTGCGACCGGCCTGGGCAGGTCGACGGTCGGCAAGGTCCTCGCCGCCCTTGAGGCCGCCGGTGCGGCGCGGCGGCAGCCGGGCGGCCGCGACAGGGCACAGCGCCTGCCCGACCGGTGGATGCCCGCATCGGACCCGCACACCAAGACAGCCGCGCCGGGCAAGGCAACGACCGCCGGTGGAAGCGCGACCGGCCGTCTGAGCAAGGGCGAACTCGGCGCGATGGTCGTGGGCTACCTGATCAGCCATCCCGACGACGAAGTGGGCCCGACCGTCGTGGCCCGCGCGCTGAACCGGTCCCAGGGCGCGGTCGCCAACGCTCTCACCAAGCTCGTGACCACCGGGGAAGTCGAACTGACGAGCGAGACGCCGCGCCGCTACCGCCGCGCCGCGACGGCGTGAGCGTGGCATCGGACGGCGGTGTCAGGGAGGCGAGGCCGTTGCTTGGCGTAACGCGTCGCGTTATGCTCGCGGGGTGATCAGGTCGTTCGGTGACGCCACGACCGAGCGGGTCTGGTCACGGCGGTTCGTCAAGGCGATGGACCGCAACCTGCAACGGATCGCGCTGCGAAAGCTGGCCATGCTGGACGCTGCCGAGGTCCTGGAGGATCTGCGAGTTCCACCGGGTAACAAGCTGGAGGCGCCCAAAGGCAACCGCACAGGCGAGCACAGCATCCGGGTGAACGACCAGTGGCGGATCTGCTTCCGCTGGACCACAGCCGGGCCGGAGCACGTCGAGATCGTCGACTACCACTGAGGCGTCGATTACCACTGAGGGGTGAGACAGCTATGGACAGCGACATGATGCCGCCGATCCAGCCGGGCGAGGTGCTGCTGGAGGAGTTCATCGTGCCGCTCGGCACGACCCAGCACCGGGTCGCCGTCGACATTGGAGTGCCACCGCGGCGCATCAATGAGATCGTGCACGGCAAGCGGCGCCTCACCGCTGACACCGCGCTGCGCCTGGGCCGCTACTTCGGTACCACGGCCCAGTTCTGGGTGAACCTGCAAAGCCGCTACGACCTCGACGTCGAACAGGACAACCTCGGCCCCGACCTCGACCTGATCACCCCGCTGCGCTAGGCGTGACTGTCTTGGCGCGTTCGCGACGGGGGGGCGCCGCTTGTGTCGATAAGGCCGAAAGTGATCGACTTCACTGTCGAGTATGGTGAAAGCTAGGAACTCGGGCTACGTACCGGGCGAGCTGATCTTCGAACGGGCGTTACCGCTGGGCCGTCGTCGCGATGAGGGTTGAGGAGATGTACGCCTGCGCGGGATTGGTCGGGACGAACAATGTTTCGATGCCGCTGAGGTGACGGTTCATCTGGGCCATCGGCAGTTCGTGCTCCAGGTCGCCCAGGGTGCGCAGGCCTCGCACGATCACGCCGATATCCGCCCCGTGGCAGTAGTCGACCAGTAGCCGGCCGGCACTGGAGTCCACCGTGACATTGGCCAGTTCGCTGGTCAGGTCGGCCAGCAGGGCCAGTCGTTCGGCGAGGCGGAGCCGGCCGGTCTTCGTCGGGTTGGTCAGGACACACATGACGACTTCGTCGAACATGCCCGCGGCCCGGCGCGCCACGTCGAGGTGTCCGTGCGTGGCCGGGTCGAAGGAGCCGGGAAATAGGGCGCGCATGGCTTGCCATGTTATCGATTGGCGGTGGGGCGCGGGTTGCATCGCGGCGTTGTGGGAGCGGCGGAGATCACTGTCTTATGTGGCGATGCTTGGTCAGCTGCAGGAGTCGATGGTGGCTGCCCTCTGCGGCAGCCTTCTGATTCGGTCGACTGTGTCAGCGGAGGCCCGCAGGCGGGTGATCTCGTCGTGTTGGGCCGCGAATTGGGCCGGGGGCTTGGGTGCCGAAGCCGGTGAGCTCGTCGATCGTGATGGTGGACTGGGCGAGGCGCTGTATCAGCGCTGTGATCTCGTTGTTGAGACGGGCCATCTGGGCGTCGCGTGGGTCGGGTTGCTCCGCTGGAGGGCTTGCAGGCGTCGTTCGAACTCGGCGCGCAGGTGGGCAGAGGGGCGGGCGGCTGCCGTAGCACGCGGTGCGGTCGACGCCGGCCTCCGCGGCGAGGGTCCTGACGTCGCATCGACCGCCGGGTGGGAACTCATCGCGCAGGAGCCGGTCGATGGCGGCGCGGGATCCAGTTCTCGTTGGTGGCTCGCTGGTCGGCGGAGATTCGCATGTCATTCCCGGTCGTTGGCTTGGAGGCGGCGTCGATGGCGTCCTATGTGAGTGGCCGAGTGGCGCCGTAATAGCCGGATTCCACTTGTCCCAGCGGGGTGATCTCGATTTTCGCGCCGCTGTGCGGGGCTTGGACGACCTGGCCTTGGCCGAGGTAGATGGCCTCGTGGCCGATCCCGGTCACGGTGCCGTCGTTCGACCAGAACACCAGGTCGCCGGGCTGCAACTCGGCGTTGGTGGGGTGCACGGAGCCGGCCTGGCTGTATTGGGTCGCGGCGTCGTGATCCAGGTTCAGCCACGGCGCAAGGGCATAGAGGCTGAGTCCGGAGCAGTCGAATCCGTAAACACTGGCGTCGTTGCGGGAGTCGTAGTCGACGGCCCTGCCGTAGGTCGGGCCGGCCGCGGTGCCGCCGTCGAAGGTGTAGGGCCAGCCCAGCCACCGCAGCGCCCGGTCCGCGATCGCCTGCCCGATCGACGGCGTCCACGCCCCACCGACCGGCCCGCTGGGGCTGATGGCTGCGGCGTAGGCCCGGGCTGCGGCCACGACGGCGGCGACGTAATGCTCGCTGTGGTTGTAGGCGAATATCGCCGCGTGCAGATCCTGGCCGTTGGCCGCGCCGTTCGCGCACAGCATCCGGGCTGCGGCGTTGATCGCGTCGACCGGGTCATACGGCGATGGCGGGTCCTGCCCACCGGGCGGGACCGGGAGCGAGTATTCGGCGAAGGTGGCGGGCAGGAACTGCATCGGCCCTTCGGCACCCGCGCCGTTGGCGCCGGAGCGCACGCCGGGCAGGTCGGACTGGCCGTGGTCGGTCTCGATCTTGCCGATGCCGGCCAGGACGGTCCAGTCCAGCCCGGGGCAGGTCCGGGCGGCTTGTTGGTAGAGCAGCAGGTAGTCCGGCGGGATACCGCTCAGCGCGAGCGGGCCCGGAGCACTGGCGCCCGGGCTGCCGCCGCCGAGGAGTTGGGAGGCGACCGCTCCGGCGGAGGCGGCCAGCAGGGCGGCGGTGAGCAGCAGCCCGCCGATGCCGCCCGCGGCGGCCTTGAGCATCACCGGTCAGCCGCCCGGTCATCGGCGCCCGCTGTACCGGTGTGGGTTGGCCAGCCTCCTGTGGCTGGGGGCATCGGTGCCGGCGGCGTGAGGCCGGTCCCTGGCCGGTGCGCGGGTGTGGTGTCGCTGGGGCCGGCGGGGGCCGGTGGTGCGGCGTGCGGCCAGACCTGGGCGAGCTGGGCCAGCCGGACCCGCGCGACGCTATTCGGCGCACCGGGCGTGGTGCTCGGGGTGAGTGGGAGCCACCGCGCGCCGGCCGGGCTGTCCGGCGCCGCCGCGGCCCACGGGCACCTGGTGCCGTCACGGTCACCCCCCAGAGCGATGGCGGAGGTGGTCGCGACGGGGACCAGGTCGGGACGGTCCAGCCCGCGCAGGACGGCGGAGAGCGCGGTCCGGGCGTTGGCTTCTCGGGTCGGGGTGGGCATCCAGAACAGGACCGGGGTGGGAATGCCTGTGGCGGCGGCGAGGCGCTGGTAGCCGGTGAGCTTGCCGGCGACCCGGCTCAGCGCCTCGGTCCCGGTGTCGTATTCGAGGAAGAACTCCACCTCGCTCGTCCGGCCGTCGCTGGGTTCGCGCCAGCGGCCGTAGGCGTCGGGACGGACGTGCTCGCCGAACAGGCGGCCGCAGCGGGCCTCGGACCACCATGCGGTCACCGCCCGCGACCCACCTGCCACGCCGTCGCCTCCTGGACGGTCCTCGGGGGAGTGGCGGGCGACGGCGACGAGGTCGGCGAAGAACCCGTTCACGCCGACGGTGTGGGCCAGGCGCAGGCTGTGCGCGATCCGGATGGCCCGGTCGTGGCGGTAGCCGAGGTCCTTGGTGCTGGTGTCGATGCCGTCCTCGGCCGCGAGCGCGGCGGCTCCGGCGGTGTCGAGCACGTAGTGCATCGGCGCAGAGCCGCTGGTGAGGTAGGGCTGGAAGCGGTCCACGACCCGCCACCGGTACAGCGACAGCAGCCGCCGGTTCGCGCCCCGGGTCGAGGCGAACGCGAGCTGGGCGATCTGGGCGGCGGTGAGGACGCGGTGCTCGGCCAGTACCCGGGCCAGCCAGCGGTCGCGCGGGGTGAGGTGGGCGGCGAGGTAGGCGTGGTGCTCGCCGGTCAGCGCGGCACGGTCACTCGCGCGGGGCGGGCGGTGCCCACGCAGGTCGCGTTGCGGCGCCGGATACGAATTCATCGGGGGTCCTCCAGGACGTGAACAGGACGGTTAGGGGCGGCGTTCATCTGCCGTGACGGCAGCGGGGCTGGGATGCGTCGGCGGTGGCTGGACGCGGGCCGCGGCGGCGCGCTCGATCGCACGGCGCCGGCCGGGCACGGCGGCGGGCAGCGGTTGGGTCTTCAAGGTGAACGGGGCGGTCTCCTCGCCAGCCACGAGAAGGCGGGCGGCGGCCCGGTAGGCGCCGAGGTGGGCCAGGTCGTGCTCGGACAGGCGGGGTGCGGTGTGGCGGGCCAGTTCCCGGGCGTCCTCGGGTGAGGCGTTGAAGAAGATCTTCGATCTAGCGTTGGCGGAGATGCCGTCGTGCAGGTCGCGGCCGAGCTGGCCGAGGTGCTGGTGCGCCAGCACCATGGACAGCCGGAAGCCGCGGGCTTCGGCGAGCATGTCTTCCAGTGGGTAGGGCAGGTTGAGGAAGTTCTGGCACTCGTCCATGTACAGGGCGCAGTCGGCGCGGGCGTGTTGTGGCAGGCGGGCGCGGGCGGTCGCTGCCTGCCACACCCGCGCCACGATCAGGGACCCGACGAGGCGGGTGGTCTCTTCTCCGAGCGAGCCCTTCGGGATCCGGACCAGGCACAGGCCGCCGTGGTCGAGGATCTGGTTCATGTGCACGGTGGAGGGGCCGCCGGCGATGGCTTGTTTGACGAACGGGCGCAGCAGGAACGCGCGTAGCTTGTTCATCAGCGGTGCGATCGCCTGCGCCCTTCCGGCGTCGGACAGCTGCTCGTACCAGGACCAGAATCCCCGCAGCACCGGATCCTTGACTGCGGCGGTGGCGGCGGCCCGGTAGTCGGGATCACCTAGGAGTGTCGGCAGATCCGCCAACGTCGCGGTCCTGTGACTGGCTGTGGAGTGGGCGCGGAGGGTGAGGCAGGCGGCGCGCAGGATGTCATCGGTCCGTGGTCCCCAGGAGGCGGAGTAGACCCGGGCGAACACCGACACCAGGTTGTCCATGGCGATGTCTGGCAGCCCGTCGTCCAGGGGGTTCAGGCACGGGGCTGTGGTCTTCGAGTCGGCGTCGAACAGCGTCACCCGCTTGGTGGCCTCAAGGGGCAGCCGGTCCAGGATGTCGGTGATCAGGTCGCCTTTCGGATCGACCACGACGACCCCGCGGCCGGCGTTGGCGTCGTCGAGGATCAGTTGTGCCATGAGCGTGGACTTCCCGCTGCCGGTCGCGCCGAGCAGGTGCAGGTGCTGGCGGGCATCGGCGACTGCAAGCCCGACCCGGCGGCGGGTTCCGGTGTCGGCGACGCCGAGCGGTTTCACGCTCGGGCCGGGTGCGGGGATGCCGGGCGGTGGGGCGACCGCGCGGGCACCGGCGTGCTGCAGGCCGGGGATGGCCTCATCGGTCGGGATGTGCGCGATCACTGCAAGCTCGGGGATCGAGAGCAGATCACCCTTGCCCAGCCGGCGGGACCGGAGGGTCTCGGCGGGGTGGCGCAGGCGGTGCCGGCGGTAGTGGTTGTGCTCGCCGTAGGCGGCGAAGGCCGAGGCGATGGCGTGCCCGCGTCCGCGCAACCGATCGCGGACCTCGGCCAGCTCCGCCCGGGTGACCCCGATGGGGGCGGGTGTGGTGACGGCGTAGCGGATGCGGGTCTCGAACAGCGCGCCGCGGGTCTTGGCCACCACGGCGCGGTCCTGGGCGGTGTGCTCCAGCGACGTCACCCGGTCCACGACCGGCCCGCCCGGTCCGGTTCGCCGGGACGGCGGGTGTGGAGTGGCCAGGTCGAGGATGCGTCCGGCCAGGCGGGGGGAGCGACCGGTGTGCAGCTGCCGGGCCGCGCGGCGCGCTCGGGTGACGCGCCGGCCGGTGACCGGGCGGGCCAGGACCTGCACGATCACCAGCTCGCCTGAATCGAGGCCGACCGGGGCGCCGAGGAGGGCACGGATCGGGTCGGCGTCGAAGCCGGTGCGGATCGGCAGCGCCTCGCTGCGCGCCAACCGCAGCTCCCCGCCGACCTCGACCTGAACGCCAGTGTCGTGGGTGCTGTGCGCGGATGTTGGTGGCGTGGCTGTTTGGGTGCTGGTGTGGGCTCCGGGCCAGGCGGCCTCAATGGCACGCTCGACCATGCCCGGCGGCACCAGGCCGGGCACCCACAGCCGCAGCTGCACGCCATCGGGAGTGAAGGCGTACTCGAACGCCACGTGCGGTTGCCCGGTGAACCGCCGCCGCCAGGCAGGGCGCAGCAGCCCGACCAGGTTCGCCCACAGCGCCTGCGCGCCGGCCGGGTCGACCGTCGGCGGGGCGAGGATGCTGATCAACCGGGCGTCCACCGCCAGTTGCCGCTGGCAGCGACGCCGCCACCACACCTGCGCCACCCACACCGCGACCAGCCCAACCAGCAGGACTGGACCCATTACGACGCCTGGCCCGAGCGCCCAGTCCTGCAGCCAGGCCAGCAGGTGACGGACGGCCGCGCCTGGGTCGCGCAGGTAGGTGACCAGCGGCCCGGACGGCGCGACCGGAGTCGAAGGCGTCGGCGGGTGGGCGGTGATCAGCGATGCGAGTGGCGTCCGCCCGCTCACGCCGCCGCCACACCGGTGTCGGTGTCGTCGAGGTCGATGTAGATGTCGTCGCCTGTGTCGGGTGATTCGGCCGCGTAGGCCGCGAGCTCGCCGGGTGCAGTGGTGACGAGTTGGTGCTCGATGTCGGAGGCGATAGCTTCGAACGCGACCCGCTGCGTGCCCGAGGACAGCAGCCCCTGACCCCGCTCGGCGGACAGCAGGAATTGCCGTTCGCCGGCCGAGAGACCGAACGTGGCCGCGATCTCCTCGATCGCCTGCGCGGCTTGGCGGAGCAGGATCTGGGTGGCGGCGTTGGCGACCACCGCCCGCCCGAGGTCCGAGCCGAGCAGATCACCGCTGTCCTGGGTGGCCACGGTGAGGCCGGCCCAGTGCTTGCGGGCCGACTTGGCCATCCGGAACAGGAACTCCGCGCCGGCCTTCTCGGCCATCAGCAGCCACGCCTCGTCCACCACGACCAGGCGGGGCCGGCGGTTGGCCGGGTTGGCCACCCGCCGCCAGATCGCGTCGAGGGTGAGCAGGGTGCCGATCGGTTTGAGCTCATCGGCAAGGTCGCGCAGGGAGAACACCACCAGGTGCGACTCCGGCCGGGTCGTCGTGGGGCCGGTGAACAGGCCGGCGAACGCGCCGTCGACGTAGGGGTGCAGCCGGTCCGCCAGCGACGCCGCGCGCGGATCGTCCAAGCCAGCAAGGACATCGCGGAGGTCGGCGAGGATCGGTGCGGGCCTAGCCCAGGTGCGTGGGTCGGCGGTGATTCCGGCCCGCTGGTAGGTGCCGGTGATGGCCCGGTCCAGCACGGCCCGCTCGACGGCCGACGGCTCGCCGCCGAGCAGCAGGGTCAGGACGGTGTGCAGGAACAGCGACCGCCGCAGCAGGGCGTCCTTCGGTGCGGTCCGCCGGCCGTCCGCTCTCGTATGCAGCGGGAGGTCGAAGGGGTTGAGCCGGGCACCGTTGGCGCCGAGGTGGATGTAGGCGCCGCCGACCGCCTCGCACAGCCGGCGGTATTCGTCTTCGGGGTCGATGACGGCGACCTCGACCCCCCGGTACAGCGACCGCAGTACTTCCAACTTGACGAGGTAGGACTTGCCGGCGCCGGAGCGGCCGAGGATCACCGAGTTGTGGTTGTGCACCTGATCGCCGAGTGCGAACCGATCCCAGTGCACCAGCCCTTGCGAGCCGAGGTTGTACCCGTACAGCACCCCCGACGGCGCCTCAAGAGATGTCGGGTCCGGCGCGGGCAAGTCCGGTGACGTGAACGGGAACGCCGCGGCCAACGCGGAGGTGTCAAAGGTGCGCCGCATCCGCAGCTGGTCCAACCCCAGCGGCAGGCAGGTCACCCAGCCCTGGACACTGCGGTAGGTCGCCGGCTTCGCATCCAAGAGCAGGCTGGCGGCCAGCGACCGGACGGCGGCGACCTCGTCGACCAGAATGGCGGCGTCGGGCGCGTGCACCGACAGGTACAGCCCCGTCCGGTAGAGCTTGCCCTCGCCACGGGCGACCCGGGCGGCGAGGTCATAGGCATCCTCGGTCGCGGCCTCTACCTGCGGGTCCAGCAGCCGACCGTGCTGGTCGTCGTTGCGGCGCCCGGACTCCAACCGCGCGAGCTGCTTCTTCAGCCGGTCGGCCGCGGTGACCGGATCGATCGGCTCCGCATGCAGCGACACGTCGACCCGTCCCGGATAGGACAGCAGCGGCTGCAGCCAGCCCGGGTAGACCTCGCGCGGGTAACCGACGACGGCGAAGGACGCCACGTGCTCGCCGCCGACCACGACGTGCCGGGCCGCGACCTCCAGCGCGTCGGGCGTGAACGCACCCGCCATGCCCGACCCTGCCTTCTGACCACGTCGCGTGCGGCGGGTCACTTGGCCCACCACAGCTCGTCCTCGCCGCCAGCGATGTCCGGCGCCACGGGCGGCTGCGGCCCGAGCGGCTGGTCATCGACGTCGAGCGAGTCATAGTCGGACGCTGTGGTGATCACCTCGTCCGCGGCGGCCAGGCCGGCGGTCGGCGGGATGAGGGTGTCGGGGTTGCAGGCACTGGCCAGGACGGCGGTGGCCTGGCTGGCATCCAGCGGCGTGATGACGATGCCCGCGGCAGACAGCAGGGTGACCGCCTCGCCCAGCCGCCGCGCCAGCCGGGTCTCGGCCGCCCGCCGCAGCCCAGCCGCACGGTCATCCACCCGCCGAGCGCGACCGCCGAACAGCCGAGCTGCCCGGCTCGTGGGTGTGCTGGTGAGGGGTTCGCGGAGGATGAGCAGCACCTGCCGGCGCAGCAGGTCGCTCTGCTGCGCGAGCTGGGCCAGGAAGTCGGCGTGCTCGCGGGCAGCGGCTTCCAGCGCTGGGTGCGGCAGGCCGCCGGCGTGCTGACGCAGTTCGGCGATCTGGGCCGAGAGGTCCAGGCGTTGGGCCCGGATCAGGATCTGCACCGGTGCGGTGAGGGAGTGCAGGTAGCGGCCGAACGAGGCGACCAGTGCCTCCTGCTCGCCGGGGGTCCGCAGCCCGAAGTTCACCGTCGACGCCACCGCGACGACTGCCATGCCGTCCGGGCCGAGGTCGATCACCCCGGCCTCGGTCACCGCTTCGGCAGGGAACTGCAGCGCGCTCGGCCGTACCTGGCTCATCGCGTCGTCGAGTCGGGTTGCGCGGGCGGTGACCCATTCCGGTGCCGGGGTGACGCCGTCGGGTGCGGCGACCTGGACCCGCGGCGTCATCCGCTGCCGCAGCGCGGCCAGCACGAGCCGGTCCAGGCTCACCCCGTCGCGGGACCCCAGCGCCAACAAACCGGCAGCGACGGCGACCGGTGCCGCGACGACCAGGAACGCCGCGACCGGGATCACGCCGCGGGTCGCGGCGTAGACCGCGTACAGGACCAGGCCGGGCACGGCCAGGATCGCCAACTGCCGGGCGGTCAACCCGGCCAGCACCCGGTCCGCCCGTTCCACGTCAGCGGGGATCCGCACCGGCTCGCTGACCGCCGAGCTCATAGGGATAGTCATCGGGCGTCATCTCCTCGTCGTGAGCGCGGTTGTGCTTTTGGCGCTGGTGGTGGGGTGCGTGTCGGGCGGCGGCGGGTTGTGCCGGCCAGGTCCACCGACGGCCGCACCCTGGCGTCGGTGCCCGTCCCGGTGGCGGGTGCGCTCGCTACACGGGGCCTGGCCGTCGGCCGCGCAGGTGCTGTCGGTCCGAGGCCGGTCAGCACCGCCGGCCGCGACAATGCTGCCGGCCGTGGCGGTGCGGCCCCGGTGGGCCGATGAGCAACGGGGATCGCTCGACGCGGCGCCTCGGTGAGGCTCGCCGGGACGGAAACCCGGGACCTGGTCGGGGACGCCGGCGGCACGGCGGCCGGTGCGAGCGGTGTGGCGGGTGAGCTGGCCGCCCGGTCGTTGGAGGCGGGCATCCGCGGAGCCACCGGATTGCTGGCGGCGAGCGCGCCGGGCGCTGCCTGGCTGCGCACCGCACTGCCCGGCGCGGACCGCATTCGAGCGGCACCACTCGACGGGCCCACTGGTCGCGGCCGGCGCGGCTGCCCGCTGCCCGACGGCGCGGGACCGCCCGGCCGGGGACCTCGACGCGGTCCACCGCCGGCCGGACCAGGCCGACCGCCGGGGCGACCTGCCCCGCTACCGCCGCCGCCCAGTCCCATGAGACCGAGGGTCTTGTAAGCGATGAGCCCCTTCACGGCGCCGCCGAGCATCGACCGGCCGCCGCCGACTTGGACCGAGTGCAGGATCCAGAACGGGATCTTGTGCAGGATGTAGAGCAGCGCGAAGGTGACGATCACGTTCACCAGCCCGTCGGCCGTGGGGCCGAAGAAGCTGAACCCGCCCGGGGTCAGGAACACGTTCATCGCGGCGACCAGCGTCAGCGACTGGACGATCTGGATGGCCAGGACTCCGGCGAACGTGCGCCACCACCAGCGGGCGATGCCTTCGGTCTGCGGCAGGGCGTGGCACATCAGCGCCAGCGGTGCCCCGGTGATCAGGATGACGGTGAGCGCGACGCGGATGACGTAGCCGACCAGCAGCGCGAGCAGGACGCACGCCAGGCCGATGCCGATGAAGCTCAGGAAGATGCCGCCGTTGGTGACCGCGTTCAGCACCAGACTCGTGAGGGTGCCGGCGGCGGACGTGGCGTCCACGCCCTGGCCGAGCAGCCCGGTGGAGAGGGCGTTGGCGAAGCTGACGGCTTTGCCGGCCAGCAGCAGGCTCATGTTGGCGGTGATGAACCCGACCACGAGCCGCGGCGCGATCTCCTTGATGCCCTGGCGGGTCTGCAGCGTCTCATAGGCCATGACCAGGATGCCGGCGGTCAGGATGATCAGCGCGTACACCGCGACCGCGATCTGTCGGCTGTTCTCCCACAGCTGCCCGACCCGCGGCAGCGCCGACGGGTCCGGGGTGGTGAGCAGGGTCTTGCCGAGCAGTGTCAGCAGCGGGTTGAGCGCGTCGTTGACCAGGCCGCCGAAGAAGGCGTTGATCGCCTTCGTGACGGCGTTCACCACCGTCTTCGTCAGCTGGTCGGAGCCGACACTGAACGGGTTCGGGATCGAGACCGCCAACGGGTGTCCCGTCGCGGCGAAGATGCTGGGGGGTGGCATGGGTCAGGTTCCGACGATGCCTTGGAGCACCGTCACCACGAGCGGTGCGAGCGCGGCCAGGGCGTAGCCGATGCCGGCGGACTTGAACGCGGTCTTGGCCTTCTCCACCTCGCCCGGGTCACCGGCTGCCAGTACGTAGCGCAGGCCGCCGATCGTCAGGAAAACGGTCGCCAGCAGGGCGAGGATGCCCATGATCCAGTTGCGGATGTTGTTCAGCACGTCCTCCATCGACCCCGCAAGCGCGACCACCTGTGCTGACCCGGTCGCGGCGTGGATGGGGTCGGCCGAGGCCGGTGCCGCTCTGAGCACCGCCACCCCGGTCACGGCGGCGGTGGCGAGCAGTACGACGAGAAATAGCCCGGGCGCCCGCCGGTAGAGCGGGCGGGCGCGGTGACCACGTCGGGTGGGGGTTTCGTGCATCGGGTGACCTCCGGGCATCAGGCGGGCCGGCAGGAGTTGCCGACGTAGCTGAAGTCCCGATTCCGTGCCCGTCTTGGACACGGGGTTCACGCCGATTCCCGTTCGGCCGGCCGCGTGCTGATTGCGGTGACCGGCGCGGCGCCTCGGCTACGGCTTCTGGCCGGCGAGATGCTGCGGCCGGGTTCGGTGTCGAGCAGGTAGGTCAGCAGGTGCTGCTCGGCGCGCTTGCGCAACTTGTAGACCGCCCACGTCGACGCCCCGTGCGCGGTGGCCCAGTCCGCAACCGCGATGTCCTCCAGCCGGGTCGAGCCGATGACGTCCGCTTCCAGGCGGCTGATCGCACCGTCGGCGACCGCGCGGGCGAGCACGAGATCGGGGTGCCCCCACGGCGGGACCGGCGGCAGAGACCCGAACGCGGGCGCGGCCGGTGCCGGCCCGTCGAGTGACTCGGTGAGCGCGGCGTGCCCGGCTCGGTAGGCGGCCCAGCGAAGCCGCAGCATGATCCGCGGCCGCTCGATGTCGACCTCGGCGAGCGCGGCGAGGAACCCGGTCAGTACCTCGGCGTGGATGTCGGCCGGGTCCCCGGCGAAACGACCGGTCAGCCGGGCCGCGACCGAGGTCAACGCGGGCAGCGCGACTCCGACCGCGCCCACCGTCCAGGCGCCACCTTCTCTGCGTGAGCGGGTGACGAGTTCGGCCCAGACAGCGTCGCGGGTGGCCTGGGGACAGGACGCGGCGAGCAGCAGGTCCCGCACCAGGGACAGCGGCAGCCCCTCGCCGGGAAGCCCGTCGAAGTTCCTGCCGTCCAGTGACAGCGGCTCGGGCTCGGTGACCAGCAGGGCGAAGCTGGTCCGGGCGATATCCAGCGAGTTCGGGACACCCCCCGGGCGGCGGTGCCGCGCCCGATGGATGGGACTGCCAACAGTGGATGCGGTGGTGCTGGGGTGGTGGCTCGTCATGGAAGTCGGCTCCTCGGTCTAGATCGGGTTCGGACGCGATCAAGGACGCCACGTCACCCACTTCAGACCAGCTACGCCGTGACTACAGATCGACTACAGCCCCGGGGTGTCGCCCGCCTGCCAGCGGCGGGACCTCCCCGGTGAAATCGCCCTTCCAGGAACTGATTTGCATCGGCGCCCCAGCCGCCGGGCCCGCGCACAGGTCCTGGAATTCGGGGCGTGCGGGCGGCTTGTAGTCGATCTGTAGTCGTCTTGTAGTCGTATTGAAAAGCCGGTTCAGCCGTCCGCTACCCATTAGCAGGCCCTTTCACGACGTCGTGTCCAAACGGAACCCGTTACGCGGAGTTCAGCTCCGCAAGAGATCCCCAGCCCGTCCGGACCGGTCCGCACCCGACTGCGGCCCGGCCGGAAGGTGGCCACCCGTCCCGTAGAAAGGCGCGCCCGTGCACCCACTCACCGACCATTCGAAAACCGCCGTCTGGGGACGGTGCTGATGACCGAGCAGCCCCCGCTGTCTGTCTGGCTCACCGCCCAGCGCACCGCCCGCGGCCAGCGCGGCGACCGCTACGTCCCGGCCTCGACCGCGCACCCGGGCAAGATGCTGCCCTCGATCGCCGCCCAGGCCATCACCGACTACACCCAGCCCGGCGACCTCGTGCTCGACCCGATGTGCGGCATCGGCACCACCCTCGTCGAAGCCA
Organism: Jatrophihabitans lederbergiae; assembly: GCF_031845305.1. Taxonomy (NCBI): domain Bacteria; kingdom Bacillati; phylum Actinomycetota; class Actinomycetes; order Jatrophihabitantales; family Jatrophihabitantaceae; genus Jatrophihabitans; species Jatrophihabitans lederbergiae. Next base: position 757 of record NZ_JAVREH010000051.1, on the reverse strand, counting down.
TCCATGCCGGCCGGGACGCGGTCGGCGTCGAATACGAGGCACCCTGGGCGCAGCTGGCCCGCCGCAACCTGCACCACGCGAGAAGCCAGGGCGCGACCAGTTCCGGCACCGTCGTCTGCGGCGACGCCCGCCAGCTCGACACCCTGCTCGACCCAGACCTGGCCGGTCGGGTCACGCTGGTGCTCACCTCGCCCCCGTACGGGGCGTCGCTGCACGGGCAGGTCACCCCGCGCCCCGGCGCCGGGATCGAGAAACGCGACTACCGCTACAGCCGAGACCGCGACAACCTCGCCCACGTCGGCCTCGACAAGCTCGTCACCGGCATGATCGACATCCTCACCGCCTGCACCGCGCTGCTGCGACCCGGCGGGATCGTCGCCATGACCGTCCGGCCGTACTGGTCCCGCGGGGTGCTCGTAGACCTTCCCGGCCGGCTCACCACCGCCATTACCGACCGCACGGACCTGACCCTGTTCGAGCGCAACATCGCCCTGCTGGCCGGGGTCCGCGACGACAGCCTGATCCCGCGGGCATCGTTCTTCCAGCTCGACCAGGTCCGCAAAGCCCGCACCCGAGGCCTGCCTCGGCACCTGCTTGCCCACGAGGACCTCCTCGTCTTCCGCAACCCGCCAACCTGCTCGGGTTCGGAAAAACTGAAGGGTTCTCAGGGGGAACCCGAGTGTTCACCACGGTCATTGTCGTCGTCGGGCACTTGGGTTCGCGCCGATGACACGGGCATCGCGGCGTGATCTTCGGA
>NZ_JAVREH010000050.1:0-24723 GCF_031845305.1 Jatrophihabitans lederbergiae | reverse complement strand
CGTCCGCGCCGGCACGGTCTTCGTCAACGGCAAACTCGTCGAACGATCAGAAGATCAACAACCCGTCGCGCCGCCCCTCGAAACCGCAGCCTGACCAAGACCAATCCACAGGTATTGACAATTGCTCTCCCCGAGCGCGACCACCCAGACGGTCGCCGGCACCGCTGGCCAGCATTACCGGCTCAACCGGGTCCAAGCCACCGGCAGCGATCCCATAGTCAAGACCTCGACCTTCAACCGTGCCGCCGGCACCTTCACGATCCCAGCCCGCACCGTCGCCGTCTTCGACCAGCCCTAGCGACTCTTTCATGGGGGACGGCGGCGACCGTCCGAGTAAACGGTGTTGCGGGCCGGACACGCCGGCCGTAGGGAGGGACCGCGTCGCGACCACTCAGGTTTTTGCCGTCGGCAAGGGTAGCGCTGGATCACCGAACCCACTGCCGCCACGATCGTCTCGACGTCGAGGGCGGCCACCTGAGGAAGGCGCACGACGTAGCGGCAGAAAGCCAGCCCGAGGACCTGCGTGGTGATCAGGGCGGCGCGCGCCAGCCGTCCCGTCGTCGGGAGTGACGGTCTGCACCACTCGCTCGAGCTGGTCGTGCACCATGACCCGGACCCGCTCGGCCGCCGCGTCGTCCGTGGCTGCGTTGGCCAGCAGGGCAGGTCGAGGTCGAGATCGGTGGCCACCGATCACGCGCGGCGTGCACCACCTAAAGTTCCCCGTCTCGGATCTGGATGCGAGCAGGGACTGGACCGCCGCGTCCCGGCTGCCGAGCACCTGGACCTAGCGGGTGTGTCAGCCGGTGTGCTGACGCGGTTCCTCGGCCGTGCGGGCGACGCCGACCGCGTCTGAGATGCTGCCCGGCCAGGGTTGGCCGTGGCCGGGTAACACCAGATCGCCAGCAAGCTCTGCCAGCTGGTCCAACGCTGTCCAGCTCCGCTGCCTGTCGTGGTCGAACATCGCCGGTAACCGCTGCGGCCCCGACCGACGTGACGTGGGGTGTCCGGTGACCAGTGCGTCGCCGGTGAGGACCGCGCCCACGCTGGGCAGTTGGAAGGCGGTGTGGCCGGAGGTATGCCCGTGCGTCGGCACGGGCACCGGATGGCCGGGCAAGTCCAGGGCACTGTTGGTCGGGAACGGTTGGGCCTGGGGCACGCGAACGTCGGATGTGCCTCCGGAGCGCGCGGCCCGTACCGCCCACGGCAACACACCCGGGCGCCACGCTGAGGCCACGACGGTACGGACTGGCACCTGTTCGAGGTAGTCGCGCCGTGCGTGGCCGACCTCGATCGGGTCGCAGTACACCGGCGTGCCGTATCGGGAGTGAAAGCGGCCGACAGCTCCAAGATGGTCGACGTGGGCATGAGTCACGAGGATCGCTCGTACGTCCTCCGGCCGGTGGCCGATCAACCGCACGGATGCCTCCACCGACGCGGCATCACCGGGGTATCCGGCGTCGACCAGCGTCAACTCAGCACCATCGCGCAGCAGATACCAGTTGACATTGGTGCCGCGGACGTAGAACACGTCGTCGGCCACCTGCCTGACCTGATTCGCTTTCACCTGTACTCCTCGCTGCGTGAACGCCTGGCCGACCTACTCCAGCGTTTCACGCCAAGGACCTGCCGTGCGTCGCCCGCTGGGCCGCAGCATGGCGCAGCATCTGGCCCACGCGGCGGTCGTGCTCGACGAGGTCGACGCGGCCGAGCGGGAGCTGACCGGCCTGGCCGTCGAGGGCGGGATAGCCCGCCTCGGGATGTTCATCAGCGCCGCCGCCGTCGTCGTGCCGCGGGCCCTGATGGCATTGCGGCGCGCCCGGCCCGACATCGACGTCACGACGCGTGAGGGGACCACGCCGGCGCTGGTACGTGCCCTACGCGCGGCAGACACTCGACGTGGTGGTCCTGTCGTTCAGGCCGCCTTACCGCCCTCCGGACGACGAGAGCCCCGCACTGCGGCTGGAGACCCTCGGCGAGGCCGCCCTGCTGCTGGCGGTGCCCACCACCAGCCCACTCGCGGGCCGCGACACGGTGCAGCTGTCCGAGCAGAGCTGGATCGCGAGCCCGGGCAGCAGCAGCGACCCGCTGCTGGGCGTCTGGCCGGGACTGGCGGGCCGTCCGCGTATCAGCCACACCGCCCGCGACTGGCGGACCGTGCTGTACCTGGTCGCGGCCGGCGCCGGTATCACCACCGTCCCGACCAGCCTGTCGGCCGCCGTCCCCGCGGGCGTCCGGCTGCTCGCTGTCCAGGGCGGCCCCGTGGAGCGACGGCGGATGGTGCTCGCCCGCCTGCCCGGCCCCGCGTCACCGATGGTCGTGGAACTGGCACGCGCGCTGCGCCAGGAGACCGCGCGCCTGTAACCGCTGACTCATGCAAGCGGTGACGTGAGCGTGATCGTGCCGATGTCGTTGCTGATAATTGCCAGCGTCGAGTCGTGCTGGATGTTGAGGCTTGCGAGGTGCGTTGCCCAGACCGGAAGGATGAAGGAGGTCGTTCCGGTAGGAACAGCTATGGCGTATGGATGGTTCGGTTCGAGGGACTGGTGACCGTGGATATTCACTGTCATCGTGGTTGGCTGCTTGGCGTCGACGACGAGGCGAACGTATTCGACTGGTCCTGATTTTCCAGCCGTGAAAGAGACGTGCCTGACCGTGCCGTCGGGCGCGACCGCGAGAGGATCGTCTCCCTGGCCGATAGCTTTGATGTCGGGTGCCCAGAACGGTGAGAGAGTGCTGACCTGGTCGGAGCCGTCCTTGGAACGGTAAAAGATGGGCCAGCCGAGCGTGGTGTCGACCAGGTTGGTCATCCCTGGGCGCAGACCGTGGCTGATCCGATCAGATATTTCATGAGCGTGCTGGCCGTTTGTCCGGCCGAAGCGGTCGGTGTTGGTGCTGTGGGTGAGCGTGATCAGATAGAGCAGACCCAGGCTGACGGTCGCGGCGAGCAGGCGGGCCGGCGCGGTCAACTGGGGTCGGGCGCTTTCCTCTGAGCGGGCCGGCCGTGCTGGATTTGGCTCGGCGGCCGCGTTTTGTGGTTCTCGCTGCCGAGCTCGTCCGCTGGCCGCGGCCGCGGCGGATAGGCCGGCGAGCATGGGCAACGGACAGACATAGCGTGGAGTCCCCGCTGCCAACGGACCGATACTGACTCTGGTAGCGGCGATGGTGGCGGCCAATGCGAGGAAGCTGAAGCCGAAGAAGACCAGCGAAGACCAGCGCATGCGCCGGCGAGCGATCAGCACAAGGATGCCGATCAGCAGGATGGTCGCTGACAGCAGGATGGCCACCCGGTCCGTGGGTCGGACCGGTGAGGCACCGATCCTCCAACCGATCACTGGCGGCAACAGGTCGTGAACCAGCATCACACGCAGGATCTGAAGAAACTGGTCCGAGCTCGGGCGTTCCAGCGGCCGGTACCACGATCGAGATTGGACGTAGAGGTCGAACGCGGCTGATACCACCACGAACGGCGCCAGCGAGAGCGCCACCTGTTGCCAAGGCCGAGCGGTGTGGGTGCGCAGGAAGCACAGCCAGATCAGGGCCAGCAGGAAGGGTTGAATGATCGCTTGTTCCCAGCAGAGCACCGCCGCCGCGGTGCAAGCGACCGCAGCGACCAGTCGGAATGGTTTGCCATAGAAATACCAACGGCAGTAGAGCAATGACGACCCTGCCATGAGTGCGGTCGACGGTATGGCATCGCTGCCGGCGATCCAGGTGCTCGCCTCGAGCAGGATCGAGGAGGTTCCGATCAGAGCCGCGATGACCAGGTGCAACCGGCGAGCACCGAACAGCAGATCAGCGAGGCTCGCGGTGAGATAGGCGATCAACCCAACGCTCGCCGCTAGGACTGCCTCTGCCAATCCGAACTGTGGCGCTCCACCGGCGGCGACCAGCCAGTGCAGCAGGCGGCCGCCGGGCTGGAAATGCTCGTTGCCTATTGGGCTCATCAGTAGCTGGAGACTTAGTCCTGACTGCCGTGCCTGTCCGAGGTTGCGGATGTCGTCGAGGTAGAACCAGCCGCGTCGGGTGAAGAGGAACTGCGTTGCGGCGGCGGCCGCGCAGACGAGCAGAAGTTGGAAGCGGCTGACGTGAGCCATGAAGGGCGCCTTCCGATAGAACATGGTCGAGATCTTCCGTGGCATCATCACCCTCCGGCCATCGGCCGTGGCACCTTCACCAGCGTCGAAGAGCTCATCACAGCGATCGAAACCTACATCGACGCCTGGAACGACCGCTGCGCCGTGAGCGCTGAGCTGAGCCTGGCGCGCTGGCACGGGCGAGGAAGGAGATCGCCGACGATGTCAGGTGGTCTCTAGAGTGTGCCTGTGACCGGTGTTAGTCGTGAGATCAGGGAACGCAGTCAGCCGCTGCGGCGGGAACGGATTCGGCAGCGCGTTCTGGAGCAGGGTTTCGCGCGGTTGGATGAGTTGGCGCGGGATTTTGGCGTGAGCTTGATGACGATGCATCGTGATGTGGATGCCCTCGAGAGCGAGGGTTGGCTGGTGAAGATTCGTGGTGGCGCGACAGCCAATCCGTCTGCTCTGGTGCTGGCGGGGGTACGGGAGCGCGCTTCTGCGATGCGCATGGAGAAGGCGGCGATCGCGGCGGTGGGTGCGCGGATGATCAGGCCTGGTCAGTCGGTCTTTCTTGATGACAGCACGACGGTTCTGGAGTTGGTGCCGTTCCTGGTCGCGCAGCCGCCGATGACGATCGCGACGAACTTCCTCCCTGTGACCAGTGCGGTGGGGGATGTCGCCGGTATCGATGTGCATGTGCTGGGCGGCCGGTACCACCCGCGACAAGAGGCGTGTTTCGGACGTCAAACGATCGAGGCTATCGCGCAGCTGCACGCTGATGTCGTGTTCATGTCCACGACCGCTGTCAGCGACGGCAAGTGTTTGCACCGATCTGAGGAGACGGTGATGGTCCGGCACGCGTTGATGGGGAACGCGGCTCGCAGGGTGCTGTTGGTTGATCACGCCAAGTTCGGGCGCCCCGCGCCGCATCTGTTGTGCGGCGTTGAAGAATTTGACACGGTGATCACCGACGACGGTATCGACGCCGAGGACCTGGCTGACCTTCGCGAGCGTTGCGCCGATGTCCAAGTTGCCTCGCTGAGCGTCTAACTTCGCAATAGTTAACACTGCTGGCCTTCGCCGCGAGCGGTCGGTCTACGCGCACTCCGAAGGCCCGCTACCCACTGGTAGGCGCCTCTGCTGCCGACCCGTCGCATGCTTGCCCCCTTAGACATGCTCTGGAAATCTTTTTATAACAATCAGTGCCTAATCTGTTGCTACTTCTAACATGCTTGCTGTTAACTTTGTCCTCAGCCGGTGATCGCGCTGGATCGATCAGGCCCTTTCTCATCGGGACGGAGTGGTCAGATGGTCGCGTCCACGTCGGTAGGACGACGGATGGGGTTCTGCGGCGTGGACGTCGGCACCCAAGGTGTTCGGGCCGTGATCATCGACGAGGACGGCCTCCAACTGGGGGCAGGAGCGCAGCGCTTTCCGCCGGCCGCCGCGACGGTGTGCTGCATGAGCAGGACCCCGAGAGTTGGTGGTCGGCGCTGGTCGTGGCGGTGCGCGGTGCGCTGGCCGAGGCTGGCGCGAATGTCGAGGTTACCGCGCTCGCGCTGGATGCCACGTCGGGAACTGTGTTGGTCGAAGACGGTGCGGGCAGGCCACGCGGGGCGGCGTTGATGTATGACGACGGGCGCGCAAAGGCCCAGGCTGAGGTCGCGCAGCGGGTGGGGAACCAGCTGTGGGATGCGCTGGGGTATCGCATGCAGGCCGCGTGGGCGCTCCCCAAGGCGATGTGGCTGGTCGAGCAGGGGCTGCTGGGGCGCGGTGATCGGGTGGTGCATCAGTCTGATCATCTGGTCCGGCGCTTGGTCGGTTCACCGGTGGCCACCGACACCTCTCATGCCCTGAAGTCGGGGGTGGATCTGCGGGATGGGACGTGGCCGGTGGAGCTGCTGGCCGAGCTCGGACGCGATGGTGGTCAGCTCCCGGAGGTCGTGTGGCCCGCAACGGTGCTGGGGATAGTCGGGCAGGAGGCCGCCCGCGCGACCGGCCTACCGCAGGGCACGGCGATCCGGGCGGGTATGACGGATGGGTGCGCGGCGCAGATCGCGGCGGCGGCGTTACGGCCTGGGAGTTGGAGTAGCGCGTTGGGGACCACGCTGGTCGTCAAGGGCGCCACCCGCGACCTGGTACGCGATGTCAGTGGAGCGGTGTACTGCCACCGCAGTCCCGATGGTGGCTGGCTGCCCGGTGGCGCCTCGAGCACCGGCGCGGGCATCATCGCTCAGACTTTCCCGAGCATGGACTCGGCGGCGTTGGATGCCTTGACCGAACAAGCACGCCCCCTGGTACCGGTGGCGGGTGCGACTTACGCGCTGGCCGGGGTGGGGGAGCGGTTTCCTTTCGTGGCACCGAACGCACGGGGGTTCATCGCGCGCGAAGCGGTCAGCGACGCGGCCCGGTTCGCGGCGCTGTGTCAATCGATCGCCTACATCGAGCGGCTGTCTTATGACGTGCTGGGTTGTCTGGGGGCGGACGTATCCGGGCCGGTGTCATTGTCCGGCGGGGGCAGCCGCAACGCCTGGTGGAATCAGCTGCGCACTGACGTCCTGGGTCGAGCGACGCTGGTCCCCGAATCGGTGGAGGCCGCGACCGGCATGGCGGTGCTCGCCGCTGCCCCAGCGGGCGAGCTGGCCGCCACCGCCGAGCGAATGGTCCGCATCGGGCAGCGGTACCTGCCGGATGAGACACGGGGGCAGGCTCTGCAGGCGGGTTATCGACGGTTGTTGGAGGCCTTGGTCGAGCGGGGCTGGCTCGCTGCTGATGTCGCCGATCGCGCGCTGGCGCACGGGTTCCGGGCATGAGCGGCCCGCGCGAGGACGGCGTGCGGGTCCGCAGCGTCACAGCGGGCACGACTCACTTGGCGTTGGCCCGACACGGCGAGACGGTGTGGCATGCCGACAACCGTTACGCCGGCGGATCCAGCGACATTGACCTGACCAGGCTCGGACGTGATCAGGCTGCGGCGCTGGCGGCGTGGACCCGTTCCTACGCACCGGCTGCGGTGATCAGTTCCCCGGTCCGCCGGGCGGTGGAGACAGCGAGCTTGAGCGCTGCCGCAGCAGGGGTGCCGTTGCAGCAGGTGGAGGATCTGCGGGAGATCGACTTCGGCGTAGCCGAGGGCCGTACGGTCGAGGAACTCCTCACCGATGACCCGGAGATCGTAAGCAGCTTCCGCCGCGATCCGGTCGCGCATCCCTTCCCGGGCTCGGAGCCCCCCGAGGTCGCCGCGCGGCGCGCGGCCGCGGCGCTGCGGTCGATCGCCGAGCAGCACCAGGGCGGCAGGGTGTTGGTCGTTGCCCATAACACCCTGCTGCGGCTAGGGATGTGTGTGCTGCTGGATTTGCCGGTAGCCCGATATCGAGACCTCTTCCCCAGGTTGGACAACGCCGCGATCAGCGAGCTGACGGTCCCCGTCGACCCTCAGAGGACGGCCTCGCTGTTATCGCTGAATGTGCACCTGGTGGGCAGGCCGTACTCGTGACCCAGTGGCACATCCATTTCGAACGTAGTGGGCGCGTTGGCCCGCCGGGCACACAACGCACATGACAGTTCAGTGACTGAGGAGTCAACATGAGATCAGCAGTAGGCAGGAAGACCTTCACCACCGTTGCCGTTGTTTCGGTGATGCTTGGTGGGGCTGGGTGTGCGAAGAAGACCGCCAGCTCCAGCGGCGGCAGCAGCAGCGGCGGATCGGGTGCTAGTAGCGCTAAGATCGCGTTCCTGATGCCGGATGAGGCCTCGACCCGGTATGAGCAGCATGACCACCCTGGTTTCGTAGCGCAGCTGAAGAAGGACTGCGCGGGCTGCACGGTCCTGTACAACAACGCCAACGGCGATGCCTCCAAGCAGCAGCAGCAGTTCAACTCCGCCATCACCCAGGGTGCGAAGGTCATTGTCCTGGACCCGGTCGATTCGACCGCCGCGGCGTCGTTGGTGAACACCGCCCAAACCCAGGGCGTCAAGGTGATCGCCTATGACCGTCCGATCCCGACGGCCAAGGTCGACTACTACGTGTCCTTCGACAACGAAAAGATCGGCACCCTCATCGCGCGGTCACTGGTCAGCGACCTGAAGAAGTCCCCGATCCCTGCGGGCAGCGGCATCCTCGAGGTCAACGGATCCCCGACCGACGCCGCCGCCGGACTGATCAAGAAGGGCATCCACGAGGGCCTGGCGGGCAGCGGAGTGACGACACTGGCCGAATATGACACCCCGCAGTGGGATCCGGCCAAAGCGCAAGCCTGGGTCAGCGGCCAAATATCACGCTTCGGCCCCAAGATCCTCGGTGTGGTCGCGGCCAACGACGGCACCGGCGGCGGCACGATCGCGGCGTTCAAGGCCGCCGGTGTGAAGAGCGTTCCACCGGTGACCGGCAATGACGCGACGACCGCTGGGTTGCAGCTCATCATCGCTGGTGATCAGTACAACACGATCTCCAAGCCAAGTGAGATCGTGGCAGCCGCCGCTGCCGATGTCGCCTACGGGCTGGTGCAGGGCAAGAGCCCCACACCGCAGGCGACGCTGTTCAACGCGCCGAGCCAGCTGTTCACGCCCGTGGTGGTCACCCAGGTCAGCCTGAAGACCGACGTCGTGGACAAGGGCATCGCCAAGGCCGCGGATCTGTGCACCTCGACCTACGCCGCGGCCTGCACCAAGCTCGGCATCTCCTGACCCTGACAGCAGGATCGGCCGCTCCTACTTCCCCTTTGTCCCACCGAACGAGTCTGTCCAACCGAACGAGTTGAGGATCGTTATGTCTTCTGCGGCGTTGACCCAGCCCGACAGGACCAGCAGTACGGTGCTGAGCCTGCGGGGTATCACGAAAACTTTCGGCGCGGTCAACGCGCTGACTGATATCGACCTCCACGTCGGTCAGGGTGAGGTGGTCGCGATCGTCGGGGACAACGGCGCGGGCAAGTCGACTCTTGTCAAGGTCCTTGCCGGGGTTCACCGCGCTGACCACGGCACGATCAGCTTCGACTCGAACGAGGTACATATCGCCGACCCGAGCGCGGCCATCGACCTCGGGATCGCGACGGTGTTTCAGGACCTCGCCTTGTGCGAGAACCTCAACGTGGTCCAGAACTTGTTCCTCGGCCGCGAACTCACGCCGTGGCGCCTGGATGAGGTGCAGATGGAAACCCGGGCGTGGGAGCTGCTCGGCGAACTGTCGGCGCGTATCCCCACTGTTCGCATCCCGGTCGCCTCGCTGTCCGGCGGTCAACGCCAAACCGTGGCGATCGCCCGTTCGCTGCTCGGCCATCCCAAGGTCATCATCCTCGACGAACCGACCGCCGCCCTGGGTGTGGCGCAGACCGCGGAAGTTCTCGACCTCATCGAACGGCTGCGGGAACGCGGCCTCGGCGTGGTCATGATCAGCCACAACATGGAAGACGTCAGAGCGGTCGCTGACCGAGTCGTGGTCCTGCGCCTGGGCCGCAACAACGGCGTATTCGACGTCGCGACCGTCTCTTCCGAAGAAATCATCGCCGCCATCACGGGCGCCAGCGACAACGCCGTCACCCGCCGCCGTCATCGGCGCACCGAACGAACCCCGGACCCGGCAGTGCAGGAAGGCCCCGACCATGACTGAGCTCAATATCCCAGCCACGAAGCAGCGGGGCCTGGACCAGCAGGACGAACGCGTCCGGCAGCACGTCGGCGCCCGTGGCGCGATCACCTCGTTCCTGACCCGCGTCCGCTCCGGCGACCTCGGGCCGCTACCGGTCATCGTCGGCCTCATCGTGGTCTGGACCGCGTTCCAGATCCTCAACCCGGTCTTCCTGTCCGCCGACAATCTGGTCAACCTCGCCCTGGAATGCGTCTCCGTAGGGGTGATCGCCCTAGGCGTGGTGTGCGTACTGCTCGTCGGCCAGATCGACCTATCCGTCGGCTCGGTCAGCGGCCTGACTGCCGCGATCCTCGCGGTGCTGTTCGTCAACCACCACTGGCCCGTCCTGCTGGCCATCCTGGTTGCCATCGCGATCGCCTGCGCCATCGGCGCCCTGTACGCAGTGTTGTTCAACCGGTTCGGCATGCCCAGCTTCGTCGCGACCCTGGCCGGGCTGCTGGCCTTCCTCGGCCTGCAGCTCTACATCCTGGGCACCGTCGGCTCGATCAACATCCCCTTCACCTCCGCACTGGTCGGCTTCGCCCAACTCGACTTCGTGCCCCCGCTGCTGTCCTACATCCTCGCCGCCCTCGGCGCGGCGGCGGTGTTCCTCAGCGGCTATACCCTCGCTGCCCGACGCCGCAGAGCCGCCCTGTCCGCCAGCTCGATCCAAGCCATCCTGGCCCGCACCATCGCCGTGCTCGTCGCACTGGAATTCGTGACCTGGTACCTCAACCGGGGCCGCGGGGTGGGGTGGATGTTCGTCTTCTTCGCCGTCCTCGTCGGCGTACTCAACTACGCCCTGACCCGCACTCAATGGGGACGATCCATGTTCGCCGTCGGCGGCAACGTCGAAGCCGCCCGACGCGCCGGCATCAACGTCCGCGCCATCTATGCCTCGGCGTTCATCCTCTGCTCCGGCCTGGCCGCGGTCGGCGGCATCCTCGGCGCCGCCCGACTCGCCTCAGCCAACCAGAGCAGCGGCACCGGTGATGTAAACCTCGACGCGATCGCCGCCGCGGTGATCGGGGGTACCAGCCTGTTCGGTGGGCGCGGCAACGCCTTCTCCGCACTACTGGGCATCATCGTCATCCAGTCGATCTCCAGCGGCCTCACCCTGCTCAATCTGTCCTCCTGGTTCCGGTTCATGATCACCGGCCTGGTCCTGGCCCTCGCAGTCGCGGTCGACTCCTTGGCCCGCAAGTCCCGCGCCTCCCACGGGCAAGCATGACCACCGCCGCCCAGCCCCGCCGGGTCCTCTGTGCCGGGGACCGGTTCATCACCGCAGACTCCCTCGCCGCCGAAGCCACCGCCGCATTCGGGCCTGCGACAGAGATCATCAGACACGCCTCGGCGTGGCCCGACGTGCCGTTCCGCGTGGTCGACGGAGTCCGCGAGGCAGCCGGTGATCCCACCGAGCTCGCGGCGCTGGCGAGCGATGCCCACGTCATCCTCACCCACCTGGCGCCGATCACCGCGGGCCTCTTCCAGGCAGCCCCCGCGCTGCAGGTGGTCGGTATCACCAGGGGCGGCCCGGTCAACGTCGACCTCGCCACCGCCACCGCGCACGGCGTGCCGGTGGTATTCCTGCCCGGGCGCAACCTGGGCGCGGTCGCCGAGTTCGTGATCGGCGCGATGATCAGCCTGACCCGTAGCGTGCCCGCCGCCTCCCGAGGCCTCGCCGCCGGACACTGGGATTCCAAATACTTCCGCTACGAGCTCACCGGACCCGAGCTGCGCGCGGCGACCGTCGGACTCGTCGGCCTCGGCGCGGTCGGCGCGCGAGTAGCCCAACTACTCACCGGCTTCGGCGGCCGCGTGCTCGCCTATGACCCCTACGCCGACCCCACTACAGTCCAGGCACTGGGTGTCGAACTCGTTCCGCTGGCCTTCTTGCTGGGCGAAAGTGACATCGTCAGCGTCCACGCCCGCCTCAGCGAGGAAACCCGCAAAATGTTCGACGCCGACACCTTCGCCCGGATGCGCCCGGGCGCACGTTTCATCAATACCGCGCGTGGCGAACTCGTCGACCAGGCGGCGTTGCTCGCGGCCCTGGACACCGGGCACCTGGCCGGTGCCGCGCTGGACGTCTTCGACCCCGAGCCACCCCAGGCCTCCGATCCGCTGCTGGGCCGCCCCGATGTCCTACTCACGCCGCACCTGGCCGGCGCGTCCCGCCAGGTCGCGACCGAATCCGTGCAACGCGTCACGGCGGAAGTCGCGGCTTTCCTGGACACCGGCGTACTGCAGCATTGCGCCAACCCGGACTGGCAGGCGCGCAGCCGACACCGCTCATGAGCGTCATCGGGCTGGATCTGGGTACCTCCCGCGTCAAAGCGGTCCGGTTCGACTCAACCTGGCGGGCGGTCGACACCGAAGCCGAAACGACCATCGTCCAGCGCAGCCCAGCCGGGGAATGTGAGCAGGACATGGCCGCGGTGTGGGCGGCAGCCGCTCGCGTCATCCACGCTGTCGCCGCCCGCAGCCCCGACGGAGTGGACCTGCTCGCCCTCACCGCCCAAGGCGATGGCTGCTGGCTCGTCGACGCCCACGGCGAACCCCTACGACCGGCGATCTTGTGGAATGACAACCGTGGTAGCGCGATCATCGACCAATGGGACCGCGACGGACGCCTGGAACAAGCGTTTCGGATCAACGGCTGCTGGGGCGCCCCCGGCCTGGCCCACGCCCAGCTCCGCTGGCTAGACCACCACCAACCCCACACGCTGTCGGGCGCGTCCCGCCTGCTCAGCTGCGGCAGCTGGATCTACCAACAACTGACCGGACGGCAGGTGCTTGAGGTATCCGACGCGGCCAACCCGTTCCTGGCGGCCCGCACCCGAACCTATGACCCGACCCTGCTCGACCTGTTCGAGCTCGTCCAATATCGACGCCTGCTGCCCGAGCTGGTCAGCGGCCCGGACCGGGTAGCGCCCCTCCTCGGCCACCGCGCGTACGACCTCGGTCTGCCGGTGGGCACCCCCGTGGCACTCGCGCCCTATGACGTGGTCGCCACCGCCCTCGGCACCGGCACCCTGCACGCCGGGGAAGCCTTCGCCGTCCTCGGCACCACCCTCTGCGTCGGCATGATGGCAGCCGACCCGGCGCTGAACCGGACCCCGAACGGGATGACATTGCCCGGACCGACCACAGACAGCTGGCTCCTTGCCTACGCGACCCTGAATGGCACCGAAGTGTTGAACTGGACCGCTGCGACCCTCGGACTGGCCGATGTCACCGAACTGCTGAGCCTGGCGGCCACCGCGCAACCCGGGGGCCAACCGCTGATGCTGCCCTACCTCTCTCCAGCCGGGGAACGCAGCCCATTCCGCGATAGCACCGCACAAGGCAGCCTGCACGGACTCACCAGCCGCCACTCCCGCGCCGACATCGCCCGTGCCGCCCTCGACGCACTTACCCTCGCCGTCCGCGCCTGCCTGGAAGCAGCCGGCCGGCCGCAAGGACTCGCCTTAGCCGGCGGCGGCGCCCGCAGCGAACTCTGGAGCCAGGCGATCAGCGACGCCACCGGCCTACCTGTCACCGGACCCGACACACCAGAAGTCGGCGCCCGGGGAGCTGTCCTCACCGCCGCGGTCGACGCCGACATGATCAACTCACTCGACGACGCCGCCGCCGTCGCCATCCGCCCCGGCCGCACCTACACCCCGAATCGGGATGAAACCGAACGCTTCAGCATGCTCTATCACAACTTCCAAGCAGTCCACGCCTTGAGCACCCGGTACAGCCTAGGCACCGAGCCGCGTCGATCGCGATCACCCCTAACCAACTGGGGATGAGTCTCAATCGTTATTTATAATGTCGATGTAATGTCATAACATTCTAACCGTTGCCCTAGCCACCAGCGGATTGAGGAGAAGGCATGCCCGCGAGACGGAAGCTCTCAGCACGGATCGGTATCGCAGCCGTCGCTGCGGCTGCCATGGCGGTGACCGCGACTGCCTGCTCGAGCAGCAGCTCGAGCTCTAGCGCCGGCAACGTGACGATTACCTACCTGACGCACTGGGGGCCGGCCCAGGTGAAGCAGCTCGAGGCGGTGGCAACTACCTTCCACCAGGCGAACCCAAAAATTACCGTCAAGTTCCAGGCGGTCCCGTTCGCGAACCTGCTCAGCACAGTCCAGACACAGGGCTCGTCCCCGAACGGCCCGACAATCTCAAGCGTCTACGACCTTTGGTTGCCGGCACTCATTCAGAACGGCACCGCGGCCAAGGCCCCTGGCGATGTCGCATCCTCGGTCGGTAAGGATTGGCCACACAACCTGGGCGCTGATGTGAGCCAGAACGGGTCGACCTACGGCATTCCCAACGAGGTTGATCTCTACGCCCTGAACTACAACAAGGCACTCTTCGCTCAGGCCGGGATCCCGACGCCGCCCAAAACTTGGGACGAGCTCGTCACGGACGCTGCCAAGCTCACCGACAAGTCCAAGGGGCAGCAGGGCTTTGGTGTCATCACGAACTGGGCCGCCGGCGTCGACCACCCGTTCCTCTCCCTCGCGGCCTCGAACGGCGGATCATTCCTCAACGCCGATCGGACCAAGTCCGAGCTCACCTCGCCGAAGGTGGAGGCAGTCGCCGACCTGTACACGCAGCTGATCAAGGCCGGCTCCACGGTGCCGTCGATGAGCGCGGCGAACGCCAACACGACCGGTCCGTACATGGACAACTTCGCCAACGGTAAGACCGCCATGATCATCATGGCGAACTGGTGGCAGAGCGCTCTCAAGCAGACGATGGGCGCCAAGTTCTCCAACGTCGCCACGGCGCCCGTCCCGATGGGGCCGTCAGGAACGAAGTCATCGAGCATCTCCTACTCATGGCTGACGATGGTCAATGCGCACGCCAGCTCCCAGAAGCAACAGGCCGCCTGGCAGTTCCTCTCCTACCTCAACGGCCCGACGAGCGGTAAGAGCGGATCGTCGGCGATGGGTGACATCCTGCTCGGCCAAGGCATCCTGCCCAGCCGCACCTCGGACCTGTCCGCGCACAAGTCCGATCTCTCGGACCCGTTCATCAAGACCTACGTCGACGGTATCGCGGATGCAACACCGTTCCCGACCGCGGTGGGCGGTGCCCAGGCGAGCGACGCGCTGCAGACTAGTGTCGAGAACCTCATTTTCGGTCGCTCGTCGGCAACCGCAGCCATGAGCGCGGCCGACTCCGGCGTCACATCGGCCCTTCAGGCAGGCAAATAGGTGACCAGCGTGCCCCTGGTCGGCAGGGGCGGTGGCGCGATGTCGCGCCACCACTCTTCGAGCAGGCACGGCTTCGCCGCCGTCGTCTTCTTGAGCCCGGCGGTGCTACTCATCGGCATCTTCGTCCTGGTGCCGATGGTGCTGACACTGTGGATCAGCTTCCACGCCGGCACTATCTCGACGCCACTACGTGACATGACGTGGACAGGGCTGAAGAATTATCGCAAGATCTTCACCAGCGACACCAACATCAAGGCCTTCGAGAACACCGGAATCTATGTCGCGTTGAGCCTGGTCATCACCGTCCCACTGGCCTTCCTCATCGCGCTGCTGGTGTTCACACCACGGCTGCGCGGACGCTCGGCGTTGCGGGTCCTCCTCTTCAGCACCTACGTCATCCCGACCGTCGCGATCGTGATTATCTGGAGCCAGCTGTACTCGCCGCAGTACGGTCCGGTCGACGTCGCGCTGGGCGCTGTCGGGCTGCCCTCTCCGAGCTGGCTCAGCAGCCCGAACGCGGCCCTCATCTCCCTGGTTATTTTCAATGTCTGGCAGATGATCGGTTATTACGTGGTGCTGCTCGTCGCTGGCCTCACCCAGATACCGCAGGAAGTCTACGAGGCCGCCGCCATCGACGGCGCCGGAAGCGTGCAACGGACGGCTCACGTGACGATCCCGTTGCTGCGCAACACCTTTGTCTTCGTGGGGCTGATGACGGTCATCAACTCGGTGCAGGTGTTCGATCCGATCTACCTGCTCACCCAGGGCGGTCCGGCCAACTCCACACTGACCATCTCCTACGACATCCAGCGCACCGTGGTGCAGTACGGCCTGGCCGGACAGGCCAGCGCGATGGCGACAAGCCTGCTCGTGGTCATCGCAGTAGTGGGCGGCATCGTCGCGCTGGTGATCCGTGGACGTGTCCGATGACCGCCGTCAAACCGGCTGCGGACGGAAGCAGCACCAGTAACGCCGCCACGCCTGACACCGGCGGCACCAGAACTGGCCGACCTCGCCGGCTGGGTCGACCGATGCTGTACCTCTGCATGCTGATCGTCGGCGTGACGACACTGTTCCCGCTGTACTGGTTGGTCATCTCGAGTCTGAAGACGCCGAGCGAGTCGTCGGCGATCCCCATCACCTGGTGGCCGCACCACATCAATTGGAGCGCGTACAAGACCGTCTTCCAAGTGGTGCCGTTCGGCCGCTCATTCCTGAACAGCTTGTTCGTGACTGTCATCTGCAGCCTCAGTGTCACCGCGACCAGTCTGCTGTCGGCGTTCGTTTTCGCCAAGTACCGCTTCCGTGGGCGGGACGGGTTGTTCTGGCTGCTCGTGCTCACGATGTTCCTTCCTCCCATCGTGACGATCGTGCCGCTCTACAACATGATGAGCAGCCTGCACCTCAACGACTCCTACCTCGGGTTGATGCTGCCGTGGCTGGCCAACGCCTTCGGCATCTTCCTCATGCGTCAATTCATCAGCGACATCCCCGACGAGTTGATCGAGGCCGCGCGCATCGACGGCGCCGGTGAGCTGCGTATCGTGGTGCAGATCGTCACGCCGCTGCTCAAGCCACCACTGGTCACCCTGCTGGTGTTCACCACCGTCTACTACTGGAACAACTTCCTCTGGCCCCTGACGATTCTTCAGTCGCAGGAGAAGTTCCCGATCACGGTGACGTTGGCCCAGTTGCTGTCGTACAACACGACCGTTCAGTATCAGAGCGTCGTGATGGCCGGAGTTCTCATCGCCAGCCTGCCGACGCTCCTGGTGTTCCTGCTCGCCCAACGGGTATTCGTCGCAGGCATCGCGAGAAGTGGCGTGAAGTAAGTGGTGGGGGACTCGTATCGCGTGGGCGTGGACGTGGGTGGCACCCGCCTGCGTCTGGTCGCACAGAGAGCGAGTGATGGCGACCGCACCGAACCGGTCGAGGTGCCGGTACCGCGCTCGGTCGAGGCCATGGTGAACACCATCGAGCGGCTGGTCCAGGAGGTCACAGGCGGGGCCAGGATCACGGCGCTGGCGGCGGGCCTGCCCGGTCATGTGCTCGGCAGTCGTTGCGTGTGGGTGCCCAACCTGCGCTTCCTCGACGGTGTCGAGCTCGGTGAGCTCCTGACCCAGCGCACCGGTGTGCCCTGCCAGCTGATCAACGACGCCCAGGCCACCCTGGTCGCCGAGGCGACCGAGGGCGCAGCCAAGGGGCTTTCCGATGTTGTGCTGATCGCCGTCGGAACCGGGATCGGCGGCGCTTTCCAGGTCGGCGGTCGGGTGGTTCGTGGGGCGCACGGTTGTGGCGGCTCCTTCGGCTGGCTGCCCTTCCCGTTCTCGACGCGCGACGATGACCACGGCCAATGGGAACGCGTCGGCGCGGGCATGGTCCTGGAGGAGCTGGCTGCGCCGTGGGGCGCCACGGCCGATCTGCTGGCCGCGGCTCGTACCGGAGACGCCGAAGCCTGTCGGGTGGTATCCGGGTACGCGGCAGTCCTCGGCCAGGGAGCGGCCGGTTTGGCGAGCATCTTTGACCCCGACGTCATCGTGTTCGCCGGTGGGTTGGTCAGCGCGTTCGACCTGTTGGCCGAGCCAATGGCGGCGGCCGTCCGCGCGCACGGGTCTCCTGCCGGCAGCACTGTGCAGGTGGTGGCCGCCGCCCTGGGCCGCTCGGCCGGCGTAATCGGCGCCCTGCGCTGGACTGAGGAATCGTCCTGGACTGTCGACGGGCGTCCGGCCCACGGAAATGGAAACCACTGATGAGCGGTCCCGCCGACAAGCCGTTCCGTCGGGTCGACCCGTCCTCACCGATCCCGTACTACGTGCAAATTTGTGAGTTTCTGCGTTCGCGGATCAAGTCCGGAGAATGGCCGCGCGGCGCCCAGATCCCAACCGAGGCAGAGTTGTGCAAGGCCTACGACGTCAGCCGCATCACCATCCGGCAGGCCGTCGCACTGCTGGAGCGTGACGGGCTGCTGGTCCGCGGTCGGGGTAGGGGCACTTTCGTGCGGGAGCCGAGCCTGACCGCCGCGCCACGTTCGGTGTCCTCCTTCTCCACCGAGCTGCGAGATCTCGGTATGAAGGCCGGCTCACGCATTCTGGAAACGGGGACCGTGGCCGCGGCACCTGAGATGGCGGCCGAGATGGACCTCGAGGTCGGCAGCGAGCTCATCAGCTTGCGCAGGCTGCGCACTGCAGACGACCGGGTGATCGGAGTGCAGGACACGTTACTGGTGGCGTCCCGATTCGCTGGGCTGCTGGATGTGCTGCACGACGGCACGTCGCTGTATGAGGTGATGCAGGACTACTACGGCGTCCTTGCCACCGGGGCGACGGAAGTTTTCGGAGTTACCGGTGTCAAGCGCGAGGACGCCAAGCTCCTGGACTGCAAAGTGGGGCAGCCCGCCTTCGAGGTCACCCGGGTGACCTTTGACGACCACGGCGTCTTTGAGCGGACACACAGCGTCCTGCATGGCGACCGGTACCAGATCAAGATCGCGCTACAGAATGCGCGACGAACGAAGGGAATGCAGTGAAGACAACTCCGGCGTACACGAAGGCGATCGTCTCGCTTCTCGACACATTCGCCCAGACGCAGGACGACGTGCTCGACACGGTCGCCCAGCAGTGTGCTGAGACGATCCAGAACAAGGGCCTGATCCACCTGTTCGGCAGCGGGCATTCGGTGATCCCCACCCTGGAAGCATTTCCCCGCTACGGCAGCTTCGTCGGGCTGTACCCGCTCAATGACCCGCGCCTGATGTGGCACAACGTTCTCGGCCCCGGTGGTGTGCGCGAGCTGCTGTGGCTCGAGCGCACCGAGAACTACATCGACAAGTTCCTTGACCACGAGCCGCTCGACACCGGCGACGTGGTAATCATCTTCTCGCACAGCGGCAAGAACGCGGCCGGAATCGACGCGGCTCTCTACGCGCAGAAGAAGGGCCTGTTCGTCGTGGCGGTCACCGCGAAAGCCAACCTGGAGACTGCTGGACCGCACTCGTCGGGCAAGCGGCTCGCCGACATCGCCGATGCCGTCATCGACACCGGTGTACCGGTCGAGGACGCCGTGGTGTGGGTAGCGGGTTGGGACCGGCCGCTGGGCGGGTCGTCCACCGTGATCGCCTCGATCGTGAGCCACGAGATCATCTGCCGGACCGGCACGGTGCTGGCCGAGGCTGGTGTCACTGTGCCGATCTTCGTCTCCCCGACGGTCGCCGGCGCCTCGGTCTCATCGAACGACGAGGTCTTCGCCGAGCACGCCCGCTACGTCCACGCCGCTCGCGGGCGCTGCCTGCCAGAGTGAGTCCGCGCGTCGATCCGTTGCCTCGGCGGCTGGGCGTAGCCCGCTACTTCGACGGCACCCGGCTACACCCCGGGGACGTTGAAATCACGGGTAACACCGTGAGCCGGGTCGGGCTGCCCCCTGGGCCGGATGGTCTCGCTGCCCCCGGCTGGATCGACCTGCAGGTCAACGGCTTCGCCGGCGTGGACGTCCTCCACGCCGGTGAAGCCGAGCTGCGGGCGATGGCCACCCGGCTGGCCGCCACCGGGGTCACCGCTGCGCTGCCGACTGTGATCACCGCAACATGCGCGGACACCGCTGCGGCCGTCGGGGCGATCGACGCGGTGTGTCGCGCTCCCGAACCTAACGCGTCGCGGTTCCTTGGTGCGCATCTGGAGGGACCCTTTCTGTCTTCCGCCTTTCCGGGAGCGCATCCGACACCACTTCTGCGCACTTCGAGTACCGCCCTGCTCGAGCTGACTGCGCTGCCCGGGGTCGCGATGACGACGCTGGCCCCGGAACTGTTCGACGATGCCACCATCACAGCGGCGGCAGCATCGTGCGTGGTGAGCATCGGGCACAGCGACGGGACCGCGACCCGTAGCCGGGAGGCCTTCGCCGCGGGCGCTGGAGCGCTCACCCACGCCTTCAACGCCCACCGGCCGATCCGCTCACGTGACGCCGGTCCGCTGGGCGCCGCGTTGACCTCACCGCACGCGGTGCTGACCGTGATCGCTGACGGGATTCACGTCGCGACCGAGAACCTGACGGTTCTGCACCGCGCCGCCCCTGGCCGCTTGGCCCTGATCACCGACTGCACCGTCGCCACCGGCCTGCCCAACGGCGATTACTCATTCGGCGACCTCTCGGTCACCGTGGCCGACGATCGGGCAATGCTGTCAGACGGCACCTTGGCTGGCAGCGTCGCCACTCTGGATCACTGCGTCCGTGTCGCGGCGGCGACGTGGGGACTTGAGGTGGCACTGGCAGCCGCGAGCCGCATCCCCGCCGAGCTTCTCGGCCGATATGACCTCGGCCAGCTGGGTGCAGGCAGCATCGCCGATCTCGTGTGTTTGGACGACGATCTGCGGGTCGTGGAGACCATCATCGACGGAAACACGGCCTGGGCGCGTCATAAGGAAAAGTTACCCGCATGCAGATAATCACCACAGACAAGCGGGAGCAGTCCGGCTCGCCGCCGACGTCCTCACCGACCTGTTCACCGCGCGCGGCTGCGTAGTCGTCGGCCTGGCCACCGGCTCCACACCGAAGCCGCTGTATGCCGAGCTGAGCCGCAGCTACTGACAGGTCCTTATCCAGAGGGAGGGGACCGGCTAATCAAGACACCTGATGTGGAGCACGGCGACCAGCTATTCGGTTACGCTCGGTCTAGGTCGTTCGGCCCGCAGAGCACCCTGCGGTGGTGGTCATCTCCCGAGGCAGGCAGATCATGGGTAAGTTTCTCTCCGGCACACTCTTTGGAATCGGTGCGGCGTCCGCTGTCACCTGGTTGACTCGGCGGTTGGACTTCGTCATGGTCCAGGATCAGATGAAGCAGCAGATCCAGGCCAGGTGGGACAGGGAAGCAATCGACCGGGCGCTGGTCAACGCCCGGGCGGTGGTCGTCAATGTCCGGCCGCGCCGTAGATCCTCTGAGCCGAAGGACGGCAGCCGTCTCGACGGCACCGAGTCATCCGCTCCGGAGGGCAACCTCGAGAGCCCGACCATCGTTTAAGACGCTGTTCGTGGTCGGGAAAATGGCCGCGACTGGTTTGTCCTGTTCAATGCTGCTGTCTGAGCCTGTTCGGCACCTGGCACGGCCAGATGTTGAGCCCAGGTGTAGCTGTTGGTGTGGTCGTCTGCGGCCCAATCTCTGCGGCTGAGCTCCGTCGCCCGCCGCGGTGCGCCGCGGTGTTCGTGTCGCCCTCTGGGCGTGTTGGTGCGAAGGCGGTTCACGTACCGGATCTCGCCGTCGCCGCTGGTATGACACGCCAGCGCCGGGCTCCGGTCGCGGACCGTCCAGCTGCTCGCTTCCTCCTGGTTCTGTGGCGCGTCCGGAGCACCTGAAGCGCGGTGCAGGTTGCGGCGCTCGCCCGTCCCTCCGGGCGGTTTCGTGCTGCTTTCGTAGGGCTATGGTCGTGCTGCGACCGATCAGCCGGCTGATGCAGGGGGAGAGGCGTTTCATGGCCGAAGTCTCCACGGTGATTCCCGAGCTGCTACGCGCGCTGGATCTAACCGGCGTCCTGGCTAATGCATTGCTCGGTGGCGTCGTGGCCCGCCAGCACCGGCTCGATCCGGTGGGTTTCGGGGTGCTGGCCATCTTGTCCGGTCTCGGAGGCGGTGTGATCCGTGACGTGTTGCTTCAGCGCGGCACACCAGTGGCCCTGACTGACTTCGCCTACCTCGTGATGGCGCTCGGTGGCGCGGCGGTCGCGTTCCTCGTCCCGCTCGACGGACGGGTTTGGCAGCGGGTCTTCCCGCTTGTCGACGCTCTTGCCCTCGGTTGCTGGGCGGCGTCGGGAGCCCAGAAGACGCTGCTGGTCGGGCTGGGCTGGCTACCGGCGGTGCTGCTGGGGACGGTGACCGCTGTGGGGGGTGGCGCGGTGCGCGACGTCGTGCTGGGTCGACTTCCGAGCATTTTCGGAGGCAACACGCTTTATGCGACCTGCGCGCTGGCCGCCAGCGGCCTCCTGGTCATCCTCCACGTGAACAGCCTGACCAGGGTTGGACCGCTGATCGCCACGGTGTTCGGGGCGGCCCTGTGCTTGCTCGCACGGTGGCGCGGGTGGATGCTGCCAGAGGAGGTGTCCTTGCGTCGCACCGGCAGCGGCGCGGGCAGTTCCGGAGAGGAATCATCATGACAGCTTCGGCATCGACAACATCCGCGGTGCTCCAGGGCCTGGGCGCGGCGCGTGGCTGGTTGGAGGACGTCTACCGAGATCTGCACCAGCACCCGGAGCTCTCCCACCAGGAACAGCGAACGGCGCGAATGGTCGCCGAGCGGTTGACACAGGCAGGTTATGAGGTTCACGAGCGGATCGGCGGAACCGGCGTTGTGGGCGTCCTCCGTAATGGTAACGGAGCCACGGTGCTGATGCGCGCGGACATGGACGCACTGCCGGTGCTGGAGGTGACCGACCTGCCCTACGCGAGCACCGAAACGGTCACGGACAGCTCGGGCACACAGGTGCCTGTCATGCACGCGTGCGGCCACGACGTCCATGTCACCTGCCTTCTCGGAGCCGCCCACCTACTCTCCGAGAGCACACAGCAGTGGAGCGGCACCGCCGTCGTCCTCTTCCAACCAGCCGAGGAAGTCGGTGACGGAGCGCGCGGAATGAGCGAGGACGGGCTGGCCGACATAATCCCGCACCCGGACGTCGCCCTGGCGCAGCACGTACTGCCCTTCCCCGCAGGAGACGTCGGCACGCACCCCGGGGCGTTCCTCTCCGCGGCCGACAGCATGCGGATCACCGTCCACGGACGTGGCGCCCACGGCTCCATGCCGCAGGCGGCGGTCGACCCGGTGGTCATGGCCGCCATGATCGTGGTCCGCCTCCAGACGATCATCTCCCGAGAAATACAGCCCGGAGAGTTCGCCGTGGTCACGGTCGGCAGTGTCCAAGCGGGAACAAAAAGCAACGTCATCCCCGACCACGCCGTCATCGAGCTGAACATCCGCACCTATGGCGACCAGACACGCGAAGCCATCATCTCCGCCATCAAACGAATCGTCACCGCCGAGTGCCGCGCCTCGAACTCACCTGAAGAGCCCGAGTTCGAGATCTATGACCACTTCCCACTGACGACCAACGACGAACAGGCAACCGCGCGGACCGCCGAAGCGTTCGCAGCCGTATTCAGCACACACGCCACACCGATCGATCGCCAGACCGCAAGCGAGGACTTCAGCGACATCCCGACCGCGCTCGGGACCCCTTACACATACTGGGGAATCGGCTGCATCGATCGGGACCTCTATGCAGCGGCCAAAAAGGCCGATCGCATCTCTCAAGACATCCCGGTCAACCACGCAGCCAACTTCGCGCCGGTCATTCAACCGACACTCGACGTCGGCACCACCGCCATGGTGACCGCCGCGATGGCGTGGCTGGGACAGACGTAGTAGTCAGACCGACATGATGGACGCGCGGATCGTCGACCTCGGCGATCGGATGCTGCTGGTGGGTTCATGGACTGTCCTCAATGTGCCTGCGTTTGCTGGTATCGGGCCCAGCACGATGAGATGACAAGGAACAGCCCGCCGGCTATCATGAGGACGGCGGTGACGGTGTTGAGCAACGGCAGGTCGGCGAAGATCTCGGTAATGCCGACCCCGAGTAGGACGAGCCCGCAGGCGACGGATCCGAGGGTTAGGAGGCGGCTGGAGCCGGTCCGTTCCACTCCTTGCCGGGCTTGGTGCTTGGCCCAGCCCACGCTGTTGCGGGCCCACGTGTATTGGGTGCCGAGGAGGGTGAGACCGGCTGCGCACAGGACCATGCCAGGTCCGGGGAGGACGAGGCTGGCGATGCCGGCGAGCAACAGCAAACCGCCGACGACGGTAACCGCCATTCGTTTCACGGGTGATCACCTGTGTCGCACCCAAGCGCGGGATAGTTGGCGATGTGTGCCGGGCTCAGTCGCACGTCTGCCTCCGTAACCGGTTGGTGACGACGTCGCCGGCGTGTTGTTGGGCTGGTCGCAGAGTAGCGGACGTAGCCACTGCACGGTCGGGTCGGCGTCGATAAGTATGGCCTTCACGGACAGGGTGAGCGGGACGGCGAGCAGCGTGCCGAGAGGTCGATGATCAGCGTCCAGAAGGTGAGGGGTGAGCCTCACCCACATCATCGATCCCCGCGTCACTCCGGACGCGGGACAACGGATTCACTCGTACAACTGAGTGGAGGCCCCATCTCTGGGGCCCCTGCTGTCTCAACCAGCGTGTCCGAGGGGGATCAAGCCCGCTGGCCCACCGTCGCGCTCCGGGCCGATCTGTGGCTGCCGTAGCCGTACAGGCCTGTAGCGCAGGTGACGCACTGCACTACGAAGAGGTAGACTGCGCTCATGAGTACGCCGCTGTCTATCCGATTCGAGGCACGCCTGCTCGAACGGTTGCGCCGCCGCACACAGTCGACGCCTGGAGCCACCCCGTCCGGGTTGGCTCAACGCCTGGTGGATGAGGGCCTGCGGATGGCCGACCACCCCGGCGTCGTGTTCAAGGACGGGCCGAGCGGGCGACGGGCCGCGCTCGCGTTCGGCCCGGACGTGTGGGAAGTGATCAAGGTGCTGCGCGAGCTCGATGAACGGGGCGAACCGGCCGTGGCTGCGGCAGCGGAGCTGCTGGCGTTGCCGCCGGCGAAGGTGCGGGTGGCGATGCACTACTACGCCGGCTATCCCGAGGAGATTGACAGCGAGATCGATGAGAGTGACCGCGTCTCGGCGGAGGCGGAGCGCGCCTGGCATGTCGAGCGGCAGCTGCTTGCGTGAGCGTGGAACTGCTGCTGGATGAGATGCATGCGCCCGTCGTGGGGGCGGGG
>NZ_JAVREH010000049.1:0-25353 GCF_031845305.1 Jatrophihabitans lederbergiae | reverse complement strand
CCCGGGTCAACACCCCCACCGACACCAAATCCGACAACCGACGATCCGACTCCGGCTTCACCCACCCAGCACGAGGCATACCACCAAACTACACCGCTGTAAGCTTAACTGAACGGTATTGGGCCTAGGGCTGGCCATCGCGCGGGAGATCGCCATCGGACACGGCGGCGGCATCAGTGTCGCCGACAGTCCCGCCGGCGGAGCCCGCTTCATCATCACGCTGCCGACCACCAACCAGCAGGCCGCGATACGCAACCGTTACTTGACAGGCATGCAATAGCAAATAAGCTCGCGGCATGTCCAGCTTGCCGCAGCTCAGCTCTCCGACGTTGGCCGACCAGGCCTACATCGCGCTC
The DNA here is from genome assembly GCF_031845305.1 of Jatrophihabitans lederbergiae. Lineage (NCBI taxonomy): Bacteria > Bacillati > Actinomycetota > Actinomycetes > Jatrophihabitantales > Jatrophihabitantaceae > Jatrophihabitans > Jatrophihabitans lederbergiae. Next base: position 24,997 of record NZ_JAVREH010000049.1, on the reverse strand, counting down.
CGGGACGCGATCGTGGACGGTCGGCTGGCTCGCGGGGAGAAGATCACCGAACGCGGCCTGGGCGAGCTGCTCAACATCAGCCCGACGCCGGTCCGCGAGGCGATGCGGCGCTTGGAGCAAGATCGCCTGGTCGAGCACCGCGGCCCCCGCTCGGTGCACATCGCGCATTTCGATGACGCCGAAATCGCGGACATCAGCACGATCGAGTCGACTCTGCGGTCCCTGGCCGCCCGTTTCGCCGCCGCCCGCGCCAGCGAGACCCAATTGCAGCGGATGGCGTCAGCCCTCGAGGCGGCCGACGCCATTCGCGGGGAACTTCTCGCCCAACACGGGCTCAGCGACCGAGAGGTCCAAGCGGGCGTGGACAAGGTCTGGGCGCGGCTGCGGGAGTTCCACGAGGTCCTCGACGAGGCCTGCGGGAGTCCAATGCTGCTGCACATGCTCCGCATGGTCGATGCCTTCGATTCCGGAGAACGGCGCCGCGTGTTGCGCACCGAAGTACGGGCCGACCCGGGCGCGACCGACGCCCGTTACCGCCACCACCGCGCGATCTACGAGGCCGTCGTAGCGGGCGACGGTCCGAAGGCCGAACAACTGATGCTTGCCCACAGTCACGCCGCCGCGCTGCCCCGGCTGCGCTCCCGACGCCCGTAACAGGCTCGTTCCTGCTCACATTTATCCCTCTGCTCACACTCACTACCCGTTGCCATAGCATGTAGATTATGGCGAAAGGAAGACTTCCTATGCGTACAGTCCCTCTCCGGCGGCGCTCCCGACTGGCCATGGTCGCGGTGGTCGCGCTCTCGGCAGCCGCCTTGGCGGCGTGCAGTTCCAGCTCTTCCAAGTCTCCTTCTGCCTCGGCCAGCGCACCGGGCTCCTCGAGCTCGGTCCGCGGGCCCGCTGGCTCAACCGACTTGGTCGCGGCGTCGAAAAAGGAAAGCGGGCTGATCATCTACGGCAACCCGCCTGCGCAGCTGTGGGCCCCGGTAGTCAAGGCGTTCAACGCCACCTACCCCTGGATCAAAGTCACCCCGTATGACGTGGATGACAACACGGTGTTCTCCAAGTACGCCGCCGAGCACGGCACCCACGCGCGCACCGCGGACATCATCGTGGCCAGCGCCCCCAACCTTTGGCTGAACGCGTCGAAAAACCACACCGTCATCGACTACACGCCGACCGATGTGATGGCGCACTACCCGTCCTTCGCCAAGCAATTCCCCGGCGTCTTCGTGTTGTCGGCCGACCCGGCGATCACCATCTACAACACGGCGTTGGTCAGCAAGTCCCAGGTCCCCGACACCTTCGCGGCGCTGAGCTCAGCAGTCAGCAGCGGCAAGTATCAGGGCAAACTCAGCACATACACCATCGACAACACCTTCGGCTACGCCTCGTCCTGGGGGCTGGTGCAGAAGAAGGGATGGTCGATTCTGGACACCCTGGGGCCGCAGACCAAGCCCGCTGCCGACGGCGGTGCGATGTTGCAGACCGTCGCCCAAGGCGGCGCGTCAATCGGCTACCTGGAATCCGGGCTTGTGCGCGGTGCGCTGGGCCAATTCAAAGGCGTCGTGGACTGGGAGTACATGAAGGACTTCACGCCGCTCATTCCCCGCGCGATGGGCATCACTGCCGGCGCGAGCAGCCCCAACTCGGCCAAGCTGTTTGAAAACTTCCTGTACAGCACCGCCGGCCAGCAGGCGATGTGCAGCGGCGGCTTCAACGCCTACCGCACCGACTTCACCCCCACCGGCTGCCAGGCAACCCTGCAGGCGGTCTATCAGGCGGTCGGCGGCCAGCAGAACACCTTCCTCGTGCCCATCAACCAGAAGATCACCGACGATCAGAAGTCGTTCACAGCCCGCTGGCACACCGCCTTCCATAACTGACCCGGACGGCACAGCTACCACGATGACACCCACCACGGCGACACCACCACGGCCCCTCCCGCGAGAGAGGAGGTGATGAGATGACGCTGACGATGCAGCGGCCGCCCCTTCCGGGTGCGTCGGCGCCCGAGGCCCGGTACCGGCGGCGGCTGCGCCCCGCCGGTACCGCCCAAACGGTGGTCTGGGTGCTGATCACCCTGGCCGTCCTGGGGCCGATCCTGCCGCTGCTGTACGCATCATTGCGGGACCGGCCGCTGTATCAGGGCGGCGGGCACTGGACCCTGGCCCCGTATCGGCAGTTGTTCAGTGACCCGGCGTTTTGGAACGCCGCCCGGAACACCGCCGAGTTCGGCGTCGGCGCGACGGTGTTGGCGGTCATCATCGGCGCGGTGTTCGCGGTTTTGTGCGCGCGGACCGACCTGCCCGGGACCCGGGTGCTTTCGGCGCTGGTGATCGTCCCGATCGTCATGCCCGGGCTGGGATTGCTGCTGGGTTGGAACACCCTCTACGGGCAAGGCGGCTACGTCACCGGACTATTCAGTCAACATCTGGGGATCACCCTGCCCGACCTGTCCTCGGTCACCGGCATGTCGATCCTGGGCGGCTGCGTGACTGCCCCGATCACGTTCCTCACCTGCCGGGCGGCGCTCACTAACGCTGACTCGACCTTGGAAGATGCCGCCCGCAGCTCCGGCGCATCCGCTGGGATGGTCCTGCGCCGGGTAACGTTGCCGCTGCTGCGCCCAGCGCTGCTCAATTCGGCGCTGCTCACCCTGACTCTGGCCATCGAAGCTCTCGGCATCCCGCTGATCCTGGGCCAGCCCCGCAACATCAACTTCCTGGCCAGTTACCTCTACAGCACCTGGTCGAATGCCACCTCCCCCGACCCGGGCTCGGTCAGCGCCGGGGCGATGGTGCTGCTCGTGATCGCCACCGTCCTGTTGTTTGTGCGCAGCCGGCTCATCGGCGCCGAGGCGCGGTTCGTCGCCGTGTCAGGCCGCGCCGGGCGCACCCGATCGCTGACCTTGGGCTGGTGGCGTTGGCCCGCCGTCGCGGTCGCGACGCTGTATGTCCTGTTGAGTTCGGTGCTGCCGCTGCTCGGCCTGGTCCTGGCCTCGGGCGTGCGGGTGCTCACCCCCTTGATCGCACCCTGGAGGCTGATCACGGGCGATAACTACCGGTCGATGAGCGACCCGGTCTTCTCCCGCTCGATCACCAACAGCATCCTCATCGCCTTCATCGGTGCGCTGGTGACCACCGTGATCGTGGCCGCGGCGACGTTGGTCGCGCACCGCTCCCGGTTGCCGATGCGCAGGACGCTGCCATACACGATGCTCTACCCGCGTGCCATCCCCGGCATCATCATCGGCATTGGGTTCTTCTGGACGTTTCTGCTGGTCAACCCGCCGGGCAGCCAACTGCGCAACAGCATCTGGGGCATCGCCCTGGCGCTCAGCGTCCGCAGCGCCACCCTGGCCTACGTCGTGCTCTATCCGTCCCTGAGCCAGGTCAGCGAAGCGTTGGACAACGCCGGGCGCGCCTCCGGGGCCGGGTGGCTGACCGTCAGCCGGCGCATCGTGCTGCCCCAGATCGGGTCGGCGGTGTTCGCGGCGTTCGTGTTGATGTTCGTGTCCATCCTCAATGACTACGACCCTGCGGTGTTCCTGGTCCGCCCCGGCAACGAAATCATCGGAGTCACCATGCTCGACAGCTTCGCTCAAGGCGCGACCGGACCGGTCGCGGCCCTGGCCTGCATCCAGGTAGCCATCACGATCGTGGTTCTCGGTCTCGGTGGCCTACTGGTCGGACGCCGGCTCATCCGGGGACGTTCCGATGCCTGACATCACCGTCACCGGGCTGGTGAAAAGCTTCGGCAGCACCCGCGCCCTGGACAACGTGAGCTTCACCGTCGCGGACAAGGAGCTCTTCACGCTGCTGGGGCCCAGCGGCTGCGGCAAGTCCACCACGCTCATGTCGATCGCCGGGTTCCAGCACCCGGACGCCGGACGGATCGACTGTGGGGACACCACCTACTTCGACGCCGACACCAAGACCGACCTGCCCGCCGAAGACCGCAATCTGGGCATCGTCTTCCAGTCCTACGCCATCTGGCCACACATGACGGTCTTTGACAACGTCGCCTTCCCGCTGCGGGTCCGTAAGACCCGCCGCGCCGAACTGCGCACTAAAGTGGAACAAAGCCTGGAGCTGCTAGAGATCGCCAAACTCAGTGGCCGCTACCCCCACGAGCTGTCCGGCGGACAGCAGCAGCGCGTCGCCCTGGCCCGCGCGATCGTGTACTCCCCCACCGTGCTGTTGCTGGACGAGCCGTTCTCCAACCTGGACGCGAAACTACGCGAACGCGCCCGGGTGTGGCTCAAAGACCTGCAGCACAGCCTCGGGCTGACCACCATCTTCGTCACTCACGACCAAGACGAAGCCCTGTCCATGAGTGATCGCATACTGGTGATGAACGAGGGTCACATCCTGCAGACGGGCACCCCGCAGGAGATCTATCACCATCCCAGCCACCGATTCGTCGCCAGCTTCGTCGGGCAATGCAACCTTCTCACCGGCAACCTCAGTCGCACCTCACCGGACAGCCATCAGCTGCTCATTGCCGGCACCCCGGCACCCCTGACACTGGCCGCGACGACCAGCACCGGTGCGGACACCGTCACCGTCGCCATCCGGCCCGAGGCCATCACGCTGCTGCCTGAGGATCAACCCCGTGCTGAGAACTGCTGGCCCGCGGAAATCCGGTCCGTGGAGTTCCTCGGCGATCACTACCTCTACCGCCTGCGCGTGGGCACCGTGGACCTCATCGCCGCCACCGCCAGCGCCCCGCCCACCGGCCCGATCGCGCTCTATCTGCCCCCCGACGCCCTCGTTGACGTCGACGTCACCTAACCCCGCCGTACAGGAAAGAGACCCATCACCGTGACGCGCACCCCGCACTCGCCGATCCAGATCGGCATTCTGACCCCCACCGGCATGCTCGGCGGCGGCTTCTCCCCCGAAACCGTCCAACGCGGGCTGGAGCTAGGCGCTGACGTCATCACCGTCGACGGCGGATCCACCGACTCAGGTCCCCACTACCTGGGCACCGGCACCGCGAAAACGACCGCGGCCGCCGTCGCCGGCGACCTGCGCATCCTGCTGCGCGCCGCCGCCCAAGCGCAGATCCCACTGATCATCGGCTCCTGCGGCACCAGCGGCACCGACTCCGGCGTGGACTGGATCGCCGCGCTCACCCGCGACATCCTCACCCAGGAGAATCTCACCCTGCAGGTCGCGACCATCTACAGCGAACAACACCCCGCAGACCTCGTCACGGCCCTGGAAGATGGCCGCATCCAGCCGCTGGCCCCATCCGCACCGCTCGAGGCCGCGACGCTGCGCAGCTGCGAGCACGTGGTGGCCATGATGGGTCACGAACCGATCGCCGACGCCTTGCTGGCGGGCGCCGACGTGATCCTGGCCGGGCGTGCCACTGACACCGCGCTCGCCGCCGCGTATCCGCTGATGATGGGATACCCCGCCGGCGCGTGCTGGCACGCCGCGAAGATAGTCGAATGCGGTGGCATGTGCACCACCGATCCGCGGGCCGGGGGTGTGTTCGCCACCATCGACGCCGACGGTTTCACCCTCGAACCGCTCGATCCCGCCTCGGCCTGCACTCCGCAGTCGGTGGCCGCGCACATGCTGTATGAGACCGTCAACCCCCACCAGATGCGCGAACCGGCAGGCACGATCATCGTCACCGACGCCACCTACACCGCGCTTGACGAGCGGCGGGTCCGCGTCGAACACTCCCGCTTCGAACCAGCCGAGCAGTACACCAACAAGCTCGAAGGATCCGCCATCGCCGGCTACGAAACGATGTCCTTCGTCGGAATCCGTGACCCGCACATTCTCGCCTCAATCGATGAGTGGGCCGCCCTGTTCAACACCGTGGTCCACGACCGCGTGCAGCACGTCCTCGGCCTCACCCCGGCCGACTACGCCATGGACCTGCGCCTCTACGGGCACAACGCCATCCTCGGCGCCGCCGACCCGCACCGCGGACATCCCCACGAGGTGGGCGTCATGCTGCTGACCCGCGCCAGCGAGCAAGCCACCGCCACCGCGATCGCCAAGGTCGCCAACCCGCTGCTGCTGCACCTCCCCCTACCCGGGGCAACCCACCTGCCCAGCTTCGCCTTCGCCACCTCACCCGCCGAAACCGAACGCGGCGCAGCGTATGAGTTCGTGCTCAACCACGTCGTCGCGGTCGGCTCCCCGACCGAACTGTTCCGCACCGTCCTCGACCGACCCGCAATCGCGATGGCCCATGCCTGAGCCCACCTCGCCAGCAACGTTGGGAGAGCTCGCTGTAGAAATCCGCTCCAAAAACGCCGGCCCCTTCTGGGTCACCCTCGAAGCCTTCATGCCCGACGAGCAGGCCTACCGCACAGCCGAGGAACTGATCACCGCAGCGGCCATCGCGCAGCTCTATCGCGTCTCACCCGAGCAGGTGCAGCTGTTCACCCTGCCCTACCTGCGCGTCATCAAAGCATCGTTCCCCCGCCCGGTCAGCCAAGGCAGCCTGCATGACCGAGACATGCACGCCGGCCAACAACACATCCCACTGGCCGCCCTACCCCTCGTCGCCCCATAACGACGCCCGCGATGCCACGCCACCCGGGCCGCTTCGTGGAAGCGAACGCCCGTCTGACAGTCAATACCTAAATGGTCCCACTGATCCTCTTCACGGTCGAAGTAGTGACCGTCATCCTCCGTCCGCGGACCCTGCTCACACTGCACGTCGTCGTTGGGCTGACCCTCGTGCCGCCGCTGCTGGTCAAGATCTCTTCGGTGTCCTGGCGGCTCGTCCACTACTACTACCGGGCGAACCGAAATACCCACTCAAGGGAGCACCGTTCCCAGCCTGGTGGTTGCCGGCAGCCGCGGTGGCGAGCGGGTCATCAGCGTCAGAGCGTTGGCCAGCCCGAGATCGACGTCACCCAGTTCAGCCGAGCCCTGCTGGCGCTCGCGGAGAAGGAACAGCTCCGTGGACAGCCACTTACTCCGCCTTCGGACGACTCCCGTCGAGGCGAACGTCCAGCGGGGGCGGCGCAGCCGAGGGGAGCCGCAGGTCGGATAGGCCAGAACTTCCGGGGACCAGGGCGAAGAGCCGCTTGTCCGTTGGTCTGTTCTGCATACCGGGAATAGCGTCCCATGTGCTCGACCAACAACAAGAGGGCCCCTCGCTTTGAGGGGCCCTCTTGTTGTTGTCGGTTTTGACGCTGGGGATTCGGAAGGAGCCAGGTACGAGCAACGGCTCGCGCACCCAGCCAAGACGGTCTTACTTGAAAGACCGGCCGAAAAAATATCGGCCAGGACGAGTCACTCCGTGTGGTTAGTTGAAGGTGAACACCTGTGCGGGGTTGCTATTACAGTCATACAGTTGCAGGGCGGTGTTGTTGGCAGTGTTGCCGCTGGGGTCGTCAAGGCAACGGCCTGATTGTGGGTTCAGCAGCGAACCGTTCGGCTGAGGCACCCATTTTTGTCCACCCACGCCGTTGCAGTCGTAGAGTTCCAGCTTGGTTCCGTTCGCTGTCCCGTTGCCGTTCAGGTCGAGACAGCGGCCCAGTGTTCTGATCGTTTGGTCGGGGTTGAGCCTCCATTGCTGGTCTTTGGCCAGGGGCTGAAAGCTTGCGATCGTCAGGCAGTCATACAGCTGCACGACTGCGCCATTGCCGCCGGTGTCATCGCCTGCGACATCGACGCACTTGCCGCCCGGACCGATGATCGGGGTTCCTGAGGTGATGGTGAAGACTTGGGCGGCGTTGCCATTGCAGTCATAGAGCTGGAGAGCGGTGCCGCTGGCGGTGTTGCCGCTGGGGTCATCCAGGCATCGACCCGACTGGGGGTTCTTGAGGGAGCCGTTGGCTTGCGGGATCCATTGCTGGCCTCCGATTCCGTTGCAGTCATAGAGTTCCACCTTCGTCCCGTTGGCGGTGCCGTTGCCGGCGAGGTCAAGGCAACGTCCAAGAGTTCCGAGCGTGCCGTTTCCGTAGGCGCTGCCTGACCAATGTTGATCGGCCGCGAGCGACTGGCAGTCCCAGAGCTGTGCCACCGCCAGGTTGCCGCCGGTGTCATCGCCTGCGATGTCGACGCACTTGCCGCCCGGACCGACGATGGTTGAGCCCGGCCCACCACCACTGCTGACCCCGGCGTAACCCACCGACACGATGTTGGTCTGAACGGAATTGTCAGCCGCGTCGGTCGAGTAGCCGGCCGTCATGACGCCTTCGTAGAAGGACTGGGTACCCCGGTTGCTGTTGTCGCCTCCGGTGCCGAGCACGATGGAGCCTTCTTGGTGCATCGGTGAATATCCGGTGGGCAGGTTACCGCTGTACCAGGTCGACAGGGCACCGGTCTGGGAGTTGCCGCCCTTGAGCGCGAACGTTGTCTGGCCGTTGTTCTTGAGCAAAGCAGTGACGAACTTGCTCGCGTTACCGGTGTTGGATGTATTGACCGCGGTGCCGCCCTGGAAGACGCCGTTCTCCAGGTCAGCTTCAACCCAGGGACCGTGTCCGGCACTGCCAGGGGCGTTGAGGAGTGCGAGGTTCAGGGCGTCCATGTGGCTGGCGCCGGTGTCAGTTTCGGTGCTCTCCACGTTTCCGAAGTCTGTGCAGCACCCGTTGTTCACGTTCGTGCCGCTGGCCACCTCATACATGGACTCGGGCTGGCCGTTCTTGGCGATTCCGGATGTGCTCGCGCGCCGGTACCCGGTACCGGGTGGCAGGTAGATACCGTAGGCGGCGTGACCGGCAACGGTGACCGGAAGGGCGTTCGCGATGGCGCCCACATTGGCCGGGCCCTGCACTCCCGCCGGTTCAATCGTGAGATCGTTGTGCTGCGGTGACTGGTCGTAGATCTTGGTGATGGTGCAGGTGGTGCCGGAGCAGAACGAGTCTTGCCCGGCAGCATTCGCATAGCCTCCTGCCACGAGCAGGGCCACGTCGTAGGCGGTGTTATCAGAGGCTCGGGTCACCTGGTACAGGCTCCCATTGTAGGTTGCGTAGAGCGCGCGGACCGAGCTGTACGCGGCGACACATGAGGTGCCGGCGCTGCCGTAGATGTCGCACGGCATAGGGGTCGCGCCGTGCGCGCTGGTGGAGACCGCGATCAGTGATCCGGCGGCCACGGCGGTGGCCGCGAGGACCGCGGCGACGGGACTTCGTCCCCGTGGTGTCGGAAACCAGAGGCGTCGTGATCTGGAACGGGTGGGCATGAAAGCTCCTATTCGTTGGCTTGCTTCGCTGCTCGGTCTTTGTTGGCCGACTTTTCGACAGGTGCCTGGACACAGATTGCGCGCCACACCCAGGTGCGCAGACGGACGCGGGCAGAGAGTGAACGCACGAATCCCAGGCCGGCCGATGTCGGAATCGTCAGTGGCACCGCGGGCGCGCCGTCACAGGCACGAAGCCCGACGCCAGGAGGTAGACGTGCGGGGATCCGGGTGTCTGCCGAGGTTCCCAGCAGCTTTCAGCCGCGTTCGCTCAATCGTTCAAGCATCAAAGATATACGTGGCCCACGTCACTAAGTCAAGTATCCATTTCCGAATATTGCCGACTACCTGTCCCTCGTCAAGGCTTCGGTGGTGTCGGCGGCCGGTGGCCGAGAAGCCGCTGATACTCGCCGGACCGACCGGTTCCGAGCGCGGCAGCATCTGGCTGAACCTCCTCAACCGTGCTCACAACCGACAACACCGGCCTCGCTGTATCAGCCCTCCACGCACCTATTGACGGCGCCACGGACGGCGCCTACAGTCGCCTTGCTGAAACGTTGTAGCAACTTCTCCGCTCCGCCTGATGAGCCGGTGACAGGTGACACGTGACAGGTGGACACGACGACGAATGAACCACCCATGCCCATCGGCGGAAAGGACAGGTCGCTATGCGTAGGTTCTGGGAGTCTCCGTGCCGCTACGTGCCGTGGCGCTTTGTCCCCTGCTCGAGTGGGTCAGCCCTGCTGACAGGACGCAGATCATGACGGCGACCCCCAGCGAGGAAGGCAAGGTCGTCGCGCTGGACAGCGTTGTTTCGCGCCAGGGAGACCGGTCTGGTCGTCTCTCGACCGGCGCCACCGCGGCTGCTTCGAGTCGTCGGGGGAATGTCACCCTCAAGGACATCGCCGCGGTTGTCGGACTCTCTACGAGCGGGGTGTCGATGGCGCTCGCCGACCATCCCCGCATCGGCCAGGCAACCAAGGACAAGGTGCACGCGGCTGCCGCCGAACTGGGCTACGTCCCCAATTCGGCCGGGCGCGCCCTACGGTCGGGTCGCTCGGCCTCCATCGCGATCGTTGTCCCGAACACGGGTCAGCACGTGTTCGGTCATCCCTACTTCATGCACCTGCTGGTCGGCATCACGGCCCAAGCCAATGCGAGCGACGCGGCCGTGATGATCTCGACGAACCCCGACGAGACCCATGGGGTGGCGGCCTATGAAAAGGTATTGCGCTCCCAGGCCGCGTCGGGGGCCATTATCGCGTCGGCTTCGATCAATGATCCCAATGTGAATCGGATGCTCGCGGCCGCGATGCCCGTGGTGCTCATCGGCCGCTTTCCACATCAGCCGAATGCGGTCAGCGTCGGCGTGGACGAGACCGCCGGTGCCGTGGCTATCACGCGGCACCTGGTCGATGAGCACGGGCTGCGCCGGATTGCTCACATCAGCGGTCCGCTGGACCACCAGACGGCGATCGACCGGTACGCCGGCTTCCGCCGGGCACTGGCCGATTCCGACCATGCCTGCACGCACACATTGGCGGTGGGTGATTTCAGCGAGGAGTCGGGCCAGGCTGCTGCCCGCGACATCCTCGACAGCATGTCTGATGTACAGGCGATCTTCGCTGCCAACGACGAGATGGCGCATGGGGCACTGCTCGAAATGCGGGCTCGCGGCCTGCGCGTCCCTGAGGACATCGCCCTCGCTGGCTACGACGATTTCGGTGTGTCTCGCTTGACGACGCCGGGCTTGACCACGGTCCGGGTTCCAGCGGAATCTCTTGGCCGCAAGGCGGCGGAGTTGTTGTTCGATCTCGTGGCTGGCACCATTCCGCAGCCGACGCACACGGTGCTCCCCGTCGAGCTCGTGGTGCGTGAATCCTGCGGAGCTCATCCCTTTTCGGAATAAGCCCAAATTGTCGACGCAACCCCAGGTAGCACGGCACCATCCCACCCATTGGCCTCACGCCATCCTGGCGCCGGCCGCGTCTCGAAGTGGAGCGATCTGCATGCCTTTCGCGTATCGGCGATCGGCGGTCCTCACGGCCGCCGCAACCATCGCCTGCCTAGTCGTCACCGGCTGTAGCAGCGGTTCCGGCAAGTCTTCCGGATCTTCTGGAAAGGTGGTTCATCTGAGCATGCTGACCGGCTTCACCGGCCCGGACGAACCTTCTTACCAGGCGCTGATCAAGCAGTTCAACGCTACCCATCCTGACATTCAGGTGACCATGGCCGTGCAGCCGTGGGCCACCGTCGGGCAGAAGTTACCGGCGGCTTGGGCTACCGGTCAGGGACCTGATCTGGCGACACCCAGCCCCGACCCCGGCTCGGTCTTCAACTACACGAAGACAAACTCGGCAGCGGCGTTGGATTCCAGCGTCGGTACCGGTGCGACTCAGATCAATGCCGGCGCGTTCCCGCCCGCGGTGAAGTCGGCGTTCACGGTCAATGGCAAGCTTTATGCGGTCCCGGCCAATGTCGCAACTCTGGTCCTGTATTACAACAAGGACATGTTCACCCGGGCGGGGATCACCGCCGCCCCGGCGACCGAAGAGGAATTCATCGCCGACGCGAAGAAGCTTACTGTCGGGTCCGGTAGCAAACCGTCGCAGTACGGGCTCTCACTTGCCGATAACAATACCATCCAGATGTGGCCCATCCTGCAGTGGATGAGTGGTGGAGACATCGTCGGTAGTGACAACTGCGCCACGATAAACAAGCCTGCCAGCGTGGCAGCCCTGACTAAGTGGAGCCAGTTGGTCAGCCAGGGCCACATCAGCCCGGTCGGGCAGGCCGGCGCCGATGCCGACACCCTCTTCGCCTCGAAGAAGGCGGCTATGGAGATCAACGGCCCCTGGGCAGCCGCGGGTTACAAGTCCGCCGGCATCAACCTCGGGATCGCCGAGGTGCCAGTGGGCTCGGCGGGTCCGGTCACGCTGGCCTCCACCGTGCCGCTGATGATCGAGCGCTCGACGAAGCACCTGGCCCAGGCCGAGACCTTCCTGGCGTGGTACACGAGCCAGGCAGCGCAGACGCAGTTCTCCAAGATCTCCGGTTTCCCACCGGCACGGACTGACCTCAGTAGCGAGATCGCCAATCTTCCGACCGTGTCCGTCTTCGCCAAGGCCCTCTCCCACGGAAAGCTGTACCTCGCGGGGCAGCAGAATGCGACCCAGATCGACTCCGATGTGTACGTCCCGTTCATCCAAAAGATTGAACGGGGCGCCGACGTGCAATCGTCAGCTGACGCGGCGGCCAAGCAGATCAACGCATTGACTGGTTGCAAGTCGAGCTGACACGCACCGGGCCGGGTCACGGCCAGCGACCGTGGCCCAGCCCGAAAGGAGCACGATGACTGCCATTCAGACACCCGAGCGGACCGCCGCCGCTGCGACACAGCGGCGCCCGCGGCGCTTCAACAGTGCATACCTGTTCATCGCGCCCAGCCTCATACTCATTGCGGTCTTTATCGCCGAGCCGATTCTGCAGTCGGGCTGGATGAGCCTGCATGACTGGACGGTCGGGGAGGCGACCCACAAGTTCGTTGGTTTCGCGAATTATACGAAGCTATATACAGATTCTCGCTTCTGGAACGCGCTGCGGGTGACCATCGTGTACACGGTCGCTGTATCCGTCGGGCAAGTCGTGCTCGGGCTCGCGCTCGCGTCCCGGTTGCGGCGGACCACCTGGTACTCGGCTCTGCTCCGCACGGCCTACTTCTTTCCGTTCATCGCTTCACTGGTGGTAGTCGGCATCATCTGGAAGTTCCTCCTCGACCCGCAGGTCGGCTTGGTGGATGCCTGGCTGACCGGCCTTGGCATCTCGCCGCCAGAGTGGCTCCAGTCGACCAGCCTTGCCTTGCCTACTGTGATCGCGGTCGGGATCTGGAAGAACGTCGGTTTCACCATGATCGTGCTGCTGGCCGGTATGCAGCAGGTCCCCGCTGATCATTACGAGGCCGCCACTCTTGACGGCGCGGGAGTGTGGGGACGGTTTCGATACGTGACGCTGCCGGCGTTACGTCCGGCGCTGCTGTTCACCACCCTGATTGCCACCGTCACCGGTTTGCAATTGTTCGACCTGGTGTTCTCCATGACCAGCGGCGGCCCCGTCTTCCATACCGAGTCGGTCGTGATGTACCTATACCAGAGGGGATTTGTCGAGTTCCAGATGGGATACGCCAGCGCAATCGCCTGGGTGCTGTTCGTAATCATCCTGGCCATTTCGGCGCTCCAACTACGAATCTCGAGATACCGCGATGTCGACTGACGTCCTCAAGCCAGAGAGAGCGTTGCGGGCCGGGGCTGCGAGCCGCCAGCCGTCTCAGGCGCCGCGGGGGCGTGCGGCGTTGCGGCTGGCCGCTCGGGCGGGCACGGTGCTGTCGTGGTCGATCGTCGCGATCGGCGCCCTGGCGATGGTCGTGCCCTTCCTGTGGATGCTCGGTGTCGCCTTTCGGACCAGCGCGGACCTCTATGCCGACCCGGCTCGTCTACTGCCCCAGCACTGGACAACGCACGGTGTGCGGGCCGTGCTTGACCAGTTACCGTTCACCAGGTTGATCATCAACACCTTCGTGTTCGCAGGCGGAACCACCCTGCTTCTGCTGCTCTTCGACTCGATGACGGCCTTCGCTCTGGCGCGGCTGAGATTCCGCGGCCAGAACCTGGTCTTCGTCCTGGTCCTCGCCACACTGATGGTGCCGTTCCAGGTCACCCTGGTACCGGTGTTCCTGACGCTCTTTCACCTCGGATGGCTGAACTCCTACCAGGGCCTGATCATCCCCCGGGCGACGAGCGCACTCGGAATCTTCCTGCTCCGCCAATTCTTTCTGCAGCTACCCCGCGAACTGGACGACGCGGCCCGCGTCGACGGCGCCGGAAACCTGACGCTGTACTGGCGAATCATCCTGCCCAACGCCAAGCCAGCACTCGCAGCGCTGTTCATCATCCAGTTCTCCGCGCTGTGGAATGACTTCTTATGGCCGCTGGTGGTCACCAGCGATCCGAATATGCAAACCCTGCCCGCGGCACTGACTCTGTTCTCCAGCGCCTCCGGAGTCGACCACGCAGCACTGATGGCCGGCGCCACCATATCCCTGGCCCCGCTAGCCATCGCTTTTCTTCTTTTGCAGCGCTTCTTCGTGCAGGGCGTAGCCAGCACCGGCATCAAATAATCCCGCACCTCTGAACAGAAAATGGAGACAGGTGTGTTCACCTGCACAGCCACCATCGACCCAGCTTTCGTCATCGCCGCGGTCCCACCCCGGCTATTCGGCTCATTCGTTGAACACATGGGCCGCTGCGTCTACGGCGGCATCTATGAGCCCGATCATGCCGAAGCCGACGTCAATGGCATCCGCCTCGACGTCGTCAAGCTCACCAAGGAGCTCGGTATCACCACCGTCCGCTACCCGGGTGGCAACTTCGTCTCCGGCTACCGTTGGCAGGACGGCGTTGGACCCTTGGAAGAAAGGCCAGTCTCTCTGGACCTCGCGTGGCGATCCATCGAGCCGAATACCTTCGGGCTGAACGAGTTCATGGCGTGGGCACGCCAATGCGAGATCGAGCCGATGATGGCGGTGAACCTCGGTACACGAGGGGTCGAGGAGGCGTGCAACCTGCTCGAATATTCCAACTTCCCCGGCGGCACCCAGTACTCCGATCTACGCATCAAGCACGGTGTTACCGAACCCCATAACATCAAACTGTGGTGCCTGGGCAACGAGATGGACGCACCTTGGCAGATAGGACATAAGACCGGGCGCGAATACGGCCGGCTTGCAGCCGAGACCGGCAAGGCCATGCGCCGCATCGACCCATCTATAGAGCTGGTGGCCTGCGGCAGCTCGAGCGAGCGGATGCCGACCTTCGGGTCCTGGGAAGCCGATGTGCTCGACGAAGCCTTCGATGTCGTCGACTTCATTTCTTTGCACGCCTACTTCGAACACCACCGAGACGACCGGGCCGGATTCCTGGCCTCGGCTCACACGATGGACCAGTTCATCGAGGGTGTCATCGCAACGTGCGACCACATCGCGGCCAAGAAGCGATCACGTCGCAAACTCAAACTGTCCTTCGACGAGTGGAACCTCTGGTATGAAAACCGCCTCGTCGTCCAAGATCACCTCGACTGGGCTCACGGACCGCGCCTGATCGAAGACGAATACACCGTTGAAGATGCCGTAGTCCTCGGCAGCCTACTCATGAGCCTGCTTCGCCACAGCGACCGCGTCACCGCAGCCTGCCTGGCCCAACTCGTCAACGTCATCGCCCCGATCAGGACCGAGCCCGACACCGACGCCTGGCGACAGACAATCTTCTACCCCTTCGCCCTGACCGCACGCCACGCCCGCGGAGACGTGCTGCGCATCGAACCGGTGTCACCCAACCTGCACTCCGAGACGGGTGGGGACGTGCCCGCCGTTGACGTCACCGCAACCCACAACGCTGATACCGGTGAAATCACGGTCTTCGCGGTCAACCGCGACGAACACCAATCCGGCGACCTACGGCTGCGTCTGGCCGGCGCAATCGCCCAGGAGGTCGTCGAACACACTGTGCTCGGAGGCGCTGACTTCCTCGCCACGAACTCCAAGCAGACGCCTAATCGCGTCAGCCCCCGATCAAGCACAAGCCACCGCATCGATGGCGACCTACTGTGCATCGACCTACCGCCGGTCTCGTGGTCGATGATCCGGACGGCCCCGGCCCCGATGACTGCATGGTCAACGGACGTCGACTAGAGGTTGACCGCTTCGGCGCCGCCGTTGGCCGGAGATGCGTCACGACTTAATACAAGCTATTTTAGGTGGGTATCGTGCGGTGCGGCCGGCGCCTGGTGTAGGCGAGCCAGCACAGCACAGTCCCCGAGCCGTCCCCCGGCGGCGTCCCACCATCCCCCGACGGAGTAGATGCATGCACGTGTTCAGGTTCTTACGGCGAACCGGTCTGGTCGCCGCCCTCCTGGTCCTCCAAGGCCTGGTGCTCGTAGGCCTGCACCAGTCGACGGCCTCTGCGGCGGCTGCCCAGCTGCCGTTCACCATTACCAACAACTCCGGCCGCGCCGACGCGACGTATGTCTACGTCATCGCGCGCAACGGCTCGACCGGCCAGCAAGGTTATGACGATGCCGGCGGTACCTGGCACGCCTTCGCGTTCCCGTCCTCGATTCCCGCGGGCCAGCCGAATCCCGCCGCACCCGACGTCTCAATCCCTGGACCGGCTAACGGCACGAGCAAGACCATCACGCTCTCACCCAACCTGTCCGGCGGACGGATCTACCTGTCGATGGGGGCGAAGCTCCAGTTCTTCCTCACCACCAACGGGCTCGTCGAGCCGGCTCCCTGGGTGTTGAGCGACCCGAACGCCAACGTCCTCTACGACTGGACGGAGTTTGCCCGGGCGAGTAACGGCGGCAACGGCATCTTCATCAACACCACGACGGTCGACATGATCAGCATTCCGCTCACGGTGAGCGTCACGAGTACGGCCAATGTCACGCAGACGCAAGGCATTCCCGGCAACCGGACCGGGCTCTTCAACGCGATCACCGCACTGGGCGGCGACTGGGCGCGACTGCTCCAGACCCGCTCGTCCGACGGCCTGCCGCTGCGCGTCCTGGCGCCGGTTCACGGCATCGCGAACGGTGTCTTCAGCCCGACGTACCTGGACAGCTACATCAGCGCGGTGTGGACGTACTACCAGACTCACCCGCTGACGGTGCAGACCTCGCTCGGAAACTTCACCGGCACGGTCTCGGGCACCAGCATGACGTTCACGAACTCCGGGGGCACGGTCATCGGAACCCTGCCGCGACCGAGCACGAGTGACGTGTTCGGCTGCAGCGGGGGCACCCAGCCGCAGAACCAGCCGAACGAGACAGCAATCCTCGCCGTCGGCGCCCGCGTCTGCGCGGGTCTCAACCGGGCGACGCTGTCGACGGCCAGCCGGGTCATGTTCGACACCCAGCCGACCACAGACGCGACGAAGTTCTACCAGCAGTCGGCGTCCAATCTGTACTCCAAGACGGTCCACGCCAACTCGCTCAACGGGCTTGCGTACGGGTTCGCCTACGACGACGTCTCAGGCTTCGCACCGGTGATCGACCAGTCCGACCCGGCCTCGGCGGGCATGACGATCGGCTCGTTCGGCACCAGCAGCGGATCCACCGGTGGGGGCGGCGGCACGACCGCCGCGACGAACATTGTCGGCCCGGGTGGAAAGTGCGTCGACGTGGCCGGCGATGACACCGGCGTCAACAACACCGCGGTGCAGCTGTGGGACTGCCAGGCCGCTGCGGTGGACCAGCACTGGACGCTCACCGGTGGCACCCTGCAGACGTTGAACCGTTGCCTGGACGTGACGGCAGCCAACACAGCGAACGGGGCGCAGCTGCAACTGTATGACTGCAACGGCACCGGTGCGCAGCAGTGGGTGCTGCAGTCCGACGGGTCGATCAAGAACCCGCAGTCGGGTCGGTGCATGGACTCGCCCTCCGGCGCGACGGCCAACGGCACCCGGCTGCAGATCTGGGACTGCAACGGTTCCGCCGCGCAGAAGTTCTCCAAGGCCTGACAGTTGAAAACCCGGCCGGGTGGGGGAGGTAACTCCCCCACCCGGTTGCTTGTCAGGCGTAGGGCGGTGACATCGGCCGACGACGGCTGAGCGTCAGCGCTGGACCTCGGCCACGTCCAGGGTGCCCTTGACGAGCTCGTCCGCGACGTCATCGAGCACGGCGTCATGACCGTAGGAATACGCGCGCAACACCGACAAGGCATCGGCCGCCGGGACGTCCATCCGAGTCATCAGCATCCCCATGGCCACCCATACGTTGGTCCGGTTGCGCGCCGACGAGCTCTGCAGCCAGAGCGGCTCCGGCTCGTCGGACCAGGCCGTCGCGGACTTGGTTATCGCATGGGCAACGGCGAGCGCGTCGGTGATCTGCTGGGTGACGGTGACCCCGTCGGCGATGCTCAGCCTGCCGAGATCCTGCTCGTTCTCCAGGAACAGGTCCAGGGCACCGACGGTGTTCCCACTCAGCCGCACCGGAAGCGACACCACCCCGCGGTAGGGCGTGTGCTTGAGGAATTCGGCACCGAATGCGGGCCAGCGGCGTTCGATCTCGTCCGCGGCGGCGACAATCACCTGATGCTCACGTGCGGCGTCCAGGCAGGGCCCCTCGCCCTGGGTGAACTGCAGCCGCTCGGCGTGGGTCGCCATATCATCGCTGCTGCCGACCGGAACCCGGAAGTCGTGGTCGAGCAGGCTCAGCCCGGCCCCACTCACGGGAAGCACCTGCACGCAGGCTCGCGCCAGCCTCACCGGCAGCAACTCCGGAATGGCGGTGCTCTTGTCCGCAGGCCCGGTCCACGCGGCTCGGAAACGCTCCGCGACTGTCTGAGAATCTGACGTTACGTCTGTGGGCGGGACGGTTTTGTCCCCGCCCCGACCTGAATCCGGAAGTCTCGGCATGTGCCGTCAGCTCTCGCCCGCGGCGGCAGCTGATCGCCCAACTCCAGACCGGCACCTCTGACGGTACAACCACGCACGCACAGCGCAACGCAACCCCCCCTAGAATGTGTCACCATGCCTGGTTCCGCTCGTCCGGTGGTCGTCGTCGGCGATCCCGTGCTGCACACCCCGACCGTGAAGGTCACTCACTTCGACGACGCGCTCGCCCGTCTCGTCGACGACCTGTTCGCCACCATGTACGTGGCCGAGGGGGTCGGCATGGCCGCCACCCAGATCGGGGTGGGGCTGGCGGTGTTCGTCTATGACTGCCACGACGACGAGGACGTCCAGCACAAGGGCCACGTGGTGAATCCACGCGTGGTCAGCACCGCAGGCCCTGAGGACAGGAGTGAGGAGGGCTGCCTCTCAGTGCCCGGGCCGTACGCCGTGCTCGGTCGTCCCAGCGTCGTCACCGTCCGCGGACAGGACAAGCACGGCCAGCCTCTCGAGATCACCGGCACCGGATTTCTCGCCCGCTGCCTGCTGCACGAGACCGAGCATCTGGACGGCGTCCTCTATATCGACCATCTGAACAAGCGCAAACGCAATCGGGTGTTACAGGGCATCGAGCCGTTCGACTGGAACGCACCGCTGCCCGACCCAACCGGCGCCGACACCACCTAGTGCGAGCGGTCCAGCGCTCAGCCGGGCCGCCGATCGGCCGCGATCAGCTCCGCGATCTGCACGGTGTTCAGGGCGGCACCCTTGCGCAGGTTGTCGTTCGACACGAACAGCGCCAGTCCGCGACCACCCTCGACACCGTCGTCCTGCCGGATCCGGCCGACATAGCTCGGGTCCTGGCCGGCGGCGCGCAACGGTGTCGGCACGTCAATGACCTCGACCCCCGGCGCGTCGGACAGCAGCTCCAGTGCCCGTTGCACCGACAGCGGCCGGGCGAACTCGGCGTTTATAGACAGCGAGTGGCCGGTAAAAACCGGCACCCGGACGCAGGTTCCGGACACCCGCAGCTCGGGGATGCCCAGGATCTTGCGGCTCTCGTTGCGCAGCTTCTTCTCTTCGTCGGTCTCGAACGAGCCATCATCGACGATCGAACCGGCAAGCGGCAGCACGTTGAAGGCGATCGGGGCGACGTACTTCACCGGCTCGCCGAGATCCACCGCGGAACCGTCGTGCGTCAGGGCGGCTGCGGACGAGCCGGCCTTCTGGACCTGGGAGTCGAGCTCCTCGACACCGGCGACGCCACTGCCCGACACCGCCTGGTACGTCGAGGCGATCAGCCGCACCAGACCGGCCTCGGCGTGCAACGGCCGCAGCACGGGCATCGCGGCCATCGTGGTGCAGTTCGGGTTGGCGATGATTCCCTTGACCGCCTGGTGAATGGCCTCGGGGTTGACCTCGCTGACGACCAGCGGCACCTCAGGGTCCATCCGCCATGCGGATGAGTTGTCGATGACGGTCACGCCCGCCGCGGCGAACTTCGGCGCCAGCGCCTTGGACGTTGAGGCACCCGCGGAGAAGATCGCGATGTCGAGCCCGGCCGGGTCGGCGGTCGACGCGTCCTCGACCAGGATCTCCTTGCCCTGCCAGGGCAATGTCGATCCAGCGGACCGGGACGAGGCGAAGAACCGGATCTCGGCCACCGGGAAATTTCGCTCGACGAGAATACGCCGCACCACGTCGCCCACCTGGCCGGTAGCGCCGACCACTCCTACCCGCAGGCCACTCCGCGTTTCGGTCATCGTCCGGTTCCTCCGTACACAACTGCCTCTTCGCCCTCTTCGGCACCGAGACCGAAGGCGTCGTGGACGACCTGAACCGCGATGTCCAGGTCGGTGTCGCGGGTGACCACCGAGATCCGGATCTCAGAGGTCGAGATCATCTCGACGTTCACACCGGCATCGGCCAGCGCCGCGAAGAACGCCGCCGAGACGCCGGGGTGCGAGCGCATGCCCGCCCCGATCAGGGAGACCTTGCCGACATGATCGTCGTACAGCAACTCCTCGAAGCCGACCTGACCCTGGACCCGGGTCAGTGCCTGCATCGCGACCACACCGTCGGTCTTGGGCAGCGTGAACGAGACGTCGGTGCGCCCGGTACCGCGCGTCGAGATGTTCTGCACGATCATGTCGAGGTTCAGTTCGGCCTCGGCCAGCACCTTGAACAGTGCCGCGGCCTGACCTGGCTTGTCCGGCACGCCGACGACGGTGACCTTGGCTTCGCTGCGGTCGTGCGCGACGCCCGAGATGATGGCCTGTTCCACGGTGAGATCCTCCATCGAGCCGGCCACCAAGGTGCCAGCGAGGTTTGAGAATGACGAGCGGACGTGAATCGGGACGCTGTAGCGGCGCCCGTACTCGACACAGCGCAGCATCAGGACCTTCGCCCCGCACGCCGCCATCTCGAGCATCTCTTCGTAGGTGATGGTGTCGAGTTTCTTGGCGTTGGGCACGATTCGCGGATCGGCGCTGAACACCCCGTCGACATCGGTGTAGATCTCGCACACATCGGCCTTGAGCACCGCGGCCAAGGCCACCGCGGTGGTGTCCGAGCCGCCGCGTCCCAGGGTGGTGATGTTCTTGGTGTCCGGCGAGACGCCCTGGAAGCCCGCCACGATCGCGACGTTGCCCTCCGCGAGTGACGTCTCCACCCGACCGGGGGTGATGTTGACGATCCGCGCCTTGCCGTGCACCGAGGTGGTGAGCACGCCGGCCTGCGATCCGGTGAACGACTCCGCCGGGTAGCCGAGGGACTGGATAGCCATTGCCAGCAGGGCCATCGAGATCCGCTCGCCCGCGGTGAGCAGCATGTCGAACTCACGGCCCGAGGGGACCGGAACGATCTGCTCGGCGAGGTCGATCAGCTCGTCGGTGGTGTCGCCCATCGCCGACACCACGACGACCACGTCGTTGCCCTCGCGCCGGGTGGCGACCACACGCTCGGCGACCCGCTTGATCCGCTCGGCATCGGCAACGGACGAGCCGCCGAACTTCTGCACGACGAGTCCCACAGCATCCTCCAGTGACCGCTGACCCAGGGGGGTGAGCAGCACCAAGTGTAAACCGGCCGCAGCTGTCGATTTCGCGGCTGACGGATCCCTAGGCAAGGGCCGGCCCGGGACGCCCCCTAGCAGGACGCGGCAAACGCCTCCTCAAGGATGTCCAGTCCCTCGTTGATCAGGTCGTCGCCGATGGACAGCGGCGGCAGGAAGCGGAACACATTGCCGTATGTACCCGCGGTCAGCGTGACCAGGCCCTGGGAGTGGCAGTGGGCGGTGACCGTGCCCAGGAGCGCGGCGTTCGGCGTCTTGTCGTGGGCTCCCTCGACCAGTTCGATCGCCAGCATGGCGCCCCGGCCGCGGACGTCACCGATCTGGGGATACTTCGCGGCCAGTTGCTGCAACCGCGGCAGGAAGATCGCCTCGACCTGCTTGGCGCGGCCGACCAGGTTCTCCGACTTCATCGTCTCGATCGCTCCGAGTGCCGCGGCGCAGGCCACCGGGTTGCCACCGTACGTCCCGCCCAGCCCGCCCGCGTGCACCGCGTCCATCACCTCCGCGCGTCCCGTGACCGCCGACAGCGGCAGGCCGCCCGCGATGCCCTTGGCCGTCGTGACGAGGTCCGGCACCACGTTCTCGAACTCACACGCGAACCAGTTCCCGGTGCGGCAGAAGCCGGTCTGGATCTCGTCGGCGATGAGCAGGATGTCGTGCTCGCGGCACCAGTCCGAGACCAGCTTCAAAAAGCCCGGAGCCGGCACGATGAAGCCGCCCTCGCCCTGGATCGGCTCGATCAGGACGGCGGCGGTGTTGGACTCCCCGACCTGGGCGTGCACGAGGTCGGTGAACATCGCGAACGCCTCGGCCGCGCAGTTCTCGGCACCGCCGGGCCAGCGGAACGGATAGGCCATCGGCACTCGGTAGATCTCGTTGGCGAACGGCCCGAAGCCGTGCTTGTACGGCATGTTCTTGGCGGTCAGCGCCATCGTGAGGTTCGTCCGGCCGTGGTAGGCGTGGTCGAAGGCGATCACCGCCTGCCTGCCGGTGTAGGACCGGGCGATCTTGACCGCGTTCTCGACGGCCTCGGCACCGGAGTTGAACAGCGCCGACCGCTTCTCGTGCGTGCCTGGCGTCAGGTCGTTGAGCGTCTCGGCGACCTCGACGTACTCCTCGTACGGCGTGATCATGAAACAGGTGTGGGTGAAGTCCGCGACCTGCTCCTGGACCCGGCGCACGACCCGGGGCGCGGCGTTGCCGACCGTGCTGACCGCGATGCCCGAGCCGAAGTCGATCAGCTGGTTGCCGTCTACGTCCACCAGGATGCCGCCGCCGGCACGCTCGATGTACACCGGCAGAGCGGTGCTGACCCCGGACGAGACAGCGCTGGCCTTGCGCCGGTGCAGCGCGTCGGACCTGGGCCCGGGAATGGCGGTCCTCAGCAGGCGCTGTTGCTCGATCTCGACGTGCGGCGTGGTCATGGCACTCTCCGGATCTCCGGGCTCCGTGGCCCGGTCTATGGCTGCGCGGCCGCGCCTGGTCCGGGTGCGGCCATGGCCCGATTCTAGAAGTCGAGGTTGTGCATGACGTGCTTGATGCGGGTGTAATCCTCGAGCCCGTACATCGACAGGTCCTTGCCGTAGCCGGAATGCTTGAACCCACCGTGCGGCATCTCGGCGACGAGCGGAATGTGGGTGTTGACCCATACGCAGCCGAAGTCCAGCTGGTTGGATACCCGCATCGCCCGGCCGTGGTCCTTCGTCCAGACCGAGGACGCCAAGCCGTACTCGACGCCGTTGGCCCACCGGATCGCCTCGTCCTCGTCGGTGAACGGCTGGACGGTGATGACGGGGCCGAAGATCTCGGTCTGGCTCTGCTCGTCTTCCTGGCGCAGCCCGGACACCACCGTCGGGCGGTAGAAGTAGCCGGCCTCACCCTGCCGGGCGCCACCGGCCAGCACCGAGGCGTGGTCGGGCAGCCGGTCCACCAGGCCGCTGACGTGGCTGAGCTGGTTGGCATTGTTCAGCGGGCCGTACAGCACATCATCGTCGTCCGCGGCCCCGGTCCGGGTGGCCTTGGCCTGCTCGGCGAGGGCGGCGGCGAACTCGTCGGCGAAACCGGCCCGGGCCAGCACGCGGGTCGCGGCGGTGCAGTCCTGGCCCGCGTTGAAGTAGCCGGCAACCGCGATGGCCTCGGCCGCCGCGGCGATGTCCACGTCGTCGAAGACCACGACCGGCGCCTTGCCGCCGAGTTCCAGGTGTACCCGCTTCAGGTCGCGCGAGGCCGACTCCGCGACCTGCATGCCGGCCCGCGCCGACCCGGTGATCGAGACCATGGCCGGGATCTTGTGCGCAACCAGGGCGCGGCCGGTGTCCCGGTCGCCACAGATCACATTGAAGACACCCGGCGGAAAGAACTCCGCGGCGATTTCGGCGAGCAACAGCGAGGACGCCGGCGTGGTGTCCGACGGTTTGAGGACCACCGTGTTGCCCGCAGCCAGCGCGGGCGCGAACTTCCACACCGCCATCATCATCGGGTAATTCCACGGTGCGACCTGCCCGCACACACCGACCGGCTCCCGGCGCACATAGGAGGTGTGACCGACCAGGTACTCACCGGCGGACTTGCCCTCCAGCACGCGGGCGGCGCCGGCGAAGAATCGGAGCTGGTCCACCATGGGCGGTATCTCCTCGCTGCGGGTCAACCCGAGCGGCTTGCCGGTGTTCTCGCTCTCGACCGCGATCAGCTCCTCGGCACGAGCCTCGATGGCGTCGGCGAACCGTAGCAGCGCGAGCTGCCGCTCGGCCGGGGTGCTCTTGCGCCAGCTCTCGAACGCGGTCGCGGCCGCCCGATAGGCACGGTCGACATCCTCAGCACCGGACAGCGGCGAGTTCAGGTACACCTGGCCGGTGGCGGGGTTGGTCACATCCAGCGTTCGCCCGTCGGCGGCCGGAACCCATTCGCCGTTGATGAAGTTGGACAAAGAGCGCGCCATTGCGTACCTCTCGGGGATCTGGACAACGATTTCAGTACCTGTTCTACCTTTTGAGATACGGAAACGGAACCCCTTCGCAGCCTCAGCCGACACGATCTCCCTGGTACGGCGGGGCGTGACCGCTGGGACTTAAGTGACGCGGATAGAGTGCGCACAAGCGGCAGTGCGTCGAAATGGACCCTGCATGCTTCCCAACTCTTCTGGATCGGATGCTTCACATGGCTCCCGCGTCAACAGAATACGGCTTCGACTTCGACGTGGTTGTGGTTGGTGGGGGTGGGCATGTTGGTTTGCCGTTGGCGATCGCGTTTGCTGATCGGGGTCTGCGGGTGGCGATTTTTGATGTGAATGAGCTGGCGGTGAAGACGATCCTGG
>NZ_JAVREH010000048.1:0-25560 GCF_031845305.1 Jatrophihabitans lederbergiae | reverse complement strand
TCATCGCCCAAATGGACGCCGAGGCCTACGCCCGCAAGGACCATCCGCCCCGCGACACCGAATTCGTCATCAGCCCGATCGGCCCAGCCAACCAACACGACAACGACCCGGAACGCGCACAATAATCGCCATCGCAGCAGGGCTTTCGATCAACGCCATACAGCACGGGCGCCGCGACGGCGCGCCGGCGGATGCCGTGGTCATCGACGTAGGCCCCAACGGCCTCGTCGCCGCCAACAACGCGGACCGCCGGTAACGCCATGCACCCTGACGTCGGCGCGACCGGGCTGTCCCAGGGTAGCGTCGATACCATCCTGCGCGCGCACACCGTGCACCGATCAGCGACATTGAGATCGAGTAATCGCTGGTCTGCCGCGGAATCGAGGAGGAGATCGCGGCCCACCTGCCGGGAGCTGCGTACAGGCGTCGTCGCCGCGGACGACGCGCTGTCCTGCGGGCTGCTCAGCAGCGGCTGGGCGGCCGCGCCGGCCGGCGACGAATGCCGGCGCACGGCCTGCGGTTCCAAGGGCACCTGACCCGCAACCTCGCTTTGGTCGAGCAGTTGCGGACCGCCGCGATGAGAGGGGCAGGCGTACCGCTCTCGGTCGTGGATGTCGATGTGGTGGATCGGTAACCGAGGACCTCAGAATGCTGCGAGTGTGTTTAGGAAGTGCTCGATACGTCTGATCGGCCCCACTTGCCCGGGATACCGTGAAGTTGGATTCGACCCAGGCGCGGGGGGACGTGGGGATCGGCCGTGCATCGATTGGTGTCGGGTTGCAGGCCGAGGAGTACGCGTAGTAGCAGCAGTGGCGTCCCGGTTGCCCAGGCTTGCGGAGTGCACGCGCTGGGGTATTCCACGGGCGCTCCGGTCATGGCGCGCGGGAACCCGGCGAATGTTTCGGGCAACCGGTGCGAGAAGTACGGTGCTGTCTCGAGGATGGCGGTGGCGATCCGGCCGGCTTCCTCCCAACGGCCGTAGCGGGCTAGACCCGCGGCGATGAGCGAGTTGTCATGCGGCCAGACGGTGCCGTTGTGGTACTCGATCGGATTGTAGACCGCCTCGTTGTCCGCGAGGGTCCGCACGCCCCACCCGGAGAACAGTGCCTCACCCATCAGGTGGTCGACTACGTCGGTGAGGTGGTCCTCGCTGACGAGGCCGCTCCATAGCAGCTGGCCCATGTTCGAACTCAGTGTCGGGACCTGTTGCTTGTCTCCGTCCAGGGCAAGGGCGAAAAATGCTCCGTCGGCGACCCAGAAGTCGTGATTGAACCGCTTCTTGAGGTCTGCTGCCTTTTGCTCGAGGCGCTCGGCGAGTTCGGTGTCGTCCCACACTGTGCGGGCCAGGCGGGCACAGCGTAGCCACGCGTCGTAGACGTAACCCTGCAGCTCGCAGGTCGCTCGAGGTTCGCTGGCCAGCTGACCGTCCGGGTGGACGATCGAGTTCCAGGAGTCTTTCCAGCACTGGTTGTCCAGCCCGGTCTCGGTATTGCGGCGTTGGTATTCTTGATAGCCGTCGCCGTCACGGTCGCCATAGTCATCGATCCAGCGCAGGGCCGCGCGAGCGGAGGGCTCCAACTCGCGCGCGAGCGCATCGTCGCCGCTCCACCGCTGATATTCATCGAGGACGATCAGGAATAGCGGTGTCGCGTCGGCCGAACCGTAGTAGGGAGATTGAGGCCGTTCATGAAAGTAGGTCATCTCTCCGAAGCGCAGCTCGTGCAGGATCTTGCCCGGTTCGGCGTCACGGAAGTCATCGTGTTCGGTGGCCTGTCGGGCGGCAAGGGCCCGTAGCGTGGTGGCCGCCAGTTCCGGAACGAACGGCAGCGCTTGATAGCTGGTGATGAGGCTGTCGCGGCCGAACAGGGCCATGAACCAGGGAAGTCCAGCGGCGGGCAGAGACGCGGCACCTGGCACGGTGTCGGGGTAGAACCGCAATGCGGCCAGGTCATCCACGCTGCGCTGATAGGTGTGACGCAGGTCGTCCCAGTCGCATTCCAGCTGCGGCGCGTGCTCACGCCACTCACCTAGGGATTCGGCCATGTTCGGCGTGGTAGCAGTCTTGGGTTCGTGATGCTGTCCGTCTGCGACCATGCGAACTTCGATGTCGCTCTGCCAGCTGTGGTGCGCGGGGAGGTGAAGCCGGAACGCGAGTGACTGGTCGGTACAGAACGCGTCGCGGGCCAGGATGTGGGTCTCACGCCTGAAGTCGCCTCGGGTGTAACACAGCCGGACCCCATCAGCCTCGACGTGGCGATCCACGGTTCCCTTGTTCGGCAGCCCGTCTTTGACGGCGAAGATATCGGCGAAGTCGGCGTCGAACAGAATGCTCAGCTCGACGTAAACGCTGTCCATACCGTTGTTGGTCAGTTGCAACTGCTCGCGCATGCCATCACCGACGCGACGGCTGCGGATGATCGACAGGGTCGGATTCGTGTAGACCGTACCGGTGCCCGGAACCAGGAAGAAAACCGCCTGATCGTATCCCGGAGTGTCACCGGAAAGCGCGTCAGTCGGTCGTCCGTTTAACCTCAGCTGCCACCGCGACAGGTGGCGGGTGTCCCGGAAAAACAGGCCCAGCACCTGGGCGGGGGCATCGGCCATGTCGCCCTGGGTGTCGCTGACCGCGAAGCTGCTGCCGTCCAAGACTCGGACGCTGGGCGGCTTCACCGTCCTACTCCGTTCGGTGGTGATGTCAGCCTGCCTACTGGGGGGATGGACGTACCGAAGTCGGTCGCCATGATCCTCCGATGGGGTTCAGCGATCACCGCCCGCTCCACATCGGCTGCGCGGTGGGCAGCACGAGTGAGGAGCTCCGCATACAGGCTGAGATGCTCATCGACCATCCGCTGTTGGCTGAATCGTTCTTGGGCCGCTCTCCGGCAGGTCCGCCGGTCCAACTGGGATACCTCACCCAGCCGGGCGACCATCTGGGCTTCGTTCTGACACAGAAACCCGGTTTTGTTATGGTCGACGATCTCGGGGGCCGAGCCAAGAGGATATGTCAGCACCGGCGTGCCACAGGCTAGCGCCTCGATCATGACCAGACCGAACGGTTCGGGCCAGCAGATCGGGTTGAGCAACGCCGCGGCGGCGCCGAGTAGCTCGGCCTTGGCCGGCCCGGCGACCTCTCCAATAAACTGCACCTTGTTGGTGAGTAACGGCTTGACCTGTGTCTCGAAATACGCGCGTTCGCTCGGTGCGCGCATCTTTGCAGCGATCAGCAGCCGCACACCCGCGGCGAGGGCAATCAGCGCCGCCTCGCGCACCCCTTTGTCGGCGCACATGCGCCCCAGGAACAGATAGAAACCACCCTGGCCCTCCCCCATCGGATACTGCGTTGGGTCAACTCCGTGGTGAATAATCCGCGTGACCGGAATATTGCCCGCGGTAGCCGCATGCGATATCGCGACAATCGCGGCGGATTTGGCTGCGTCTCGGTAAATGACGGTCAGGTCCTCGGTGAACGGACCATGGTTCGTCGTCACCACCGGCATGGTGGTGACGGTCCGAGCGTAAGCGGGACCGGACAAGGTGTGGTCGTGAACGATGTCAGCACCCCAGTCGCGCACTGCCGCATATGCCCCGATCACGTGCGCCAACTCCACCCCGACTTCACCGATCAAATCCGGGACCGCGTCTGGCCGAGTCCACCGTCGATCTACCGGGCAGCTGCTGTCCCCGGTCGTGAACAGCATCACCTCATGACCAGCTTGTTTCACCCCCCGCGCCAGCCGGTCGATCACGACTTCTGAGCCGCCATAGGCCGGTGGGGGCACAGGCAGCCACGGCGCAGCTACATAGGCGATACGCATTGAAACCTCCGACCAGCACTACGGCGGGATTCAGTCATCAAGTCATTCTTGCGCTGTTTCCCACGGAGCGCAATAGTTGCGACAGAGCACGCTTCGACCTGATTCATCGGCGACTGTCACACCGGAGGACCGGGGTGCGCAACCGCGACCCACACGCGTTGATGCTCGTCAGCGCTACTGCAGTTGGCGCTGGAGTTACCGGTCTGGCTCGGAAGCCAGGGCGGTGGCGACGTCAGCCGGGTAAGTCCGCTGCGCGAGGAGCATGATCAGCCCCGCGGCGGCAAGTGCGGTAAGCATGATGAGGAACGTTCGGTCCAGGCCAGTGGCGCGCACTTGAACGGAACCGGTGGGCTCGCCCAGTGCTGAGCGTTGGCCGCCGAGTTGTGTGGATACGTAGCCGAAGACGAGAGGTGCGGAGGCAGTGAAGGCCGCCCGGAGTGCGGTTCGGATGGCTTCGGCGCGCCCCCGCAACGCCGCGGGCATGATGTCGAGCCGGGCGGCGTCTATGGGCGGGTTCGATCCGCCCAGCGCTGCCGCGGCGAGGAAGATCAACAGTGCTGCGATCAGCAGCGACGTGGTGAGCAGCGCCGGCAGTAGCAGCGCAGCCGTGAGAAGGAAACAGATGGCACCGACGAGCACCCGCCCGGTCAGACAGCGGTGGCGGATCAATCGGTCCGCGATCCGGCCGGCAATCAGCACGCCGAGCAGGGAGCCGGCGCCGAGCAGTACGAGCAGGGTGCTGGCCAGGGATTGTCCGAGGCCGAAGCGAGCGCGGAGGAACACCACGGCGAAGGTTTGCAGCCCGGTGAGGAAGAAGTAGCCGAGGGCTGAGGAGATGATCAGCACGACATTGGTGCGCACGCGCAGTACAAAAGAGGTCGCCTGCCACAGGCTCAGGCGCGCCGGGTCGGCCCGCAGCACCAGACCGGCTCGCGTGGGGATGCCCTGCTCCTGGACCTCCCGCTCAACCAGGTCATCGTCGCTTCCCGCGGTCGGAGCACTTCGATCGGCGTGCCCGGCAGCGTCCGGGGCAGCCGAGACGCCGGTGGTTGCGGTTCGGGTGCCCGTCGCGGCCGGGAACAGCTGACCGTGTCCGCCGCGTTGCGGCTCGGGCAGCAGCCGTCGAATCGCGACCGCGAGGATGAGGCCTGGGACGGCCAGCACCCAGAATGAGTAGCGCCACGACAGTGCCGCGGCTACATTGCCGGAAACCAGGTAGCCCGTGCCGGTACCGACTAGCTCGCCGGCGAGGATGTATCCGTAAACCCGGCCTCGTTCGGCGGCGGGAAACATGTCACCGGTCAACGAGGCCACCGCGGGTCCGGCGGTGGCCACGACCGCACCGAGCGCCAGCCGGCTGATCAACAGCATCACGAAGGAGGTCGATGCCCCGTTGACAACCATTGCCGCCGACCAAATCAGGATGCTGACCCACAGCAGGCGAGTGCGGTTGGTCCGGTCGACGAGGACACCAACCGGCAACGCCGCGAGCGCGCCAACGCCGGTGGACACGGTGACCAACAATCCGATCTGGATATTGCCGACGTGCAGCGATCGCTCGAGTTCGGTGGCTACTGCGCCCACGGTTGCGCTGTCGGCGCTGTTGAGGCCGAGCACGCATGCCAACAGCACTATGACCCGCAACCGCAGCTGACCACCGACCGCTACAGCGAGCCGATCCTCCACGTGTCGGCGAAACCGGCGGCGTAACCCGAGCGCTGCCGCATACGTGCGGCGGGCGACGGAGGTTCGTAGGCGGCCGACTGAGGGGGGGCCGTTACCAATTCGACGGTGCCGGCCAGGGTGGGTGGCCCGATCGCGGCCCCGAGATGGACTGTTCATTGACATCGACTGTTCATTGACGTGGTCGTTCGGTGGGGCCGTCATGATCTGGGAAGGCAGGCTGTTGGTGCCGAGCGGGATGATCGGGTCGACGCAGACACCTACCGGAGGCGACGACCAACACCCCCAAGCAGCGCCATGGGCATGAGGCCCGTCCTGGATGCGCCAGCGTCGCCACGGCGTGTCGGTTCGGCTGGGTGCGACGCTCGCAGTTGGGGTTCACTTCGGGTCGGCCGAGGATCTTCTGGTCGAGTGTGCCGGGATCATTGCAAGCTGATCAAGCCGATGACGCCAAGGATGTAAAGAGCGATTACGGCGAGGGAGTCGATGCCCATCCGCAGAATCTGGCGCTGAGGTCGAAAGACGAGACCGGCCAGATAGATGAGGGTCAGCAGACCACCGAGCGCGGTCAGGTAGATGTCGCTGGTTTGGGCGTGCGGCAGCACCGCCTTCCCGCTGATCAGCGTGACGAGAAGGAACAAGACCGGCAGGAACGCATTGCCACCGAAGATGTCGCCCATCGCCAGCTTGTAGTCTCCGCTGCGTGCGGCGGTGAGCCCGGTCGACAGTTCCGGCAAGGACGTCGCGGCAGCCAGGACCGTCGCGCCGAACAGAATACCCGAAAGTCCCAGGTTACCGAAGAAGGATTCGCCGCTGCGCTCGATGGTGACACCGGCGATCAGCGTCAACAGAGCAGCGATACCGAACACGGTGGCGGCCTTGATGGTGCTGATGTGGCGTGCGGTCGCGTCATGTTCTTTGGCGGTTCGGGCGTGGCCGCGCGGCTTCTCTTGGCTGCCGGGTGCTTCTCCGCTGTCTCCCCAGGGCAGTTGGCTGCCGGGACCACCGATGAGTTTGAGTCCGATGACCCAGAAAATGACGATTATTACCGGTCCGGGTGTCAGTCGCAGAGCTATCAAATGCGCCGGCAGCTGCGTCCCCGCGATGACTACCATCAGCACCGCGATGACAAGGGCGGCTTCCAGCACAAGCGTCAGGCTCGCGGCCATGTAGGTCAGTGGTTTGCCGGATCGGACTCCGAAGGCGTCCAGCGCTACCAGGACCACGGTTTGCAGCGCGATTCCGCCTAGCAAGTTGCCGACGGCAATTTCGACGTGTCCGGACAGGGCAGCGCTTACGGTGATCGCGATTTCGGGGAGGTTGGTGGCCACGGCGAGCAGCACAACCCCACCGAGGGCTTTCCCGAGGTGGAGTCGTTCAGCCAGCACGTCGGTGTAGTCGGACAGCTTGGTGCCTGCTCCCCAAATCACCGCAGCCGAAGCCACAAAGATAATGAGCAGCAGGAAAGATGGGAACGAGGACATCCGGACTCTCCCTGAGCGTGGCGGGTAGCATGGACGGCGAGCGGGCGGCGGAGCCGACTGGCGAGGGGATGAGCCGGACTCCTACGACCAACCATCACCGCTGCCCCTCTTGTTTACTCGCAACGGTTGCGAATTGCAATAGTTGGGTGGAGACTCCGACCGTGCCTCGAGCGGTCCTACAACCTTCACCCTGACGCGCGCACGGCCCCGGGTGTGGGGAGCGTCCGGCCCGCGATTCGAGCCAATCTCGCTCACTCCATCGAGCGGTAACACATCATGCTCTGCACCACTCATGCGACCGGAGTGAAGATGGTCCCCAATGACGACCATGCCGCCGAGCCGGCGGTTAGCCGCCTCAAGGGCATGCCCGTACACAGACGGTCGCCGCAGAGCAACACCGGCCGACGCGGGCTAGTCCGCGCGCCGGCGGCCGCGGCCACGGTTGTGGCCGCGGCGATCTACGGACTGCTACCCGACACGCTGATCATCGGTCCCCGGCTCGTGGTGCCATGCCTAGAGATCGGCCTCATCCTCGCAGTGATGGTTACCAACCCTCACCGTTCCGCTCATCACTCCCGACGGTCTCGGCTGATGTCGCTTGCTCTGATCCTGCTGATCGCGCTGACCAACCTCGTATCCCTCGTCCTGCTCATCGGCCAGCTCATCGCCAGCTCCACCGGCCACGGCCGGCTTCTGCTCCTAGCAGCAGGCCAGGTCTGGATCACCAACGTCATCGTGTTCGCAGCCGCCTACTGGGAACTGGACCGAGGCGGCCCAGTAGCGCGGACCCGAACAGACCGACGCCACCTGGCGCTGGCCGACTTCCGATTCACCCAAGACGAAGATGCCGACACCGCGCCCGAGGTGGAAGCGGGATCAAGTCAGCGCAGCGACTGGGTGCCATCCTTCGTCGACTACCTGTACGTCTCGTTGACCAACTCATCCGCCTTCAGCCCAACCGACACCATGCCGCTTTCCCCCCGGGCGAAGATCCTCATGGGCGTGCAGGCAACCGCAGCTCTTGTGACATCCGTCCTCGTGATCGCCAAAGGCATCAGCGGACTCAGCAAATAGCCACACGCGGCCCTCGCCGAGCCACTCCGCATTGGAGGTCGAACACCTGAGGGCCGCCGGGCCTAACGGTATTTGCGGGTTGTTACGGTCGACGCTGACCTCTGTGTCAGACCGGGAGCCACGCTGGCTGGTCCGCAGATCGCCGGCCGGTGCCACGTCCTCAACTCGGCGAATGCCGACGGGCTCGTGCATCACGCGTCACGTCGCGTCGCAGCTCTCGCAGCTGGGAGCAACGACGGGCCTCGACCATCTTGCAGGCAGCACTTGCGTTAGCGCAACCAGTGCATGTAAAACAGTATCGAGAGCGATGACGCTCCGGCGAGGAAGCCGTCAACAGGACCGGACCTGCAGTGCTGAACTCCGAACGGTGGCGGCGCCTCGTCCCGATCGCATTCATCACCTACTCCTTCGCGTACCTCGACCGCTCGGACTATTCGATCGGCTCCGTGGGGGGTCCGACCAACCACTTACATATCACCTCTACGCAGCCTCGCTTGCTCGGCGGCCTATTCTTGATCGGATATTTTCTGTTCCAGGTACCGGCGGGGATGTTCGCGGAGCGCCGTAGCGTCAAGTCATTGCTGTTTTGATCGCTAGGAGAGTCCGGCTACTCCTGCACTGCGGCGTCACCTGGCAAACTCAGCAACCAGCACCACTCCGAGGCCGGATACCACGTTTGGCTGCGTAGAGCCCAATTGCGTCAGAGCGGTCAGGCCGGAAGCGTGTTCGCCCTTCCGATCCTGGCCGTTCAGCCTGACCGTCCCGGTTCCCGCGCAGGCAATCGTTGCGTTGATGCACATGTTCGATTATGATGTCTGCGTGCCTTCACCGAGAACGCAGACGTCAGCGTCGGACCCCGCGCTGACTCGTCAGGTCGACGCGGTCATGGCGGCCGCGCGGGTTTTAGTGGCGGTTGTGGCCAGTTCCCTGGCCGTGGTCGAGGATCAGGTTTCTCTGCCGCAGCTCCGAGTGTTGGTGATGTTGGCAACGCACGGTCCCCTCAATCTCGTGGCCGTGGCCGATGCGTTAGGGGTGCACCCGTCCAATGCGACTCGCACCGTAGAACGTCTGGTCGTGGCTGAGCTGGTCGACCGTCGCGAAGTTCCGACGGACCGGCGCAATGTATCTCTCACGCTGACCCGTAACGGGCAGGCCTTGGTCGACTCCGTGTTCGAACACCGGCGTGCCGCTATTGAATCGGTTGTTGAGCGGATGCCGGAAACGAAGAGACGGGCGTTACCGAACGCGTTGGAATCGTTCGCCGACGCTGCCGGTGAGGTGCCCGAGCACCCTGCCGGAGATGGGCAATGGACTCGCTGATATGTGCGGCAGACGATCTGAGCGCGCACAGAGAACGATTCTGTGACCGGCGAGACGCTCGCTGCCAAGATAAGGACACTCCCCCAGTCGCTGACCTGGGACCAGGGTCCACAGATGCGGGACTGGGCCGAGTAGCCATCGATGCCGACATCGCCCTCTACTTCTGCGACCCGCGCTCACTGTGGCAGCGCGGCACCAATGAAACTTCAAGGGCGTGGCCCAGCAGTACTTTCCGACCGCAGCATGTACAGCAGCCAAGACCTCGACTGGTCGCCCACGAACTCGACGATCGACCCCGCGAACGACTAGCGTTGAAGAAGCGGACCCAACTGATCGGCAACCTCCTCACGGAGACAGGGCACTGGCCCTTACCACAACGACGTCCCGATCCGACCATCAGCCCGCGCCGGGCGGATGCAGCAAGGTGAAGCCACGCAAAGTGGTCCATTACGCTGCTGGGCTTGTCACCCGTAGCGCCCGCTCGGGGAACCGATTGATCAAGGAGCACCCATGGACATCACCGAGTTGATTCTGTTCCAGCACCATGAGCAGCGACGGATGTTCGCGTTGCTTGATGACATCGATCGTGGTGACACCGACAAGCTCGCCGCGGTGTGGGCCCGCTTGACGATTCTGCTGGAGGTCCATGCCGAAGCGGAGGAGAAGTACTTCTACCCTCGGCTGCTGACGATCGGTACCGGAGCGGGCGGCGAAGACAGCGCAGGCAGCGAGACCCAGGATGCCATCAAAGATCACAACGACATCCGGGATGCAGTCGCTGAGGCTGGCACGCACGCTGCGGGGAGCGACAAGTGGTGGACGGCCGTGATCAACGCGCGGATCGCGAACAGCGACCACATGGCTGAGGAGGAACGCGAAGACCTCGCCGACTTCCGTCAGCACGCCGACCTGCAGATCCGCCACGATATCGCCGTCGAGTTCGTCGCCTACGAGGCGCAGCACGCCGGAGGGATTCGGATCCAGAACAAGGATCCCCAAGACTACGTAGACGAGCACACCTGACCGATGAGTGACCGTCGGCTTACCGGTCAAGTCATACACCGACCGCCGAAATGATCCTTCCGCCCGCTGCCGGCGAACTGGCCGTGAGCACTCCCTCCGGCCGCATCAGCGCGAGCCGCTATCCGTAATGGCGTATCGGCCTCAGCATCCCGCAGTTCACCCATGGCGGCGATCATTGCGGTTTTGCATGTTGCCCGCGCGCCTGCGGTCAATCTCGCAAAGGTTACGGCCGGGAGCCGTCGAGCTGTACACGTAGCAAAAGTTTGCGTGGACGCACATATAGTTTAGATTCAGCGCGCGTGTCGCCACGCGAGACAGGGACGCCCACACCACACTTAGCTAATTCAACAGCTCGACGCGGTGATGACCGCCGAGCGGATGTTGGTGACGGTGGTGGCCAGATCGGTGGCCGCGGTCGAGGATCAGGTCTCGCTCCCCCAGCTGCGAATCCTCGTCATGCTCGTCCGGCCGCGCCGGTCCTTGTGTCGGCGGTACTCCACGCCTGACAGGTATCCGAGAGCCGTCGACATCACCGGCTGCGGCGGTCGACGGGAGGTGCTGACGAGTCAGGAGTCGCCTCGGTGTTTGCCGGTTAGGTCATGATTGTGGCGAGCGTGCCGCTGGCCTTCGGTGGTGGCAGCGTCCTGACCGTTACCCTCCTCGTCGCGCCCCGCCGCCAGGTCGTTCTGTATGTCTTCCAGGCTGCGGTCCTTGGTTTCAGGCACCTTGGCGGCGAAGAACGCGAACGCGATGATCGAGATTCCCGCGTATAGGAAGAACGTGCCCTCGCGGCTGATGGCGCTGGCCAGTGACAAGAACGTGGCGGCGACCAGGAAGTTGGCGCCCCAGTTGGCGACGGTGGACGCAGCCATCGCTTTGCTCTTGATGCCGGTGGGGTAGATCTCGGAGATCATCAGC
This sequence comes from Jatrophihabitans lederbergiae, assembly GCF_031845305.1. Taxonomy (NCBI): domain Bacteria; kingdom Bacillati; phylum Actinomycetota; class Actinomycetes; order Jatrophihabitantales; family Jatrophihabitantaceae; genus Jatrophihabitans; species Jatrophihabitans lederbergiae. The sequence continues at coordinate 14,243 of NZ_JAVREH010000048.1, read as the reverse complement.
CAGAAGACGGGACCAAGACCGATGGCGAACGACGCGATGTAGATGAGTAGTGCTAGGAGGGCGACGTAGCCCGCCTGGTGTTGCACGGTCGAGGAGGTGAAGTAGATGCCGAGCAGGATGAGGGAGAGGGTCAGTCCGACGGTGCCGGTGAGCAGTAGCTTACGGCGGCCGAGGCGGTCCAGCAGCAGCACCGCGACCGTGGTGAAGACGACGTTGGTGATGCCCACGAAGACTGTCTGGGTGATCGAACTGCTGGCCGACAGCCCGGTTTGGGACAGAATAGTCGGCGCGTAGTAGATGACAGTGTTGATGCCGACGAACTGTTGGAACACCGCGAGCCCGATACCGACCACGAGTAGCGGACGGATCTGTGGTCTCGCCAAGTCCTTGGTGCGCGTGCCTCGTTCCTCTCGGCTTGCTTTCTTGATTTCCTCGAGTTCCTCGTCGACGTCAGCGTCGGGATCATCCGAGCGCAGTCGTTGCAGAACCTTCCGGGCTTCGTCGTCGCGGCCGTGCTCGGCTAGCCAGCGCGGCGTATGCGGGACGGTGAGCATGCCGACGGCGAGCGCTGCGCCGGGGATGACGGCCACTCCAAGCATCCACCGCCAGTTGTTGTCCACTCCTTTTAAGAGGAAGTCGACGATGTAGGCGATGAGGATGCCGGCGGTGACGGCGAGTTGGTTGAATGACACTAAGCCGCCACGAACCCGCGGAGGCGAGACCTCGGAGATGTAGAGGGGGGCGACGAAGGACGCGGTCCCGACCGAGATGCCGAGCAAGAACCGGAAACCGATCAGCATCGGCACGTTGACTGCGAACGCGCAGCCCAACGCACCGACGACGTAGAGGGATCCCGAGAGCACCTTGGTCCACTTGCGGCTGATCGCGTCGGCGAGGTAGCCCGACAGGACGGCGCCGATCACGGCTCCGAGCAGGAGCGTCGAGACGATGGCCTGCTGCGCGAACTTGCCGGCGTGCAGGTCGCCCTTGATGTAGAGCAGGGCACCAGAGATCACGCCGGTGTCGTAGCCGAACAGCAGCCCGCCGATGGCGGCGATGATGGTGATCCGCAGAAGCAGCCCATTGCCGCTTCGCCGCATATCGGTGATGAAGGATGTCATGATGGCTACTCCTCGCCAGTGGGTTTGAAAGCGGCCCGGGTTGGACCGGTGGCGCCGAAGGTGACACCCCAGCTGTGCTGTGCGGTGCCGGCCCGTGAAAGCAGCGGGAATGACCGGCTCCCTGGTGGCGCGGTCGGCGTGGGCCAGGTCGCGTCGCTGTGGACTGCGAGACCCTCCCTACATTTATGGGTCGTTGGAGGTGAGCGCGGCATGCAGGGCTTGCGCGAGATGGATAGGCCTCGTTGCGATGTCGGATTGGCTGATTTGGGTGCGGCAGCTGAAACCGTCGGCCAGGATCAGGGCGTCGGGCGGAGCGGTCCGCAGCGCCGGGAACAAGACGCGCTCGGCGCAGGCTTGACTGATGTCGTAATGGCCCGCGGTGAAGCCGAAGTTGCCGGCTAGGCCGCAGCATCCGGAGTCGAGCACGTCGGCGCGGATACCGGCGCGTTCCATGAGCGTGGCGTCGGCGTCGGCACCTAGGACGGCGTGCTGATGGCAATGCCGCTGTACGACCGCCTGACGTCCGACCGTGGGCGGTTGCCAGCCCGGGTTGCGCTCGGTCAGCAGTTCGGCCAGGGTGAGGGTTTGGCGTTGTAGCCGGACGACGTCGTGATCGCCAGGAAATAACTCGGCCGCATCCGAGCGGAACACAGTAGTGCAGCTGGGTTCCAATCCGACGATAAGTCCACCGACCCGCACGTGCGCGGCGAGGGCGTTAACCGTGCGGCGCAGTATCCGTTTGGCCGTGGAGAGTTGGCCGGTGCTGATCCAGGTCAGCCCGCAGCATAGGCCGGGTGGGGGTAGCAGGACGCGCCAGCCGGCGTCTTCGAGCAGCCCGATAGCGGCCTGTCCGACGGCGGGACTGAGGTAGTTGGTGAAGGTGTCGGGCCACAGCAAGACTGGCCCGCGGTGGCCGACGCCGCGAGGCCCGCGGAGCCGGTACCAGTCGCGCAGTGTGGTGGCGGCCAGCCGGGGGATCTGTCGCCGCGGGTCAATGCCGGCGGCTGTGGCGGCGGCCCGATGCAGGCCCGGGGCGCCGGTGACGGCATTGATGAGTGGGCTGGCGTGCAACGTGTCGGAGGCGTGGAGCAGGGCGGGTAGCCAGCCCATTGATAGGTCGGAGCGGTGGCGGCGCCATTGGCGTCCGGCGTAGTAGTGGGCGAGGAATTCAGCCTTGTAGGTGGCCATGTCGACGTTGACCGGGCAGTCGCCCTTGCAGCCTTTGCAGGACAGGCACAGGTCGAGGGAATCTTTGACGGCGTCGCTGCGCCAGCCGTCGGTGATGGGGCTGTCGGGGTGACCGTTGAGCATCTCGAACAGCAGTCGCGCGCGGCCGCGGGTGGAGTGCTCCTCCTCGCGGGTGGCCATGTAGGACGGGCACATCACTCCGCCGGCGTCGTGGCGGCATTTTCCGACCCCGACGCATCGTCCGACGGCGCGGCTGAAGCTGCCGTCATCCTCGGGATAGGCGAACTGCAGCTGCCCGTGGGTGCGTGGATGCCAGTGCGGGCCGAGCCGCAGGTCGGTGTCCAGCGCGCGGGGGGCGGTGATCTTCCCGGGGTTCATCCGGTTGCGGGGGTCGAAGATGGCTTTGAATCCGGCGAAGGCCTCGATCAGGGCGGGACTGAACATGCGCGGGAGGAGTTCGCCGCGGCCTTGCCCGTCGCCGTGTTCACCGGAGAGGGACCCGCCGTAGGAGACGACGAGGTCTGCGGCCTGCTCCAGGAAGCGTCGTGAAGCGGTGGTTCCGTCGGCGGTGTCGAGGTCGAACGGGATGCGGGTGTGGATGCAGGCTTGCCCGAAGTGCCCGTACAGCGCGGGGCGGCCGTAGCCGGATCGTTCGCAGAGGGCGTGCAGGTCGCGCAGGTAGTCAGCGAGTCGGTCGGGGGCGACGGCGGAGTCTTCCCAGCCGGGCCACGCGTCACGGGTGCCGGGGCTGCGGGCGGCGGTGCCGAGGCCGGCTTCGCGGACCTGCCACAGGGCGTCCTCCCGGGCCGGATCGTCCAGGACGCTGATCGTCGGGGCTTGCGGTGTGCGGGCGAGGGCCCCGACGAGATCGTGCGCCTGCTGGGCTGCCGCTTGGGCCGTGTCGGCGCCGAACTGCGCCAGCAGCCACCCGGCCCCGTCGGGTAGCTCCGGGAGAGCGTCGGTGTTGATGTGTTTGCGTCGTTCGGCGTGGATCAGTGCGTCGTCCATGCCTTCCAGCGCGATGGGGTCGCTGACCTGCAGCACCTGCTGGACGGCGGCGGCGGCTTGGTAGATGTCGGGGTAGCCGAGCACGACCAGGGACCGTTGGGAAAGCACGGGCAGCAGCTGCAGTTCCGCGCGCAACACGGTTACGCAGGTGGATTCGCTGCCGACCAGGGCCCGGGCGATGTGGAACCCGTTTTCGGGCAGCAGGCTGTCAAGGTTGTAGCCCGATACGCGACGCGGGATTTTCGGATATCCGATGCGGATCTCGGCCAGATTCATGTCGCGCAGCGTCCGCAGCGACCGATAGAGTTTTCAGCTATGCTCCCGCCCTGGGCCAGGATGCGGTCGTACTCCGCATCGGCGGTTTCCCCCACCCAGAGCCTGGTGCCGTCGTAGAGCAGGATCTCCAGCCGCGAGACGTTGTTCACGACCTTGCCGGTGCGTTGGGCGGTCGCCCCGCAGGAGTTGTTGCCGATCATCCCGCCGAGCGTGCAATGGTCGTGGGTGGCTGGTTCGGGTCCGAAACGCAGCCCCGTGCTGCGGAGTCGCTGATTGAGGGTGTCCAGTACGATCCCGGGTTCGACGACGCAGGTGCGGGCGCCGACGTCCACGTCCAGCAGACGGTCGCAGTATTTCGACCAGTCCAGTACAACAGCCGCGTTGGTGGCTTGCCCGGCCAAGCTGGTGCCTCCGCCCCGGGAAAACATCGGCACATCCAGCCGAGCGCAGACCGATACCGCCGTGACCGCCGCGTCAATGGTGCGGGGGATGACGACGCCGATGGGCACCTGCCGGTAGTTGGAAGCGTCGGTGGAGTAGGCCGCGCGGCTGCCGGCATCGAAGCGGACCTCGCCATCCACTTCAGCAGTGAGGGCGTCACGAAGCTCGTCAGCGGAGACAGTGGCGGCCGGCGTGGGCATCGGGTCCTCAACAGCCTTGTTCGCTGAGCAGGGAGCGGGCAGCTACCTGTCCACGTTCGAGCGCGTCCCGGACCGAGGGGCGAGCGTTGATGATGGTGAGCTCTCCGCAGTGGGTGCTGAGGCTGTGCTGCAGGGCGACCAGCAGTGTCACTCCGGCGTGGTCGACGCTGGACAACTCGGCCAAGTCGAGCGTGACGTGGTAGTGACCGGCGCGAAGTAGGACATCGATGGTGCCCCACAGCAGGTCGACGGTGAGCAGGTCCAGCTCGCCGCCTGCGTGCGCCGTGGAGGTGGCGACGTCGGCGTTGGCCGCGAACGTCGAGTGCCAGTTTGGTAGCTCATGCTCCTTCATGGAGCGCCTCCTGCGAACTCATCCGGTGCACCACTGCTCGGCCTCTGGGCGGATGCTCATTCCGTGCCCGGGTGTGCTGGTGTCGGGGTGCAGCGCTCCGCCCCGCACCTGGGGCAGCCCGTCTACCAGCAGTGGTTCCAGACGGGCGTGGTCGACGAACCATTCGACGTGGCGCAGGTTGGGTACGGCGGCGGCCACGCACGCGTGCAGCGAGGGTGCGCAGTGCGCGGAGACTTGCAGGTTCTGCGATTGGGCGAGGGCGGCGCCGCGTAGCCAGCCGGTGTAGCCGCCGCAGCGGGTTGCGTCCAACTGCAGGCAGTCCACGGTGGGCAGTAACGCCCGGACGTCGTAGAGATCGGCGGCGTACTCCCCCGCGGCGACGTCACAACGCAACGCCGTCCGTACGGTTGCCAACCCGGCGGTGTCGTCGCTGCTGACGGGCTCTTCGAACCAGACCACGCCGAGGTCATCGAGGGCGGCGCCGACGCGGCGGGCCTGACCCGTGCTGTACCCGCCGTTGGCGTCCACCATCAGGTGCACCTCGTCTCCGGCGTACTTTCGAAGTTCACCCACTCGGGCGAGGTCGCGGGTGATGCGGGTTCCCCAGGCTTGCCCGATCTTGATTTTCATGGCGGTGCAGCCGACCGACTGCCACCAGCCGACTTGTTCCTCGAGTTGGGCCTCGGACAGGGTGGTGAACCCGCCGGAACCGTAGATCGGCACCTCGCTGCGGCACTGACCCAGCAGGGCCGAGATCGGGAGGTTCAGCAGCCGCGCTTTGAGGTCCCACCAGGCCATGTCCACGGCGCTGATGGCCTGCATGACCAGGCCCTTGGTGCCCAGGTTGCGGCAGGCGCGGTGCATCGCCGCCCAGCCCCTCGTGATGTCGTAGGCGTCGCGGTCGCGAACCACGTCTGCGAGCGTGTCGTGGATGACCGTTGCCGCAGCGCTGCTGGAGTAAGTCCAACCCAGTCCGGTGTGCCCGCCGGCCTTGAGCATCACGGTGACGGCGGTGGTCGCATCCCACTGCAGGGTGCCGTCGGCTTCAGGCTCGGGTGTGGGAAAGGTGTAGACGGCGCTCGTCACGGCCGTGATTGGTGGGCCGATGCCGCTCATGATGCCTCCATCTGTGCCTCGGTGAGTCCTCGCCGGGCGTGGGTGATGAGCCGGTCCGCGGCCCGGGCGGCAAGGGCCATGATGGTGAGTGCGGGGTTGGCTGAGCCTTGGGTGGGCAGGGTGCTGCCGTCGACGAGGTAGAGGTTGGGGACGTCGAAGACGCGGTGGTTGCGGTCTACGACGCCGTCCTCGACCCGGGCGGCCATCCGGGCGCCGCCGACGAGGTGGGCGTAGCGGTTGATCGTCATAACGTCGGACGCCCCGGCGCTTTTGAGGATCGCCTCCATCGACGCGGTCGCAGCCTTGGTGAGCTGCCGGTCGTTGTCGCATTGGCTGTAGGAGAAGTGCGCGACGGGCAGACCATGGCGGTCTTTCTCGTCGGCGAGGGTGACCCGGTTGTCGGCTTGCGGGAGGTACTCGCACAGCGCGCCCAGGGTGGCCCAGTGGACATAGTCACGCATGTACTCGCGCAGCGGTGCCCCCCAATGGCCTTGGGCGGTGACGTGTTCGGCCCAGGTGATCGGCAGCGGGCTGACGGTCTGGATCGACCAGCCGCGCTTGTAGGGCTTGCTCGGGTCGGTTTCGTAGAAGTCCTCGGAGGACACCTCCGGCGGGGGCGCCTTATACATGCGGATCTCGTCATCGAAGCGGCCCGCGGTCTGCGGGGCGCCTTGGACCATCAGGTAGCGCCCGACCTGGTCGTGGTCGTTGCCGAGCCCATGCGAGTAACGGGCGGTAGCCGAGAGCAGCAGCAGCCGGGGGGTTTCGATGGAGTAACCGGCCACGGCGACCGCGCGGGCGCGCTGGTAGTGCTCCCGGCCGGCGTGCACGTAGTTGACGCCGGTCACCATGCCGGTGCGGTCATCGACGACGACGCGAGTGACCATGCTGTCGGCGCGGATCTCGGCGCCGTGCGCCAGGGCATCCGGGATGTGGGTGATCAGGGGGCTGGCCTTGGCGTTAACCTTGCAGCCCTGCAGGCAGAAGCCGCGGTAGATGCAGTGCGGCCGGTTGCCGAAGCGCCCATTGGGAATCGCGACCGGCCCGACCCGGGCGCCGATGCCGGCGGCTTTCGCGCCGCGCAGGAAGATGTCGCCGTTGCCGCCGACGGGGTGTGCGTGGTGGGGGTAGGTGTGCGGATCGCCCCACGGCCAATCCTGCCCAGCGACCGGTAATTCTTGCTCGATCGCCTCATAGAACGGTTTGAGGTCGGCGTAGTGGATCGGCCAGTCCGCGCCCACACCGTCAGTGCTGAACGTGGCGAAGTCCGACGGGTGGAAGCGGGGTGTGTAGCCGGCGTAGTGAACCATTGATCCGCCAACCCCCCGACCAGAGTTGTTGGACCCGAGCGGCACTGGGTCAGTGCCGCCGATCTGACGTGGTTCGGTCCAGTACAGGGTGTGCGAGCCTCGTTCGTCGGAGACCCAATCGGTGTCGGGGTTCCAGAACGGCCCGGCGTCCAGGCACACGATGCGCCATCCGGCGCGGGCCAGGCGTTGGGTGAGGACGCTGCCGCCAGCGCCGGCGCCGACGACGACGAGGTCGACCTCGTCGTCGTCGGCGTAGCGGCGCATGTCGGCTCGCAGCTGATGGTTGGTTCGGGTGCCGTCGTTGGGGATGAGCCAGGCCGAGTCGTTGCGGGCCCGGATGTCGCGGTAATTGCTCCTCATCAGCGTTCGTCCTCGAGGTGCAGCCGGGCGTGCTCGGCGCGGGCGCGTTCCACCCGCTGGGCGAAGGACACCGGGTCAGCGTCGTGATGGTCGGCCACCTCCCACCGCTCGCGGGCGTTGACGCCGGGGTTGAGGTAGCCACGGGGGTAGGCGGGGCCGGGAAAGCCGATCTCGTTCCAGGCCCACGGGTGGGAGTAGAACGCGGTGCAGGCGTAGCGGGTCCACAAGCTCCAGACATGGGTCCCCGACCAGTCACGCCAGGAACCGCCGCCGCTCGCCGCATCCTGAACGGCCTGCAGCAGGATCGCCTGCTCACCGGGGGGCAGCTGCGCGAATCCACGACCCGAATGGCGGTCCACAGCGTTCTGGTCGAGGCCGGCAAGGGTGTCGCGCCAGGCCTGCCCGTCCTGGGGCATCTCGTCGTAGTGCCAGCCGTCGGTCTCGCCCGCGGCCAGGCGGACATCGATCAGCGCCAGCACCGGAACGCGGGGGTCCTTGTCCTGGTGCAGGAGGAGATCCAGCAGGGGTTCGGCGATGCCGACCTCATGCGGTGTGAAGAACGCCAGTTCGCCCGGCAGCGCCAGCCGTGCGAGCACGACACCGGCGGTGACGTCGTCCCACGCATCGACCGAGTCGAGGACGTCGAAGCCTGGGTACCGGCCTCGGCCTTGGGGAGTGACCGCTCGCTGGCTGGGGCTGCGATAAGGCATCAGGCACCGTCCGCCCGATCGCCCTGCGGGGGACGGCCCTCACGGCGCAGCACCGCCGCGAGCAGGCCCATGCCACCGACCAGGGAGGCGAGCAGCGGCGCGAACGCCGGGGGGCCGGCTTCGATGTTGTAGCGGGTGATGCCGCCCGGGCGTTGGGAGATCCCCCGCCAGTGCAGGTAGGTGCCTTGCAGGCCGTTGGCGACGATCGCGGCCGAGGCGAGCGGAAGCACGGTGTGGGCGGCGCGACGGGAGAACACCGACGCGATCCCGGCTGGGATGGCGGCGGGGACGACGACGATGGGCCACCACATCATCTTGTTGCCGAAGCTCGCGCCGTCGTGGGAGAGGTAGATCTCGCCGGCGGTGACGGCGGCACCGGCCGCGGTAAGCGCGGACATGGTGCGTTCGAAGCGGCCGGTACGCACGTCGCGCAGGGCCGTCTGCGCCTGCTCGAGAGGTGCCGTACGGCGGACTAGTCGCGGCATTTCAGTCGCCTTCCTTGTGGCCCGGCAGGTACTGCTGGACCTTCTGCTTGACGCCCTGCCTGACGAAGCCCCAGGTGTCCTCGTCACCGTGCAATACGGCGCCGGCGAGGGACTTGACCTGCTCGAAGGTGGCGTGGGGCGGGATCGGCGGCACGTTGGGGTCGCAACGGATGTCGAGCACGGTCGGCCGGTCCGCCGCCAGGGCCTGCGCCCAGGCAGGGCCGACGGCGTCGGTGGTCTCGACGTTGATGCCGCCGAGGCCCAGGCTTCGAGCGAACGCGGCGAAGTCGACGTCGGGCAGCGTCTGTGATTCGGCGAACTTCGGTGCCCCTTCCATCGCCCGCATCTCCCACGTGACCTGGTTGAGGTCGTTGTTGTGCAGGATCGCCACGATAAGCCGCGGGTCGGTCCACTGCTGCCAGTAGTGGGCGACGGTGATCAGTTCGGCCATGCCGTTCATCTGCATTGCCCCGTCACCGACGAGGGCGATGGTAGGACGATCGGAGTGCGCCCATTTCGCGCCGATGACATAAGGCACTCCAGGGCCCATGGTCGCCAGCGTCCCGGAGAGTGAGCCGCGGACGTCGCCGGTGAAACGCAGGTGCCGGGCGTACCAGTTGGCGGCGCTGCCCGAGTCCGAGGCCACGATGGCGTTGGAAGGAAGTCGCTCGGACAACTCGTGGAAGATTCGCATCGGATTGATCGGATCGGCGTCGGTCATCGCCCGCCGCTGCACGGTGTTCCACCAGTCCGCGACGTTGCTTTCGATCTCCTGACGCCAGCCGCGGTCGACTTTGCGTTGCAGCAGCGGTATAAGCGCCTGCAACGTCGTCTTGGCATCACCGACGAGGTTGAGCTCGTAGGGGTAACGCATGCCGATCCACTTGCCGGAGCGGTCGATCTGGATGGCACGGGCCTGGCCGAACTCAGGCATGAACTGGGTGTAGGGAAAGTTCGAGCCAACTGTGAGCAGCGTGTCGCAGTCCATCATCATCTTGTACGACGGGATCGTGCCGAGTAGGCCGATCGAGCCGGTGACCCAGGACAGGTCATCAGGCAGCACGTCCTTACCCAGCAGCGCCTTCGCCGCGCCGGCGCCCAGGAGATCCGCGACGTGGCTCAACTCCTCGACACAGCCCCGGGCTCCTTGACCGACCAGCATCGCCACCTTCTCGCCCGCGTTGAGGAGGTCAGCCGCCTGCCGTACCGCGCCGTCATCGGGCCGCTGGGTGGTAGTGCTGATACCGAGGCTGGAGGGCACCTGCTTGAACGCGTGCTGCGGCGCTTCGTAGGGCAGCTCAAGCACATCGGAGGGAAAGATCAGACACGTGGGGGCGTGCTCGGTGAGCGCGACGCGGATCGCCCGGTCGAGCAGATTCGGCAGCTGCTGCGGCACGGTGCACATCTGGACGTAGTCGGAACAGACGTCCTTGAACAGGCTCAGCAGGTCGATCTCCTGTTGGTAGGAGCCACCCATCGCCGAACGCGCGGTCTGTCCCACAATTGCCACGACAGGGACGTGGTCCAGCTTGGCGTCATAGAGTCCGTTGAGAAGATGCACCGCTCCGGGCCCGCTGGTCGCCGCACAGACCGCGACGTTGCCGGAGAACTTGGCGTAGCCGACAGCCTCGAAAGCGGCCATCTCCTCGTGCCGCGCCTGGACGAACTGCGGCTTGTCGTCGGCTCTGCCCCACGCGGCCAGCAGGCCGTTGATACCGTCACCGGGATAGCCGAAGACTTGGTGGATGTTCCAGTCCCGCAACCGCGAGAGCAGGACGTCTGCGACGGTATCAGCCACTAGACAGCTCCTTGTTGAGGTGGGCGCGCATGCCTTCCAGCGTTTGACGGGGTCCTGGCGTGGGGACTACGGAGTTCCGGCCTCTGTTGGCCGGCCGCTGCGTGCGCCGGGGCCCATATAAAAGTGTTTACTCGCAATACTTGCTAGATGCAAGAGTTCGCGGCAGGCTGGGGCCTGTGCGGGCATTGACCTTGACGGGCAAGGGTCGTCAAGGTCGGTCGGGAGGTCACGCGGCAGCGCCTGGCAGTGTTGGAACCAATGCTGGAGACAACCAAGGAAGAGGAGTAATTCTGATGCCCAGAACAGTAGTGGTGACCGGCGCGAGCGGGGGGATCGGCAGGGCCACCGCGGTGGCGTTCGGCCGCCGGGGCGACACCGTCGCGCTGCTGGCGCGTGGCGAGACCGGCCTGGCCGCGGCCGCCGCCGATGTGGAGGCGGCGGGAGGCCACGCGCTGGTGATCCCTGCTGATGTCGCGGACTCCGATCAGGTATTCGCCGCAGCTCAGCAGGTGGAAGACCAGGTCGGGCCCGTCGACGTGTGGGTGAACGTGGCGTTCACATCGGTGTTCGCGCCCTTCGACTCGATCCAGCCGGAGGAGTACCGGCGCGTCACCGAAGTCAGCTACCTCGGTTACGTCTACGCCACCATGGCCGCCCTGAAACACATGAAGCCACGCGACCGCGGCACCATCGTCCAGGTCGGCTCTGCACTGGCCTACCGCGGGATTCCGCTGCAGAGCCCGTACTGCGGCGCCAAGCACGCGATCCAGGGCTTCCACGAGGCACTGCGCTGCGAATTGCTCCACGAGAAGAGCAACGTGCATGTGACGATGGTGCAGATGCCCGCGGTCAATACCCCGCAGTTCTCGTGGGTGCTGTCCCGGCTCCCGCACCACGCCCAGCCCGTCCCGCCGATCTACCAGCCGGAGTTCGCCGCCCGTGGCGTCCTGCACGCCGCCGACCACCCGAAGCGACGAGAATACTGGGTCGGCGCCAGCACCATGGGCACCCTCGCCGCCAACGCGATTGCTCCCGGCCTCCTCGATCGCTACCTGGCGCGCACCGGCTTCAAGTCCCAGCAAATGCAACAGCGGCAGGATCCGGACGCGCCGGTCAACCTGTGGGAGCCTGCCGACGGGCCTAGCGGGAAAGACTTCGGAGCCCACGGCATCTTCGACGAGAAGTCCCACAATAGGGACCCGCAGCTGTGGGCCTCACAGCACCACGGTGCACTGGCCGCCCTCACCGGCGCCGGGGCAATGCTTGCCGGCGCCACCGTCTGGCGGCGGCACCGCTGATGACCTCGACAACAGCGCTCACCACCGCAGTCGGACTTCAGCACACACCCGCCAGGACACTCGCAGCAGCGCAGTGCGGGGCCGGCACGGTGCTGCTGACCCGACCGCGCTCGGTCGCGAGCGCGGTCAGTGGCCAAGGAGCGCAGCCCGCGGCGTGGCTGGTGCAGCTGCTCGGCGCGCGCCTGCTCATCCAGGGCGTCGTGCTGCTGCTGCGTCCCAGCCGCCGCACCGCCCTTGCCGGGGCAGCCGTCGACGCGGCGCACTGCCTGAGCATGCTCGCCGCAGCGGAAGTCAGCCGCCCTCATCGTCGTGCCGCGCTGATCAGCGCCGTCGCTGCGGCGGCATCCGCGCTCGCGGCAGTCCGGCTGCCGATCGCCGCGTCGAGGGTCCGCGCATGACCGATCGCCGACCGCCCACGCCGGACCGTTCGTCGACCGTGGCTGTACGTCCCACTCAGGCGAGCTTCCCGCCGCACGTGCTGCGCGAGTACGCGTTGCTCGCCGACGGCGAGCGAGGAGCTGTCCTCGGGCCCGCCGGAGACATCGTCTGGATGTGCGCGCCGCGCTGGGACAGCGACGCCGTATTCACCGCCCTGATCGGCGGCCGCGGTGGGTACAGCATCACCCCGGTTGGGCGGCACGTCTGGGGTGGCTATTACGAAGAAGGCTCGATGATCTGGCGTAACCGGTGGATCACCGACGTCGGCGCGGTGGAATGCCGCGACGCCCTCGCCTATCCGGCCGATCCGCACCGGGCCGTCCTGCTGCGCCGGCTGGAAGCGCTGCACGCGCCGGCCACGATCATCGTCTCGCTGGAGCCGCGCGCCGGCTACGACGAGCATCCCCTTCTCGACGCCCATCGGGTCGACGGTGTCTGGACCGGCCGCACAGGCCGATTGTGGCTGCGCTGGACCGGGGCCCCGAAAGCACATCGCCGCGGCAACGGGGAGGTCCTCACTTTCCAGCTGCACCTGGAGCCCGGTCAGCATCACGATCTCGTCCTGGAATTGAGCGATCAGACCCTCACCGACGAGCCGATCGAACCCGACGCGGCATGGCGCGCGACCGAGGCCGCCTGGCGTGACGCCGTCCCCGCATTCGAAGGCGGCCTGAGCCGGCGCGACACCCGCCGCAGTTACGCCGTGCTGCGCGGGCTGACCAGCACCGGTGGCGGCATGGTCGCGGCAGCTACCACCAGCCTGCCCGAACGAGCCGAAGCCGGTCGCAACTACGACTATCGCTATGTCTGGATACGGGACCAGTGCTATGCCGGACAGGCCGTTGCCGCCGCAGGGCCACATCCGCTGCTGGACGACGCGGTCGACTTCGTCGCTGATCGGCTGCTGGAGCACGGCGATCACCTGGCGCCCGCGTACACCGTCACCGGCGACCCGGTGCCGGACCAGCACCATCTTGACCTGCCCGGATATCCCGGCGGGTACGACATCGTCGGCAACTGGGTCAATCAACAATTCCAGCTCGATGCCTACGGCGAGGCGTTGCTGCTGTTCGCCGCCGCCGCGCGCCACGACCGCCTGGACACCCGGCACTGGGACGCTGCCGTTGCTGCCGCCGGGGCCATCGGTCGCAGGTGGAAGGAACCCGACGCCGGCATCTGGGAAATCGACAACCGTCCCTGGACGCACAGCCGCCTCACCGCCGCGGCCGGGCTGCGTGCCATCGCAGCGGCGCACCCGGCACCCGCCCAAGGAGCTCACTGGCTGACGCTGGCCGACCACATCGTCGCCGACACCTCTGCTCATGCACTTCACCCGGACGGGCACTGGCAACGCTCCCCCGACGACCCGGCTCTCGACGCCGCGCTGCTACTGCCGGGACTGCGCGGCGCCGTCCCGGCCGACGATCCCCGCACAGTGGCCACGCTGCGGGCATACCTGCGTGACCTGACCTGTGACGGATACGCCTACCGGTTCCGTCATGACCAACGACCGCTGGGTGAAGCCGAAGGGTCATTCCTACTGTGCGGGTTCCTCGTGGCGCTGAGCCTGCACCAACAGGGCGACGCCGTGGAGGCCCGTGCGTGGTACGAGCGAACCCGTGCGGCCTGCGGGCCACCGCAACTCTTCAGCGAGGAGTACGACGCAGACCAACATCAGATGCGGGGGAATCTGCCCCAGGCATTCGTGCACGCCCTCGCCATCGAAACCGCCACCCGGCTCGGTCGCGGCGACCAGAAGAAGGACAACACCAACGCGTGAGGGACTGGACCTGCGCGACACCGAGAGCGTCCCAGCCTCGATCTCACTCTGGACCTTCCAATTGCAGTATGCAAGAGTGGATGGCAATCAGCGGACAGCATCCGTCCGGAGTGGTTGACGCGTCGGCGCGGTACTGCCGCGTTACGCGTGATAGAGATGGCGAGGGACTGTCATGAACCTCAGGCGTTCGTTCCTGGGTTGGCCGGTGCTACGCCAGGCAGCCGGTTCCGACCGGCTGGGCAGGGGCTCGGCTGTCAGCTCACCTCGTACCACCGATTACACCGCCCGCACCGAGACGGCGGACCGAGTCGTGGGCAGCGTGTGTCCTTACTGCGCTGTCGGATGCGCGCAGAAGGTCTACG
>NZ_JAVREH010000047.1:0-25880 GCF_031845305.1 Jatrophihabitans lederbergiae | reverse complement strand
CACTCCGCCGAGGACCTCGACTGGGTCGCCCAGGAACTCAACGACCGCCCCCGCAAACGGCTAGCGTTCAAGAAGCCGAACGAACTGATCGGCGACCTGCTGTTGCAATGACCGCCAGAATCCGCCGTTCGTCATGCGGGACGGCGTCCTGATTGACTGGTGAACATGAGGATCCGCCCCGCCGCCGACGTCGATCTTCCGACCGTCATCGCTATCGAGGCGAACGCCGGCAAGATGTTTCGGGAGGTCGATATGGCGGCGGTCGCCGACGGCGATCTGCCCACCGTGGAGCAGCTCCTGCCGGCCGTCCGTGACGGACGAGTGTTGGTGGCCGTCGAGGACAATGACTCAGCATTGGCCTTTGTCCTCAACAGCTGGGTGGACGCACGCGCACATCTAGACCAGGTGTCAGTAGATCCCACGTGCGCCGGTCGAGGACTCGGCCGAGCGCTCATAGCCGCAGCCGAGCAATGGGGGCGTGAACGGGGGTCCTCAGCCATGACGCTGACCACGTTCGTCGACGTCCCGTGGAACGGCCCTTACTACCGCAGGCTCGGCTGGCGTGACCTGCCTGCCGCCGACCTCGGGCCGGAGCTCGTGGCCATCCGCCGACACGAAGCGTTCCTTGGGCTGGACGCGTGGTCTCGGACGGCGATGATCAAGCATCTGTGAAGGCGGCCGCCTCGTCTCGCTGAAGCCATCCACTTCTGAAACAGACGAGAGTTGGAGCGTGATCTCCCGGAGCAGATCGCGGAGCCGATGCATGCCCGTCCTCGGTCCGCGGAGCAATTGGCGGCGCTGTTCGCGGGCGGCTGGCCAGCATTCATTGACGCCGATCCGGCGACCAGCTCGTCGCCGCCTGCTGAGGAGTGCCGCTGCGCTGGGACGGTGACGTCGACGACCTGCCCGGAGGCTACTCGGACAGCCTGGCCCGTGGATGGCATGACTACGACGCCTGCGCCGCCGCCGACACCCTCGTCATCTGCGCCGCGCAGGTCCGACCCGGCAGCGGCACCTACGTAATTCCCGAGGCGCTCGCCCCGCTGCACGTCGACCGAGCCGCTGACAACGGCGTCCTCACCGACCCTGCATCTGGGTCCGACACCGCTGACCGATCGGCTATCGGTCAGCGCCGCCGCGCGAGCAGGTAGCAACGTCTACTTGGGTACTCGACCTCAGGAACGGGCAGTCGTTCAACTTTGGCCGTGAGCGCAAACCCGGCGGTCTGTAGCTGGGCGACTACCTGATCGGGGTCGATGAAGTAGCCGTCGATCTCGACCTGCTGCCCGAACCATGTCGTGAGGCGGTTGACTTCGCCGATGGTGAACTGCTGGCTGTCCACGTGAAAGGCGACCAGCAGCCAGCCACCGGGGCGCAGCACCCGCGCAAACTCGCGGCAGGCGATCGCCCGCTCATCCTCAGTCAGATGGATGATTGAGTACAGAGCCACGATGCCTGCCCACGTGCCGTCGGGAACCGGAAGCCGCAGCATGGAGCCCACCGTGAACTCCAGCTTCGGTGACCGGGTTCGGGCGATTGTGATCATGCCCTGCGACAGGTCGATCCCGAGCACGTCCGCCCGCTGATCGGCAAGGAAGCGGGTCACCTGCCCTGGCCCGCACCCTACGTCGGCGATCCTGCCCGACCCGACCATCTCGACGAACCCCGTGAGCAGAGCGCGGTCCAGCGGCTTGCCGTCGAGCTCGTCGCCGAGCTGCCGGTCGTACTCGCGGGCGACCGCGTCGTACGTCGCCCGGACCCCGACCGCCACCTCGCGCCCGTCGGCCGGGTCGCCTGAGCGCTCCGGTGCTGGCATGCCCCCACGATAGCGGCGCGTACGCCTTGTACCGTTTGACGATCCGCTTGTGACACGTGCGTGGTTAGCCGCCGTCGGCGAGCTCGCCCTCGTTGCCGTGTCCGCAGACGATGGTCATTGGACGACGCGCGCGGCGATCGTGCGGGCACAGTCCAGGGACTCGGTGTGGTTGGTGTCCACCTCCAGGTCGTAAACGACACCCTGGTGCACGATCTCGGCCTGCGAGGCGGCCATGCCGGTTACCCGGTCGCCTCGGGCGATCTCCCTGTCCGCGGCAATCACCGGGTCGCAGCGCACCCCAACCCACAGCACCTCCAGGCCCACCAGGTGCATGCGGGTGCGCTCCTGCGACGCGGCGCCGCTGAGGAATACGTCGTCGATGATGATGCGCGCACCGGCCAGGCGACATTGGGTTGTACCGCTGGCGGAACCTCCTACGGCGACGTGGCGCACGCGCCAATCGGTCGATCGCCGCAAGGGGATCGCCCTGCGGTCAGGCCAGTCTGTCCGCAAGCCTATCCAAGCCAGCCTTGATCATCTGGGCGTAACCGTCGTCGCCGAGGGCGTCGATCGAGGCACGGCCTCGGTCAAGATGGTTACGCGCCGAGTCAACCTCGCCGAGCTTGCGGTAACACTCGGCGAGGTTGAGGTGCAGCGAGGGATAGAAGCCGTCGACCGGGCCAGCCACGCCGCCGCGCGCGGCGCGCTCGTCGGTGAGCAGATCAGCTGCGGCCAGCGCTCTCAGGTCCCATAGCAGTTCCTCGTGCACGTCGTCCTGCACGTCAGCCATCGAATGAGCGAGTGCACAGACGTGGAAGGAGTCGCCGTCCTCGCCGCTGATCTCAGTCCACACCTGCGCGAATAGAGTGCGCGCCGCGACGCGCTCGCCTTGTTCACGCAGCGCGATCCCCTCGCCGATACGGACCATCACTGCGTCTGGTTCAGCCACTGGGTCGCTCCTCACGGGGTCGTCAGAACCGTAGTCGTGAGAACTGATAAAGCCGCCGACCCGCCTGGTAGTCCCGCTTGACGATCCTTGGGTTCTCGCGGTGATCGCCAACCGGCGCGGACCGCCGGGCGGTGCGCGAGGATAGAGCCATGTGCCAGGCGTCGCTTTGCGCGGGCCGGATCCAGCTCGTCCCGTTGTCGGACGGGCACTTGGAGTACGAGGTCGAGCTTGACTCTGATCCTGAGGTGATGCGCTACCTGGGCAACGGTCGGGCTCGGGCGCGCGAGGAGGTCGAACGGCTGCACCGCAGTCGTCTCGCGGTCGCGGGGCGGGTGCCGGGACTTGGCTTCTGGGCCGGGTACGTCGATGGCGAGTTCGTCGGCTGGTGGATCCTCGAGCCGCCGGAGCGCCCCGACCAGGGCCCGGTCGAAGGGCAGGCCGAACTCGGCTACCGGATCTTGCGCCGCCACTGGCGCAACGGGTTCGCCAGCGAAGGCGCGCGTGAGCTGATCCGGCACGGATTCGAGGACCTCGGGCTGGTCCGAATCTTCGCTGAGACGATGACGCTCAATGCAGGCTCGCGCGCGACGATGGCCGCCGTCGGCATGCAGCACGTTCGGACGTTCCACACCGACTGGGAGGAGCCCATCTCCGGGAGTGAACTGGGCGAGGTCGAGTATGCGATCTCACGCGAGCAGTGGCTCGCTCGCTGAGCGGGCAGCATGCGCAATCTCCGATAAGGAGTCGGTGACTGGACGTCTCTGCTCATCAGTTGGTACGTCGCGCGAAGACACGAACCCTTGTCCGGGCCGGTCGGGCGCAGCGCGGACATCGGCCAAGTCATACCCATGTGCGACCAGGGCCGTCTCGACCTCGTCCCGCTCGCGGAAGCGCAACGTGGAGTCCGAAGTCAGCATCGCTCCGTCGAAGGCGAAGATCCACGTCCATCGGAAAGTCACCATCGGACCACTCACCTCCGGTCACCTCGACCGAGTTGTGCACCGCGCCGACGCTACCCACCGGGCCGCAACGCGGCATGCACCCTGCGAAGCAACGCACCCGCCGGGCGCCGGGCTTGGCCTGCGCTACATCGAGTACAGCGGCGTAGGACTGGAACGGTCGGCGTCGAACGTGAGCACGGATGTCACCGGTTCCTCCTCGGACCAGGCGTCGGGACGTTCAAGCCTTCGATAGGCTCCCGCCATGGCATCACCGCCCCGTGACCGGCGGCCGACCCTTGCAGACGTCGCGGCTCTTACCGGTGTCTCGACCGCCCTGGTGTCCATCGTCATGCGCGAGGCCCCGGGCGCCAGCCCGGCGACCCGGGAGCGGGTGTGTCGTGCTGCTGATGAACTGGGGTACCGGCCCGACGCCCGAGCCCGGCTGCTCCGTAGTACGCGGAGCCGGCTGCTAGGAGTGGTGTTCGACGTCCGGCAGGACTTTCATGGCGATCTCCTCGGCGGCTTGTACGCAGCCGGCGAACTCCTGCAGTACGAACTGACTCTCAGCGCGGTGACACCGGTCCGCGATGAAGAACGGGCCATGGCCTCACTACTGCAGGATCGTTGCGAGGCCATCATCCTGCTGGGCCCCCGGTCCCCGACCACGCGGCTGGCCGAGCTGGCCACCCGGCTGCCTGTCGTCGTGGTGGCTCGACCGGTGCGCGCGGCCGGGGTCCACGTCGTCCGGACGACGGACGACGCCGGGCAGCGCCAGGCCGTCGATCATCTGGTGAGCCTCGGTCACCGTCGGATCACTCACATCGACGGGGGCCGAGCGCCCGGAGCGGCGCAGCGGAGACGTGGGTTCTCGGCCGCGATGACGCACCATGGACTCAGTGAAGATCAGCACATCATCCGAGGTGGCCCCGGCGAGGACGACGCAGCTCACGCCGCGGGAGAGTTGCTCAAGGGACCTCTGCCCAGCGCTGTGACCGTCTTCAACGACCGCTGTGCGGTCGCGGTTATGGACGTCCTCCACCGGAGCCGACTGTCCGTGCCCGAGGAGATCAGCGTCATCGGCTACGACGACAGCCGAGTGGCAGCTCTTTCCTCGATCCAGCTCACGACGGTCGCTCAGGACGCCGAGAAGATGGCCTCGCTCGCGGTCGGCCGGGTGGCCGACCGACTCGACGGCGCAGTGGTGGGCCACCGGGAACTCATCGTGCCTCCCCGCCTAGTCATACGGAGCACCACCGCCTCGCCCGTGTGACAAGGCGGGCGTGACCGACCTTCGCCACCCCGACACCGAGTACCGCTGGCTCCACGGTCCAACCGCACGCCCGGTCGAGCCGCAGGAACGACACCAGATCGTCGAAACGACGTACTGGACTCCGATGAGGCGGAGCCTTGCAGCAGCCAAGGGCGGTGCTTTGAGGCGTGGTCTCCAGTCGACCTTGGGTCACCCCAGGTTTGTCGACAGGGAACTAAAACGTTCTAGACGCAGCCTCTTGACTGCAGGAGCGGCAGGCATCACTCTCTCGTGGGACATAGAACGTTCTATGCAAGGAGGCGAGATGGCAATGGACACCGTAGGCGTCGCCCTGATCGGATCGGGGCGGATGGGCGCCTTCCATGCGGAGACGTTGGCCCTACGCCTGCCGCAGGCGCGGCTGGTTGCCGTGGCCGACCCGGCACGCGGGGCGGCCGAGCGACTGACCGCTGCGCTAGGCGCCGGGCGGGCGTACACCGACGTGGCCCAGATCTGGGAGGATCCCGAGGTCGACGCGGTCGTGATCGCCACGCCGGCCCGGTCGCACGCCGACCTCGTCGTGGCCGCCACAGGTGCGGGCAAGCACGTGTTCTGTGAGAAGCCGATGGCGGTCACACTGCCCGAGGCCGACCGCGCGATCGACGCCGCGCGCGCTGCTGGGGTGACCCTGCAGGTTGGGTTCAACCGTAGGTTCGCCGCGGACTGGCAGGCCGCCCGGGCACTCATCGACACCGGCACACTCGGCACGCCGCGGCAGTTGCGCTCGCTGACCCGCGATCCCGGCGGCTTCGACCCGGCACGGGTCCTTCCGGACACTATCTTCCTCGAAACGCTCATCCACGACTTCGACACCCTGCGCTTCCTCAACCCCGGAGCTGAGGCCGTCGACGTGTACGCGACCGCCGATGCACTGGTGGAGCCGACGTGGCGGGATCGCGGACTGCTGGACACCTCCGTCGTCCTCGTGCGCTTCGACAACGGCGCGATGGCCGTTGCCGAGGCGAGTTTCGAAGCCGCGTACGGGTACGACGTCCGGGGAGAGGTGCTCGGCTCCAGCGGCATGGTGGCCATGGGGGACGGTCGCCGCAGCGGCATGACTTTTTCGGGGTCAGCCGGTCGTCTGGTCGAGACCGTGCGCAGCGACCAGGAGCTCTTCCCGGACAGCTACGTCAGCGAGCTGTCCGCCTTCGTCGACGCCGTTCGGGCTGGTACCCCTGCAACGGTCTCGGGCGAGGACGCCCGCGCGGCCCTCGCCATCGCGCTGGCGGCAGCTGAGTCGGTGCGCAGCCGCCGCTCCGTGCGGATCGACGAGGTCGAGAAGTGACGGCGTACCGGCTGGCCGCATCAGCCGAGATGCTGTTCCTCGACCTGCCCATCGAGGAGCGAGCGCGGCGTATCGCTGATCTCGGCTTCGAGGTCGAGATCTGGGACTGGACGAGCAAGGACGTCGAGGCGCTGGCGCGAACGGGCGCCACCTTCTCGTCGATGACCGGCTACGTCACCGGCACTCTTGCCGACGAGGATGGCGCTGAACAGCTGCTGCGCACAGCTGAGGAGTCGCTCCACATCGCCGAGCAACTGGACTGCCCGCGGCTCAACGTGCACGGGACCGGCCTGGACGGTCGTGGCTTGCCGGTGGTCCCGAGCGAGGTCGTGACCCCGGCGATGTGGCTGACCGCCGCGCGCACGCTCGAACGGCTGGCCGCCCTCGGGGAGCGCGCCGGGCGAGTGTTCACGTTGGAGAATCTCAACACGGAGGTGGACCACCCCGGCACGCCGTTCGCCCGCGCCGCAGACACCATCGCGCTGGTCGAGGCGGTGGGGAGCCCCCACCTCAGACTCAACCTGGACCTGTATCACGCGCAGATCGGTGAGGGAAACCTCATCCAGTTGGTTGAGCGGGCCCTGCAGCTCATCGGGGAAATCCAGGTCGCCGACGTGCCCGGACGGTGCGAGCCCGGGACCGGGGAGATCCACTACCCCGCTGTCGCAGCGGCCTTGAGCGCGCTCGGTTACACCGGCGTCGTCGCCCTGGAAGGCTGGGCGGCTCAGGACTCGGCGACCGCCCTGAGCCGATTCCGCGCTGCGTTCGACACGTCGGGCTCCGGGCAGGGAGGCGTAGACGGCATTCTCCCGTAGGCCTCTTCTCACCGCTGCGGCACCCATGCCGTCATCACCGTGACAAGGAATTGCGCAGTGAACCAGCGGACAACCGCGTCCCATCCTCCTTCACACCCACCCGTCGGCAGTCGATCAGCGTCGATCAAGTGCCTGGGAAGGCGCGGTGCAGCACGGCCTCGTCCCGGTCGCGGACGACGAGGGGCCGGCTGGGCTAATGCTCGGGTGGCCGACTTCTCACGGGTGAACACCGAACGCCTGACGCTGACGCGCCCGAGGCGCGGGGACCTCGAGGAAGTGCACCAGCTGTACGCCGATCCGGGCGTGTGGGAGCACGTTGCGACGGATACTTAGGCCTTGGCAGGGGGCAGGCACGCCCGTCCAAGACCGCTTACCGGTAACCGTCAATATTCGATCGACAACTATTCGAGCCGTCAGGAGTAGTCGGCAAACACACGCTGGCGTGCGCCGTCAACGGTGATCTCGCCGCCGTGGGGAATGATCCACTGTGGCCGTGTGTGGCCGAAGGGGACGCCGGCGCAGACCACAGCCTGAGGGTTGTAGCTGCTGATGACCTCCACGACCACGGCGGCCTGCTCGGCGCGTAGCCGGGCGCGTTCAGCCTTATCAGGCCGCCGAGTGAAGTCGGAGACGGGTGGACGTGCGAGGAGGACGGCGTCGACCGCGCTCAAGATTCCCCGCTCACCGAGTGAACGGACGATCCAGCCGACATTGCGAGCGGGCAGCAATTCCTCTGATGTCTCGAGCAGAAGCACCCCGCCAGCGAGTACATCCGGCGAAGTGGGAAACGACCTGCGGTGAGCATCCATTCAATGACCTCGACGCACCCGCCCCACGATCGTCCCGTGACTGAACGTTGCGGGCCGCTCCAGAGCCACGGCTCGGTGGAGTCACGTTCGCCGAAGGAGGTCAGGGCTCGCGGATCATCCCACGGAACGCCGACGTCTTCGGACTCGCCCGGTTCGAACAGCTCCAGCGATTGCCCTGTGATCAACGCGGCCCGCAGGGACGCGGCATGAATCGGGTCAACGTGAGGTCCCGGGCCCAGATGCACCTGGGACGCGCCGCCGTAGAAGCTCGCAACGCCATTGGCCCACAACCAGTTGTGAAGGTTCGTGTTGTCGCTGGTCCCGAGGAAGGGCTTAGGGTCGCTGCGCGCGAGGTCAGCGTCGAGGTGGGGAATGACCCGGATCTGGTCCTCACCGCCCACCACGGCAAGGATTGCCCGCACCTCCGGGTGCGAGAAGGCCGCGTTGATGTCGGACGCGCGTGCTTCCGGAGAGGCATTCAGCTGTCGGGTCGTCGGGTATTCGACCGGCACCAAGCCGGTCAGCTCGGCGAGACGCAGCATGGCCTGCTCGTGCACTGCAGGAAACGCTCCCGCCGCCGCGAATGATGGCGACAGAACCGCGATGCGGTCTCCGGACTTGGCCTTGGGCGGATGCAAGAGCTTCTGCGTCACGGTGATCATCGAACCACGCGGGCGCACCGCATCACCCGCGAATTATGGTCGCTGAGACCGATCGCGCGGGATCAGTGAGTGCGAACGGAAGCTCGAGTCTCGCGTTCGACACCACGCGGGTCGGTCCAGGTAACGACACACATTGCGGATCCGGCTGACCCATCGACTGCAGAAGTTGGAATCTGACAGAGCCGTGCGGAGGCAAGATGTCGACCGACTCGGCCCGCTCCGCCCATAGGCCGAAGCTCTCCTCGGGCTGGCCGTCGCCGCTCTCGTAGCGGTAGGAGACGTTCGTGACCGGCTGGTTCAGGTTGCTCTAGAGAACAAGGGACCAGCGACGTTTCGTCTGAGCCGGCCCTTGTTGTCACACCGCCGACTCCGATACCTCGACCCGCGGCCAGACGCCTTCGGACGGATCAGGCTCGACAGATGCAATACCGCAGCATGGTGCGCCGGTAATCGCAGCTACAGTAGGCCAGCGCGTACTGCGACTGGTTGACCTTCACTGTTGCCGTTCGTAGCGAGGGGCCGGCGTACGCTGCGGACAGCACGGCAGCCGACGGCTTGGTCACCCGCAGGGACGCACCGGGCAGTAGGTGTTCGACCTCTGAACTTTGGGCACCCCTGCAGTCTTGCCTTCTTCTCAAGATCCTCAACCATCGGTCTGCCGGGGCCGCGGCGGAAGCCAACTCACCGGACTGTCACGGTGGGGTAGCCGGCGAAGCCATCCGAAGGCCAGTCGCCCAGCCAAGTCCAGACCAGCCGACGGGGACCGGTTGGTGCGGCGGCCGTGTCTAGTTGCATGTCATAGGTGATGCTGGCGTGCGCTGCCACGCTGGCCGGACTGGCGGCGCAGTTGAGTTGTCCGCTGCTACTGACGGCCTTGGGGTCGGGCAGGGAGAGTACGTCCTCCAGCGCGACGGCAAAGGACGGACATGGACTCAGCGGCACGGCGGAGTCGGTCGAGTTGGTCAGCGTCACGCGGAAGCTCAGGGTCTGACCAGCGGGGATCGAGGTCGGTGCGCTGATCGCCTGCACCAGTGATCCAAGGCTTCCCCCGGCCGCGCTCCGTTGATGGGTGACTCCGACGCCGGCCGAACTTCCATCGGTGCAGGCCAGTCCTGCTGGCAGTGGCGTATTTGTGCTCTCGCCGTCGCTGAAACGAAGTCTGAGGCTGGCACCGGGAGGTCCACACACCCGCACCGGCACCAGCACCACCTGGCTTGCGGCGATCGGTTGTACACCTGTGCGTCCGATCGCCAGTGACTCTCCTCCACTGGCCAGTACCGTGCCGCCGGAGTCGAGCAGCTGTGCGGTCGGGGTGACTTCCGGTAATGCACAGCCGGCGGAACCGCGGTAGCTCAACACCACCGTCCCTCCCTGGCCGTCGGGCACGAAGCGAGTATCGAAGTCGCTGTCACACGAGGCCAGGTTCGCGGCCGTAGTCGTAGCCGAGGCGACCGGCCCGGAATAGAACGACGGTGATTGGCTCGGCCCCGCCGGGCGCGCAGCCCAACCGACGATCGTCGGGGCCGCGGCCGCAGAACCTTCCGCTCGCCGCGGATGCTCGCCCCGCAGGACGACCGTGGTGCCCGCGGCACCGATCACGACGACCGCGGCCGCGATCAGTGGCAGCAACCAGTTTCCATGGTGGCGGGCTCCGGTCACTCCTGAGGCCTTGAACGCGGGGTCTGGCGGCTGCTCGGTGCGCCACGCATGACCCTGCTGGGTCAGCAGATTCTCAAGGTCGGTCCCATTCATCGGTACTCATCTCCCAATGCTGAACGTAGGGTCGCACGGGCATCGTGCAACGTTGAGCTGACCGTGCCCGCCGCACAACGCATGACCTCAGCTATCTCGGCCACCGGCAGGTCGACGTAGTAGCGCAACTGCACGGCAAGGCGCTGGCGAGCGGGCAGCGCCGCGATCGCGCGTTCGACATCGGCACGGATCTCTGAATCCGCCGGCGCAACGTGCAAGTCGTCGGACAGCGGATGCCACACGCGGTGTCGTCGCCACGCCCGGCGCGCCCGGTCGGCCACGATCGCGATCATCCAGGAGCGAACGCTCCCTCGTTCCGCGTCGTAGGTGTCCCACCTACGCCAGGCAAGGGTGACTGCCTCTTGTAGGACGTCGTCGCGCATGCCGGGCGGTGATACCCGCCCGGCCACCCGGACCAACATCGACCAGTGCACAGCCAGGAGATCATCGAAGGAAACCGCAGCAGGCTCACCCCCGGTGTACGCCACGGCGACCAATCTGCCATCGCGAATACCCATGTTGACTAGTAGCCACTGGGACGCACGGAATGTTGAGCCGAATGCTGAATCGTTATGTTCGCGGTGCCCGACGCCGGACTCACGGGCTGACGAGGTGCACGTGCATGTCGTTCAG
This sequence comes from Jatrophihabitans lederbergiae, assembly GCF_031845305.1. Lineage (NCBI taxonomy): Bacteria > Bacillati > Actinomycetota > Actinomycetes > Jatrophihabitantales > Jatrophihabitantaceae > Jatrophihabitans > Jatrophihabitans lederbergiae. Next base: position 14,909 of record NZ_JAVREH010000047.1, on the reverse strand, counting down.
GGCTGAGTTGAGGCTTACGTAGTACAGGTGTAGAAACACGCCTGACCGTTGGGCGCGGTTCCCGTCGGCGCGTCCAGATCGACGCTCTGCACCATGCCCACGCCTTGATTACCGGCGTAAGGCTCTTCACTGAGCGTGGTTGACGGGGTCGGCGCAGCGTAGCGGGGTGTTTGGGGTCGGGGTCTTGCAGGATCGGTAGCGACCAAGCTGACCGAAGATTGAAGACCCCTGGAGTGGCACCGTCGAAGCTATCCATCTGCCTTCTTCGACAAGATCTACGTCGATGAAGACGGCACCGTCCGCTTGGACCTGGCGGGGCCGTTTGCAGCACTCCTCGACCCGCAGGTGCGTGCAGCTGCGCTCAACTCCATCGATACAGAGTCATCGAGGGGCTTGCGCTGCATGTTCGAAAAGGACAATTCAGCCGAAGCCCTGGCTGGTCATCAATTGGCCAAGGTTTGAATAAGACAACGATGGTGGAGCTGGTGGGACGTTACCCGAAATGCCAAAGCCGCCCATATCACCCTAGTTCTCTGCACTTAGTATGGGCAAAAAATCGGACGAACATATCAAGAGCGTCTCGATGCGGGCCCCTCGCGTGCATGCCATCGAGCGGCGGCTTGAGGCCAGCGTCGTGGAGAAGTTAGTCCAAGACTACGAAGCTGGCGTGCCTACCACCCAGCTGACCAAGAAGTACGACATCGGCAAGGGCACCGTGCTGAAGCTGCTCCGAGACCATGACGTCCGAGTCCGGCGACAAGGCCTCTCCCCCGCCGAGATCGCAGAGGCCATCGACTTGTATACGGCTGGCTGGTCATTTGCGAAGATTGAAGCGAAGTTCGGTCATGCGCACACCCTCATCCGGGAAGCACTGCTGGTAGCCGGTGTCACCATGCGTCCACGGCGAGGCTGGCAGTACTAGCCCTTTCGCGCACTCTGGCTGCCGCTCAACTTCGCCAGCTGCTCGGGTGTGAGGCTGAGTAGGGCCCGGACGAACTTGGCGACGTCTGGCTGCGGCATCAAGACTTCGCGGACGGAGATGGCGTGCACTCGTCGCTTGCCCCGCTGACGCGGCACGTGCACTCCAGGCACCCAGTCGATCTTGCCCGCCAGGACCTGACGAAACCGACTGAGCGCACGACCGGCTCGCTGCGGTAGCGATGGCAGCTGAGCTGTTATATCCGGATATTGGTAACTGAGTCGGAGGCCGTCTATTCCGAGTCGCCCGTTGCAAAATTGGCTCAGCCAGCCACTCCTGCTACCGTTCCCCAACTATGAACTAGCCATAAGGAAAGCCGAAGCATCCGGGTTCGATGTCGAATTGTATCGATAAACGAATCTTGAGTATCGGCGGCGGCCAGCTAACCACCGCGGCGGTCGTTCAGCACCGTGGCGACGCCAAGAATCAAGCCGCCTGCGATAAGCAGATAGCCGATGACCACCAATAGTCCGCCACCGATGTCGGTGGATGCGCCGATCTTGCCGACATGATGAGACTTAGCGATACGGTAAAAGACATTGAGCCCGACGCCAACGACCAGCAACACGATCGCTGGAATGAACCGTTTACGGTTTGATGGTGAGGTCACGGTACTTTCCTCTTCTAATTTGCGACTACTACGGCACCCCAGTAGACGTCCGCTGTATCCAAACATGCTTGGCGGGGCTGGACTGCGGCCGTCGCGATTCCGGCGCCGCGAGCCCACGGTGCCAGGCCGAAGGCCACCTCGACCCAGCCAGCCTCCTGCAGGCGCAGATCGATTGACCCAGCGAACCGGCCTCGGTACTCGACGGCGAACGCCGCCACATTTCCGGCATCCCCTCGTCGCGCCACATTAGCAAGGAACCATGCCGCGTCTTCGCGGGTGTACGGCACCGGGATCGCGGTCCAGCGCTGCATCTCCGGGTCCTGGCACTGGGCTTCGATCGCCTTGAGGTCCTCAGCCAGGTGACGCCGAAGCATGACGTGATCAGCAGAGCCAAGTTGCACAGCCAGCGGCAAGTGAGCTTCATCCATCAGGCCATCCTCATGTCCACCCCCGCGGCCGTCGACAACATTTCGCTGCGACGCCCCACCTCCCGGACCCGGCCGTGAGGACGATGCCAGATAGCTCTGCGAAAACCATGCCAGATAGCTCTGCGAACCACAGCGCCGCGCCGACCCGTCGGCTCAGTGTCTCAAAAAATGATGGCTTTTCCTTGACGTCAAGTGAGTCGGCGAGTTGTCGGAAAATCGTGCCAATTTGACAGTCGGGCATAACGCACGGACGCTTCTGACACGATTGCTGACATGCACAGAAGTGTCAAGAAAACGTGACTCCTCGGTAGCCCGAGAATCCGGGCGCTGCCGATTCTGTGCTGTGTTAGATGAGGATCGGTGTACGGCGATCCTCGCCAGGACTGGTTGCTTTTGGCGAAGGCAGTGTCATGGTCGTGGGGTCAGTCGTCTGTTTCCTCGTCCAGTGACGTCAGACGTTGGTTGAGGTAGCGCTGCTCGGGGATGCTGTGCGTCAGGCGTGCGGCCTCCCGGTAGGCCGCAACGGCGCTCCGGGGGTCACCGGCCATTTCCAGTAGGTGCGCACGGGCGGCGTGGAGTCGGTGGTTGCGTTGCTGGCTCGCGTCGTGCAGCAGTGGGTCCAAGGTGCCCAGTCCGGCCGAAGGACCGTGCGCCATGCCGACGGCGATCGCCAGGTTCAAGGTCACGGTCGGTGACGGCGCCTGACGGTTCAGCATCCGGTAGAGGATGCAGATCTCCAGCCAGTCCGTCTCTGCCCAGGTGCGGGCTTGGGCGTGGACGCCGGCGATGGCGGCCTGCAGCTGGAAGGGACCCACTGGCCCGGCGACGAGGGTCTGCTCGAGCAGCGCCGTGCCTCGGTGGATCTTGTCGGCGTCCCACCGGCCGCGGTCCTGTTCGGCCAGGGGGACGAGGTCGCCGGTGGTGGTCAGGCGCGCCGGGGTGCGGGCGGCGGTGAGCAGCATAAGCGCCAGCAGTCCGGTGCTCTCCCCGTCCTCGGGGATCGCCCGGTGCAGCCGCTCGGTGAGCCGGATGGCCTCCCGGGTCAGGTTGGGGTCGATGGCGCAGTGCCCGGACGAGCAGGTGTAGCCCTCGTTGAAGAGCAGGTACAGCACGTGACGCACGGCGTGCAGCCGTGCCGGCAACTCCTCGGCCGGCACCCGCTCGAAGCGGGCGCCCGCACGGCGCAGGGTCGCCTTGGCGCGGCTGACGCGCTGGGCCATCGTGGCCTCCGGCACCAGGAATCCGGCTGCCACTTGCGCGGTGGTCAGTCCGGCGACCGCGCGAAGGGTGAGTGCCACCTGCGAGACGGGGCTCAGGCCCGGGTGGCAGCACAGCAGCAGCAGGTGCACCGTGTCGTCCTGGTCGTCGCCGCGCGCCTCGTCCGCCGACGGTGCATGAGCGTCCGCACAACCCTGCAGGGCGACCTCCTGTTCGCGGCGGGCACGGGCCGCCTGGCTGCGCTGGCGGTCGAGGAGCTTGCGTGAGGCCACCCGCACCAGCCACCCACGGGGGTTGTCCGGTATGCCGTCGGCCGGCCACTGGGTCGCGGCCGCCAGGAGTGCCTCCTGGACGGCGTCTTCGCAGGCGCCGAGATCCCCCGATCGGCGAAGCAGGGCCGCCAGGACGTGTGAGGCCTGCACGCGCCACACGTGCTGGGCGACCTCGACGGTCATACGTCGTCGCCGCCCACCTGCATGGTCGGGCGCAGCTCCACGGTCTCACCGGGACCGGAGAACTTCGCGGTGATCTCCTCGGCGCGCTCTCGGCTGGTGACGTCGATCAGGAAGAAGCCGGCGAAGTGCTCCTTAGCCTCGGCATACGGCCCGTCGGTCGCGATCGGTTCACCGCCCTCCCACCGGTACAGCCTGGCCGTGGCGGGGTTCCCGAGCGCCTCGCCGCCAAGCAGCTCGCCCTTCTCCTGCATCTCGGCCATGACGGCCACGAACTCGGCGTTCAGCTGTGCACGCTGTTCCTTGGGCAACGCCTGCTGCTCGGCGATGTAGTCGCCGGTGGGGTGTCCCCACGGCTGGGGGTTGGAGTGGATCAGGATCACGAACTTCACGTGGTCACCTCACTTCACGAGAGGCGGCCGGTCCGCCTCCTCACCCGGAACGTCGGCGCCCAGGCCAGCGTCTCGACATCCGCCGGCCCCAGCATGTCAAAAACTCCCCACCTGCGGCGACGTCCCCCACGACAGCACACCCCCGACCCATCAGAGAAGGAACGGCCCCGTGGAGACCGTCACAGTCAACCGTCAACTCGTGGCTCACCACGCAGCACGAACGCATGCTCGGCATCGTCGATGGGCTGACCGAGAAGCAGATACGCACGGCCGTCCTGCCCTCGGGGTGGACACCGGTCGGGATGCTCGTGCACGTGCGCGAAGCCACCCGCTTTTGGCTGGCAGAGATCTTGCTCGGTTCACCCCACCGAGCAGTTCATCGATGAGGCCCTGCCCGGCGACTCGGCCCATGAAGCCTTCCGCATCCCTGACGAGGTCCCCATCGCGCCCAACGAGTGACAATGCCCCATCTCACCGGGGATCGCTCCCGGCACAGTTCTGCAGGTGCCGGCCCCAGGGCCGGGGGGGCCGATCGGCCCATATCGATCTCGGATCGGCAGCTGACGCCCAGCGTCTGTGTGTTGCAGGTCACAGTACGCAGGTGCTCGCGCACTTCGGCAACTCTGTGCCCGAAGACCGGTTGACAGATCAGTAATCGTACGTTGGTTCGACTACTGGTCCGGCGCATCCAGATCGGAGTGGGTCCGCCGAGTCCTTGACGACGCGGCGAACCGGGCCAGCTGATAGAGCAGGCCGACCGCTGTCCCAATCGCCGATCGGCTAGCGACCAAGCGAAGGCACGGTACCGCTCCACCGTGAAGTCCGGCACCGTCCAGATGACCTTGCGCAGGAAGTAGACGACGGCATCGACGTCGAAGAGCTCGACTCGTGGCCTCTCCATCAGCGTCGACGATCTTGACCGTCCCGTATGGCGTACCTGTCGGACGCCTGCCCGGATGGAACCCTCGAATGGTCCATGCGACAGCACTCCATGCATGTAAACTACATGCATGGTTGCTTTGCAAATCCGAGGAGTCCCCGATGATATCCGCCAGACGCTGGCCGACCGGGCTGCCGCCCGCGGCCAGTCTCTGCAGTCGTTCCTGCTGAGTCTGGTGACCGATGAGGCACGCCGATCCACCAACCTCGCCCTGCTGGAGCGCTTCGACGGTCGCCAAGACGGCTCACAGCTGGCCACGACGCAGGTGACCGAAGCGCTCGACCAGGCCCGAGCCGACCGCGAGGCGGCTCTCAGCGAGGTCGCGAGCAACGCCTTGTGATAGTGGTCGACGCCTCAGTGCTGACCAACGCCTTCACCGACGACGGGCCAGTCGGCGCTCACGGGCGCGCCGAGCTCGGCCGCGATCCGCGGTGGGCCGCCCCAGATCACCTCGTCGTAGAAGTGTTCTCCGCGATCCGCGGCCGATGGCTCGGGCACAAGATCAGCGAGCAACGCGCTGTCGACGCGCTCACTGCGATGGCGGCCGCCACCATCGACCTCGTTGCCGCGACACCCCTGCTGGACCGCATGTGGCAACTGCGGCGCAACGTCACCGGCTACGACGCCGCCTACCTCGCCGTCGCCGAGACGTTCGGCTGCGCACTCGTGACGGCCGACGCGCGCCTCAATCGAGTACCCGACCTCCAATGCGAGGTCAGGCTCGCCCTGCCGCCCTGATGACGCCATCCGCCGGACCAGGCGCAGTGTCAGTTGAGAAGCCGCTTGCGAGGCGTCGGCGGCGGGTCGGAGCCGCGTGCCACTGGACGTGCTTCAGGATCGGGGCGCGGATGCTTCCGGCTGCGGCGGTGATCACGTCGTTCGCTGCGAGATCGCGGGGCAGTCGATCGGTCTGGGCGAGGCCCGCGCACCGTAGCCGGGAGGCAAGAGCACCGCAGACAGGCAGCCCGTACCGCGCTCCCATCGACATGTCCAGGAAGGCGACACTCGGTCCGCCGACCCACCCCGACTGATCACCGCGGCCAGAGCGGCGAGCCAGTCCTGGCGCATGCGGTCGTGGAGGTTTCTGGCGCCCTCGCCGGCGATACGGTTCTGATAGTCCAACCGTCCGTCGCCGCTTACAGCGCGGTCGCCGTGCAATGGGCCATCGATGACAGCGACGCGATGCCGCCGCATGCGGCGAACCAGGTCGCTAGCCGCACGTTGCGTTCGCTTCGTTTGTGCCCACTGCCTCCGTGCCCGAGCAGCACGACGGACTTGGCCGGGCCACTGCCTCACCGATGATCCGCAGCCCATCCACCAGACCATCACACCACTGCGATGCCGCCGGCGAGCGACCATGCCGTAGCCCGATCCACTTTCGGACCGCACCCGTGGCGCATGAGATCGTCCGTCGGCTGTGTTGACATTGACGCAACGTCAATGCCTAGCGTCAGTGAGAGCCGGACAGACCGGCTGAGTTCATCGATCAAAGTGGAAGGTGTGCAGGTGTCCTGGTCGATCGTGAGGTGGCCCGCATGTCCGGGGTGAGTTCGCGGACCCTTCGCCACTACGGCGAGATCGGCCTGCTGCCACCGGCAGGGGTCGGCGGCAACGGTTACCGCTTCTACGAACAGGAAGATCTGCTTCGTTTACAGCAGATCCTCCTGCTGCGGGAACTGGATCTCGGGCTGAGCGAGATCGGAGAGATCCTGGACCAGCAGCGCGACCGGATCCAGGCCCTTCGCGGCCACCATGAGCGGCTGCTGCGCGAGCAGGGCCGCCTCGCGCAGGTGGCTCACACCGTTGCGCGCACGATCGATGAACTCGAAAGCAAGAAAGGACTACCCGATATGACGAGGATCAACAGGCCGGAGAACCTCTTCGAGGGCTTCGACCCTACCCAGTACGACGACGAGGCACGCGCACGCTGGCCGCAGCAGTGGGAACAGTCCAAGCAGTTCACCGACACGCTCAGCGCGCAGGACACCGAACGGATGCAACGCGAGCAAACGTCGGCGATGATCCGGATGGCTGAGTTGATGACGGCCGGTACGGACGTTGGCGACGCCGCCGTTCAGGCCGAGGTGGACGCCGCGTACCAGGCGATCTGCCAGATGTGGACTCCAAATGCGGCAGCGTTCAAGAGTCTCGGCCAGATGTACGTCGACGATCCACGATTCACGGCGACCTACGACAAGATCGCACCTGGCCTGGCCGAGTACTACCGCGACGCGATGGCAGCCTACGCTGACACGCGGCTCAGCTAGGCGCACGCTCGTGTCCGGAGGCTGCAGACTCCGGACAACGAGAACGTGAAAACACGCCCGAATAGGCACGTGTGCAAGCCGTCGCAGATGCCGAACGACCACCGGGACGGCTCGCGCCGCCTGGTAGACGATCCGCTTGCGGTCAGGCAGACGTCAGCCGCTCGGCGAGCCGGTCGAGGGCGCCTTTGACCGTCGTCGGGGAGGGTGCTGACAACCGCCGTCCCCCGTCGGAGGTGCTGCCGGGCTTCGTCAAGGTTGCCGAGCTTGCGGTAGCACTCGGCGAGGTTGAGCTACAGGGGACGGATAGAAGGCGGCCACCGGACTCGTGATATCCGCCTGCGCGGCACGTTCGTCGGTGAGTAGGTCGGCGGCCGCCAGTGCTCTCAGGTCCTAGACGAGTTCCTCATTCACGTCGTCCTGCACGTCGGCCATCGAGTGGGGCAGCGCGCACCGGTGCAGCGGGTCCCCGGCTTCGCCGCCGATGTCGTCCCCACCACGGCGAACAGCTGGCGAGCCGCATCGCGCTCGCCGCGCTGACCAACTCGATCGCTTCACCGATGCGAATCAGGGGGTTGGTCGAGCACCTCGTAGAGGCAGCTGCGGGTAGGCGCGTCCAGGTTGGCCATGTCTGCCGCGGTGGCTCTGCCTTCCGGTGAGGCGAACGCCGCCTCGGCGGTCTCCCGGTCCTGCCAGGTCAGTTCCACGACCTGGTAGTAGGCCGCGCCCCGTACGGCGCGCGGCTGCCGATGCACGGTGTAGGCGAGCAGCCGGGGGAGCCGCCGCGTGAGCGGTGCGTGAACGGTGCGGTAGTGCCGGTCGAAGGCCTCGGGGTCAGCTGGGCGGTCGTACGTGACGAGGAATCTGATCACGGCGTCACGCCCGGTCTGGAGTAAGGACGCACAGGACCGCCGGCCCGACCTGCTCGGCGCTGGCGAGAGCGAGGCGGTGCCCGGTGGGGAAGAGTCGACGCCCGGAGCCCACAGCGGTCGGGAAGACGAGCAGGCGGTACTCGTCGACGAGGTCTTCGTCGGCGAGAGCCTTGACGACCGATCCGCTTCCGATGACGACGACGTCGGTGGCCAGGGTGTCGCGCAGCCAGTCGGCCAGCGGCTTGTCGACAGCCCGGGAGTTTGCCCAGACATCGGAGTCGATCTCACGGTGGGTGGCCACTGCCTTGGTGGCGGCGTTCATTATTCGGGAGAACGGGTCGTCGCGGGTCGGCCACAGGGTGCTGAAGTGCTCCCAGGTGCGGCGACCGAAGAGCAGGGTCCCGTGCTCGAGAATCGGCCCCAGCCGAAACTTGTCCCCGGCCACGCCCTGCGGCCCGTGGCGCATCGCCCAACCGCCGAAGCTGGTGTGGTCGCTTCCGTCGGGATCTTCGACGACGCCGTCGAGGGTGATGAACTGGATGATGATGATGCGGCCCATGGATCTGGTCCTTTCCGGTGTCTGGGTGTGTCACCAGTTCCTACGAACGAACCCGGACCGACTCATCGCTCAGCGCACCGCGGACTCTTCGAACAGGGAGAACAGCCTCGGGTCCTGGTACACGAGCACGTGGCTGATCGCGCCGGACTCATCGACATCGAAGAGTTGCACGGTGTGCGGAACCCGACCTTCGTCGGTGAGCCGGTACAGCAAGAAAGCCGGCTGGCCGTTGCTGCCGACAGGATGCGTCACCCATCTGGTTCCGCGCCAAGAGAACAGGTGGAGCATGAACTCGCGGTACTGCTTCCGGCCGCGGGACCAGGCGGGAACAGGCGGCATCTCGAGCACGACGTCGTCCGCGACCAGAGCAACCAGAGCCCGCACGTCGGCGTGTTCGATGGCGCGCGCGTAGCGCTCAACTCGATCGCAGTGCAGCGGTCGCGGCCGGGCAGCCTCCTGACCCCACGGCCACGCGTGCGCGCTGCAACGCCGAGTTCACCGCGGGGACGGTCGACTCAAGCACTTGCGCCGTCTCGCTCGCCGAGCAGCCGATCACCTCTCGTAGCACGAACACCCCGCGCTGCCGCGCAGGAAGCATCTGCAGCATCGCGGTGACCGCCAGCCGCACGTCGGCGGCCCGCTCCACGGCCGCGCCCGCTTCCGACTCGCCGAGCCACCCGCTGGGCGCAGGCATCAGCCACGGGACATCGAGGGCCGGCACGAGCGGGGCCCCCACCTCGATCCCGGGGTCGCTCAAGTCACGGGGAAGCGGCCTACGCGCCGCGCCACGCAGACGGTCGACGCACACGTTGTGCGCGATGCGGTAGCACCACGTCGACAACGACGCTCGCGACGCATCGAACGACTCCCGCGACCGCCACGCCCGCTCCATGACATCCTGCACGGCGTCCTCGGCGTCGAACGGCGACCCCAACATCTGATAGCAGAAGGCGACCAGCCGGCGGCGCAGCGGAGCCAGATCGTCCGCGGTCATTGTGCTCATGACCGCGATGCTGCCACGCGCCGCCGCTCCCGAGGATGTCCCGCGACAGGTGCCATGGTGAGCGTGAGCGCGGCCATTCCGGCACTTCGGCGCATCTCGTGCGTCCGGCAAGCCGAACGCTTACTGGTACGGGCCCGCGGTCTAGGGCTCTCGCCGTGCCAGGACCTGCTCGCGCAGGATGTCGGCATGCCCGGCATGCTGCGCGAGCTCACGCAACACCTGTAGGTACAGCGCCCACACCGGACGCTCCCCGCGGCCATCGACGACGTCGGACAGACGAAGGTGAGCGGCCGCCTGACGAGAAGCCTCCGCCCGGACCTCGTACGCGGCGGAGATGGACGCCACTGTGTCGGCCTTGGTCAGGGTGAACGAGCGGTCGGGTGTCGTCGCGATACCAATGTCGGCATAGGAGCGGCCGATCAGAGCCTGGTCGAACCACACACCCTCCACATAGGTCACATGCTTCACCAGCCCCAACAGGGTGGTCTTCGACGGTACGAGGTGCAAGCGCACCTCCTCCTCCGACAGGCCGTCCAGCGAACCGAGCAAAGCTTGCCGGTACTCATCGAGGAGCTCGTCGAGACGCCGCCGCAGATCATCGGTCCAGCTAGTGGTCTCATCGCTTGCGTTCACCACAGCATCGTAGAGAGCGGCTGGGTCTGGGACGTCATCGATCAGCCCGCCAACCTCACTTCGATCCAAGGATCGGCTGCCGGCACCCCGGCAGACGGCGCTGTTCAAGCGCAGCCGAACGTCTCAGGCCGTGATGGGCACTGCTGGTGGGATGGCAATCGGCGGTCAGGCCGTCGTGGCGATCGGGATCTGCCTGGGCGAGACCGCGACGTCGGCGGCGAGCGAGTCGAGGGCGAGATCGAGGGCTTGGGCGAGGGCAGCGACGGTGAAGAACGCCGGAGTGGCGATACGTCCGGTCTCGATCTTTCGCAGCGTCTCGACAGGGATGCCGGCGTCGGCCGCGACGTCGACCATGCTCCGCGACCCCCGCGCCTGCCGCAGCCGCGCGCCGAGCCTGCAACCACGTTCGCGTTCCTCGGGGGACAGCATCGGACGCACCATGACCGTGATACTAATACCGGTATAACAATCGCGGTTGCATGGTTCGGGAGGTGACGTCCAGGTGGTCGAACTCAAAACGCCAGGCGAGATCGCGTCGATGCGCGCAGCGGGACGAGTCGTCGCGAACGCGCTAGCGGCAGTCCGCGCGGCTGCCGCACCCGGTGTACGACTGGACGAACTCGATCTGGTAGCCCGCGACGTACTGTGGGCCGCGGGGGCGAGCTCGCCGTTCCTCGGCTACCGGCCGAGATTCGCGCCGACACCGTATCCGGGCGTGGTGTGCCTGTCCGTGAACGACGCCGTCCTGCACGGCATCCCCACCCGCTACCGACTAAGCGAGGAGGACCTGCTCAGCGTCGACTGCGGAGCCACCCTTGACGGGTGGACCGGCGACGCCGCGACCTCGTTCTGCGTCGGCACGACCCGCTCCGACGACGCACGGTTGCTCGAGCACACCGAGCGCGCGTTGGCCGCCGGCATCTCAGCCGCCCGCCCCGACGCGCGGATAGGCGACATCTCCGCAGCGATCGGCAGGATCGCTCGCACCGCCGGCTACGGCCTACACACCGACTTCGGTGGACACGGCATCGGACGGACCATGCACGAAAGCCCTCACATCCCCAACGACGGGACAGCAGGTCGAGGGATGCGACTGCGCGCCGGCATGACCACCGCCATCGAACCATGGTTCCTCGCCGGCGGCATCGACGCCTACCGCATCGACACCGACGGCTGGACCCTGCGCAGCACCGACGGCTCCCGCGGCGCCCACTTCGAACACACCATCGCCATCACCCAAAACGGCCCACAAGTTCTCACCACGGCAAACGACATGCATCCAATGTGACGCCGGCCGATAGACGATGGTCTGCGGGACGACGTGGGCACCAGATAGCGGTGCGACATTGCCGCCACTTACCACTGACGGTCACATGTCGTAGGTCTGCGGTTGACGTCAGGAAACGGTCGAATCCGGCATCCAGTGCGCCATGGGGTCTCTGTAACTGAGGACCGTCCATCTCCTGGCGCACCACATCTCGTCGCTCTACGGCAATCTCATCGGATGGGTCTACGGCCCGCCGCGCCGCCTGAGGCCCGGGGCGAACTGAAGTACTTCGTTCGGTCTGGCAGTGAGCAGTCTTCTCGCAGCCCGGCGCAGCCCGTATCGCTTCAGGCGCAATCACGGGGGGCGCCGGCCCGGACGGTGGCCACCACGCAACTTCATCCAGAAGTGAGGTCAAGGTTGACACCCACGACACCCAAAGCTACAGTCAATAGCCATCAGCCTAATTCGACTAGTTGAGGAGTCAGTGTGACAGAGTTTCTGGATGTAAAAGACGGACGGCTCGCCTACGAGGTTGCCGGAACGGGGCCGCTCGTGGTTCTAGCCCCGGGCATAGGCGACCGGCGCCAGGCGTACCGGTTCCTCGCCCCGCAGTTGGTCGCGGCCGGTTATCGTGTTGCCTGGATGGACCCGCGCGGGCAGGGGGAGTCGAGTGCGGAGTGGCCCGAGTTCAGCCGCGCGGCCCTCGCCGGCGACCTGCTGGCACTGGTGCGCGAGCTCGGCGGGCCGGCCGTGCTGGTCGGCCATTCGTTCGCCGGCGGCGCGGTCACGATCGCCGCGACCCGCGAGCCGGACCTGGTGTCGGCCGCGGTCGAGATCGCCCCGTTCACCCGCGTGCCGAAGACGAGCATCGGTGGGCTGTTCACCAACCGTGCTTACCGCAAGGGCGCGGTGCGCATCATGGGCACGCTCATGGGCAGCGTCGGCCGCTGGTCCGCCTACCTCACTCTCGCCTACCCGGGCCTGAAGCCCGCGGACTGGGACGCGGAATTGGCCGCGCTCAAGGCAGTACTGCACGAGCCGGGGCGGATGCCCGCCCTGCGCAAGATGCTCACGTCGGATTCGAAGCAAGCGCAGGCGCAGCTCGCCTCCGTGCACTGTCCGACCCTGGTGGTCATGGGCACCCTCGATCCGGATTGGCCCGACCCGAACGCCGAGGCAGCGGCGATCGTGGCGGCGCTGCCCGCTGGAGTCGGCTCGGTCGCCATGATCGAAGGAGCCGGGCACTACCCCCACGCCCAGTTCCCCCACGAGGTGGCCAGGGCCGTCCTGACGTTCCTCGGCGCGCACACCGGTGCCTAGGACAGGGCTGTCTAGCGAACAGATCGTCGAGACCGCAGCCAGTCTGGCCGACGAGATCGGGTTCGCGACCCTCACGATGGGTGTGGTCGCCGAAAGACTCGATATGCGACCACCCTCGCTTTACAAGCACGTGCTCAGTCTCGACGACCTGCAGCACCGCATCGCCACGCTGGCGATGGTCGAGCTTGGCGAGCAGGTGCGCGACGCGCTGCAGGGCAAGGCCGGCCGCGACGCGCTGGCGGCGCTGCTGACGGTGGTACGCCGCTACGCCACCGAGCATCCCGGGCGCTACGCCGCCACCATCGGCGAACCCTTCCGGGGCGAGGACGACCCGTTCCTACACGCCGCCACCCGGCTGCTCGGCTCCCTAGCAGCCGTGCTCGGCGGGTACGGTGTCTCCACCGCCAACACCGACCACGCCGCCCGCACGCTGCGCTGCCTACTTCACGGCTTCGCCGCCCTGCTCGTCGCCGACGCTTTCCAATGGGACGCAGACATCGACCGCACCTTCGAGTGGATGATTGACTTCGCCGACCTGGGCCTGCGCGCCATCAGTTCGAAATGACGTCTTGCCCACGGTGGGCAGTCAGACTTCCGCCAGCCCAAATCCGTGTGGGGGTCATCGCCGCCAGTATCACGCGGTTCGCCACCGCGACCCATGCGCCGGACCTCCCCCCTGCCAGCTAGTCGCTGGGCGATAGCGACTAGCGCACCGCGTCATATAGGTACCCGGTTGTGCTTTTACTGTCGCATCAATGACGGCCAAAGGCCGACAGAATGGAACCCCTCATGAGCATCGTCATCAGCACGTCAGCCCCCGACCGTGCGCCGAGAGCCTGACGCCATAGCCGACATGACCCGCGGGTGCGTAGCAGCGACTCGGTGAGTTCGTGGCGCAACGCGATCGCGCCGAGTACCTGGTCGTCCTCGACGATCCACCGGTAGGTGGAGTGGACCCGGCCGGCGCCCAGGGTGCGCGCCGGGTCTGACTCCCCGGCCGACCGCGCCAGCCAGGTCGCGAATCCGACAGTGGAGTCGACGTCGTCAGAGGGCAGCAGCCGAAACCGTCCTCGTGCGCGCCTCCCCACTCCTCGTGCGCCTCACGCCAGGCGGAGTACAGACGGACCGTTGGCTCGATCAACTCGGGCGTCCCAGAACCTTGCTGTAACGAGACTCGGGCATCCCAGGACCTTAACGAGAGACGACCGCCTGAATTCGCCGATCGTCCAACGGGACAACGTCGGCCATCGCCGGGGGCTGTCACGTTGAGATCTGCGTCCGCCGAGGCGTGATGCTGCTCGACCCAGCGTTGTACGTATGGTGCGTCGGTGAGCCGAGTGATCTTCATGTGCGGTCCTTCGGGGTCGGGAAAGTCGACGTATGCCCGCCGCTTGGAGAGTGAGGGGATGATCCGGCTCTCCTTCGACGTGGAGTGTGGCAGCGAGGGATCTGGACCGTGCCGCTGCCCCGGGATGTCCGCGACGACATCGAAGGTGGTTTGCGGGCTTGGCTGTTGGAGCTTGTGACCGCGGGAAGCGACGTTGTCCTGGACTTCTCGTTCTGGTCGCGTGCGATGCGTGAGGACTACCGCCGGTTACTGGAACCCGCTGGCGTTGTCCCGGAGACGATCTATCTCGCTACCGATCGCTCAACGGTCCTTGCCCGTATCCGGGACAGGCGTGGCAGGCATCCCGATGACTACGTGCTCACCGAAGAGGTCGCCTCCTAGCATTTCGACCACTTCGAACCTCCCACGGCTGACGAGGGACCTCTCACGGTGATTCGCTGGCGCGCTAACCCCGATCGGCCAGTGTCCGATAGAGGCTGACCGGTACAGCGAGTGCAGGGGCCTTCGCCCCGAAAAGTGGACACGCGATTTGATTGTTATGCGGCCGGTCGTAGCGTAGCCGCGGTGGTGGTGTTCTCGTAGGTGATCGGGCTGCGGTAGCCGCAGGCGGAGTGCCGGCGGCGG
>NZ_JAVREH010000046.1:0-25911 GCF_031845305.1 Jatrophihabitans lederbergiae | reverse complement strand
AGGTCGGCAAGTAACCGAAATGGGTCCGTCAGATCCCACCTCGCCACGGCCGGTTCAAGGCAGCCACGACCAACCCATAACCTTCGACCGTGATGCCGCCGATCCGCGCCGTAATTTTCGCCTCGACAGCACGCTCCTGGACCACGTCAGCTCCGTGACCACCGCACTTCGCGATTGGCTGCCCACGCTGAACGCAACACCCACCGACGTTCTTCTCCCAGCCTGGTTCGCCGCTGAGGAACGCCACTTCCCCGCCTGGCGGGCGCGCCAGATCAGCTTCGCCGAACAACGTCGCCGCAGGCTGCGCGACTTTCTCCCGCTCCTGGGCATGACACCCGGCGGTGACGACACGCTCGACGACATTTTCGCCAGCTACCTTGCCTGCTACGAAGCGGCCTGGACCAAGTTCGACGATGTCGACCTTGTGATCACCGAGCTCCGCCGAAGTGGCCTTCAGATCGCTGTACTCACCAACGGCACCACCGAACATACAGACAGCCAAACTCAGCGCCGTCGGACTCGATGAACTTCTCGGAGCCCTCTTCACCGCCGAAGAGCTCGGCGCTGCTAAGCCCGACCCGCGGACCTACCTCACGGTCTGCGCAGAACTGGGCGTGACCCCGGCGTCAACGGCCCATGTCGGTGACCTCTACGACCTCGACGTCACGGCACCACGCGCAGCCGGCCTCCACGCGGTTTACCTCGACAGACAGAGTGCCGGTCCCCTGGAGGACCACACCGAATCACGTCACTGCGACAGCTTCCCCACGAGCTGCATCGCGAACGAAGCTGACTCAGACGGACACGACCCCATCCCATCGGTCACCCGAAGCCCCAGTCAAAGAACGCGGCTGAGCCCGGACCGGACCTGTTACAGGCTCTGCCGGCTGTCGAATCAACGGCGCCCCACCTAGATGAGTTAGTCCGTTTGCGGCTCAGGCGCGTGTCGCTGCCGGAGGTGGGAGGCGGAGGGCGTCGAAGATCATTTTGTGACGAATACCTGGACGCCCTCCTGAGCGCACTCTAGGTTGGTTGTGTCAACTGAAGTTGGCCCCACTGTGACGGAGCTCGCTGGCCCCACCCGGCGGCGGGGGGACTGCATGGCAGGAGTGTGGCGTCCTAGCGGAGCATGCTGCAGCATTCGGCATCTGAGGTGCAGCAGGACACAATGATGGTGTCGCCGGCCTGGACGATGGTGTCGGCGGTGGCGTAGGTGAAGCCGGTCCCTCGACGGTGGACAGCGACGACGGTGATGCGGTGCTTGGAGCGGATGCCGGTGTCGCCGAGCCGGCGGCCCACGATCTTGGCGGGGCCGACAGTCTTGACCATGGCGTAGTCGTCCTCGAAGGCGATGTAGTCGAGCATGGCCCTACGCACCAGGTGCGCCACCCGCCGCCCCATCTCGAACTCGGGGTGCACGACGTGGTGCACCCCGAGCTGGTCGAGGATGCGGCCGTGGGGCTTGCTGATGGCCTTGGCCCAGAGGTTCGGGATCTCGAAGCTGACCAGCAGTGAAGGAGAAGCCGTCACGTAAGCCTTCTGTCAGACCCCTTACGCCGAGCTTACGCGTGCTCTCCCGCTCGAGGCGCGCTTACCCTCAGCAGCAGCTCCCAAGGCACTGCCTGAGCCATCGGAACCTCGGCGAGCACACGGGAAGACGGCCAGCTCGGCGATCAGCGAGTCAGACAGCCGGTCCTCCTGGTCAAGGTCCTCGCTCGGGCGTGGGCCGCTCGACGCGTCGGCCTGCGTGCAGGGCGTGCGTGCCGGCTACCTCCTGTGGCAGAGCGCGCACGCCGTCGGCCGAGAGATTGCGGTCACGCTGCACCCGTTCGACTTGACTGCCGCCCAGTCGGGGCCCGGTGCACGCCGGGCGGGAGCCGGGCGTCTCGGCCGCGGAACTTGCACGCGGGGGCAACGTGGCGCAGTCGATACAGACATCACTCCGTCCCCTGATCGAGCGGGAGTGGCTGCAGCGACGCCCTCAGCCACCGCCTCATTCGGAGGTCCTCCTCATGTCGCGGACCCCGAAGCCCGTGTCCCCGTGGCGCCAGCGTCCTTGGTTCGTACAGCGCGGAGCGTGAGATTCACTGCCTCAGGCGGTCACCAGATGTATGCGCCGCACCGAGCACGCTTCTGTGTCCGCCGGCGGAACGAGTTGTCATGCCACGAAGCCGGCGGTCTGCTCATCGAGCCAGGGGTAGAGCTCCTCGGCCGTTGTGCTCAACTTCGACTTGAGGTAGCGCGTCGAGTCGTCAGCCAGCACCTCGAGGGCACCCTCGCAGACTCCGGCGTACGCCTGCTCAACCACGCTGACAGCGCTGACCTTGGGCACGGCCCAGCGGGCGGACATCGGGGTGTCGATCATCCCAACCAGCAGGCCGATGACGTGCGTACCCTGCCCTCGCAACTGGACTCTCAAGGCGTTTGTCGCGGACCAGGCGGCTGCTTTGGAGGCGGCGTACCCCGTCGGCACGTTGATCCACGCCGCTGCTGAGAGCACGTTGAGCAGCGTCCCGCCGCCGTTGCCGCCAAGCACAGGGGCGAAGGCATTTGCCACACGTAGCGTGCCGAAGAAGTTGGTCTCGAAGATCTTCGCAGCTCGTCCTCGGGCCCGGCGATGGAATCGCCGGCTGGTGCGATGCCCGCGTTGTTGATCAGCAGGTCGACGTCCGATGCGAGTTCGCCTGCGCGGGCCACAGACGCGGCATCGGTGAGGTCGAGTGCGAGGGGAAGAACACGCGCGTCGTCCCAAGCCCGAGGCGAGCGTGCCGCCGCGTACACGCGGGCCGCGCCCTGCTGCACCGCTTGCTCGACGAACTGTCTGCCTAGTCCGCCGTTGGCGCCGGTCACAAGCACGGTCCTGCCGTTGATGCGCTGGGTCATCTAGACTCCTCTGGAAGTGGGGAGCGTCCCCGGGAACCAAGATACGGGGACGCTCCCCACTTAGTCAACGAGGCGGAGATATGTCAGCACCTGAGACGGCAGGCGGCGAGAAGACACGGCCCTCGCGCCGGGCCGACGCGCGGCGCAACCGGGAAGCGATCCTGCGAGCGGCGCGGGAGGCCTTCGAGGCGGACGGTGTGCTTACCTCGCTGGATGGCATTGCAGCTCAGGCAGGAGTGGGTAGCGCAACTCTTTACCGCAACTTCCCCACGCGCGACGACTTGCTGGCTGCGGTGATGGCTGATGGCATCACCGCAGCGCTAGCCGAGGCTGACGAGTTGTTGCACACGCTCGGTGCTCAAGCAGCTTTGGTTGAGTGGATTGCCCGCCTGACGTGGCGTTTGCGCATCTGGCACGATCTGCCGCACTGCCTGGCCACTGCACGGGAAGGAGCCTCTCCTGTGCACTCAGCAAGCGACCCTCTACTGACGCAAGTCGGGCAGCTGCTAGACAAGTCGAGGGAGTCTGAGCCCGATCCTGAAGGGCTCGCCCACTCCGCCATAAGGGCTGAAGACATCTACGAACTGGTGCTTGCGCTGTCATGGGCGGTCGACCGTTTCGGTGACGACGAGACAGCTGCACGTCGCCGAGTTGCGGCGATTACGGCGGGACTGTTCGTCTGACGCTGTAGTACATCGCGGCCACCCTCACCGCAGCCAACGGCGGCACCCTGACCTACCAACCCGCCTCAGGTCGAGGGGCCCGCTTCACGCTCACCCTGCCTGCCGCGCCCGGCGCGCAGCCGACACCGCCCGCACAACGGCGCCCCGTGCGCCTCACGCCTGCTGCGGCCAAGGGCAGCGCGATCAGCGGCGCATGAAGCAACCGGACGTGCGGGCGTACGCAAGAGGCTCACCCTTCCCGCTCGCGCAGCCCGTGGCAACTCCCCCGCGGGAGCGCCGGGACGCGCCTCGTCGTGGCCGAGCGTGCTGGTCGCCGACAGTTGCACGTCCTCGCCTACACCGCGGTCCCGGCCTGTGACGGCATCGAAGCCCTCGACGTAGTCCCGGTGGTCCGGGGTGAGGCGCAGGCAGTGCGCGAGCGCGTCGAGGACGGGCTCGGAAGGCGCGAGCCGGCCCTGCTCGATGCGAATGAGGTAGTCGGTGCTGATCGCCACCCGTGCCGCGACCTCCTCCCGACGCAGGCCGGGGACGCGACGGACGCCGCCGTCGCGCTCGGCAAGCCCGAGGTCGTCGGGCGTCAGCCCACTGCGCCGCGCTCGCAGGAACTGCCCCAGCTCCGGCAGGTACGGGTCCTTCTCGGCCACGTCATTCACCCTCTCCTCGTCCGGGCCGCGCCCGGACGTCTCGTCCGGGGCACTGCCGCGACCAGGCTCGCATCCGCCACGGTCAGGTGGCCGGTCCTGCGACCAGGTGCGTGCGGAAGAAGCGGCTGACGTTGGCGACGGCGCTGTCGATCTGCGCCCCAGAGTCGTAGTAGTCGTAGTGGTTGCCGTCGGCCCACACGAGCTCCTTCTCACCGGCGAGGCCTTCGTAGAGCTTCTTCGCCTGGTCGGGGAAGGCGGATCCGTCGGAGTGCACGACCATCGTGGGGGTCGTGATGGCTGGTGCCTGGGTGATCGGGGCGAACTCGAGGAACTCGGTCAGGCTCATGACCGCGGTCTCGTTGCGGTAGGCGGGGATGTTGGCCCGCGACTCGTTGAGGTAGTAGTCGTAGGACCCGGCGGGGCCGTAGTCGATCGCGGCAGGGTCGGTCTCGCTGTAGGCGGGGACAAAGTCCACCTCGCCGGTCTGCTCGCACTTGTCTCGCGAGGCGGCGGCCTGCGCCCGGCGTGCGGCGACGCCTTCCTCGCTGCCGTAGAGCATCGTGAAGATCGCCGGGCTCGGCAGGAACGCCGCCACGGTGGCCAGCGCGCCGAGCCGGGGCTCTGCGGCGCCGAGGTAGGCCGCGTTCCCGGTGGAGGTGCAGACGCCGACCATGCCCACGGCCTGCACGTAGGGCAGACCGGTGAGATAGATGACCGCTGCCTGCAGGTCCTTGGTCTTCCGCGGGCGACTCGAGCTGACGCGGCTCGCCGGCGCTCTGCCCGTAGTGGGCGTAGTCAAAGGCCAGGGCGACGAAGCCCTGCTCCGCGAACTTCTGCGCGTATGGAGAACGAGCCCTGCACGATGACCGCCGGGTACTGAGCGGTCTCCGTGAAGCCCTCGGGCGTGAACAGGTCACCCGTCAGCGTCAGGCCCTCACGCGTGAACGTGATCGTGCTCTTCATCGTGTGTCCCTTGACTGCATGACTGCATGACTGCATGACTGCATGACTGCTTGGCTGCTTGGCTGCGGATCGGTGGCCGGTGCCACCTGTTTAGGTTCAGCCCGGACTTCCCTTGCCCACAATGGGACAGATCCCTCCTAGGCAAGGGCTGCGCCCACCCTGACCCCCGGAGCATGCCGCACGATCCCGGCTAGCTTCCGCGCTGAGCGAGGGTCTGGGCGAGGCGGTAGGACTGGGTGCCGGTCTCGATGATGTTGCCGCCGAAGGTGAGGCGGTCGACGATGGCGGCGCAGAGGCGTGGGTCGGTGAAGGTCTTGGTCCAGCCGGAGAACGACTCGTTGGAGGCGATCGCGACGGAGTTCTTCTCCTCGCGTTCGGTGAGGACCTGGAAGAGGAGCGCGGCGCCGCGGCGGTCGAGTTCCATGTAGCCGAGCTCGTCGATGCAGAGCAGGTCAACGCGCCCGTAGCGGGCGATGGTCTTGGCGAGCTGCTTCTCGTCGGCGGCTTCGACGAGTTCGTTCACCAGCTTGGTGGCCAGGGTGTACTTGACGCGGTAGCCGGCCTCGGCTGCGGCGGTGCCGAGGCCGATGAGCAGGTGGACTTGCCGGTGCCGGAGTCCCCGATGAGGCAGAGCGGCAGCCCGGACCGGACCCATGCGCTGCTGGCGAGGCCGTGGATGGTGGCGGGGTTGACGGTCGGGTTGGCCTCGAAGTCGAAGTCGCCGAGCCACTTGTCCCGCGGGAACCCGGCGCCCTTGACCCGGCGGGCGGAGCGGCGGCGGTCCCGGTCGTCGCACTCGGCGAGCAGGAGCTCGGCGAGGAACCCGCGGTAGGTGAGCTGCTCCTTCTCTGCCGCGTCGAGCATCTCCCCGACCCGCGAGCGCACTGTGGGCAAGCGCAACGCCCAGCACGCCTGGTCGACCGCGGCGTCAGCGGCTTGCTCGGTCATGCCGCGGCGTCGCCGCATCGCCGGTGCAGCGGGCGCGGGAGTGGTGGTCGTGGTCATCAGGGGTGTCCCTTGCTCAAGGAGGCGCCCGCGGCGGAGCTGGTCACCGCAGGCGTCGGGCTGGTGGGGCGGCGGGCGAGGAGCTCGTCGTAGGCGTCGACGCTGGGCAGCGGGCGCCCGTCGGGCGGGAGCCCGGCGATCACCGCCGCGGGGTCACCGAGGCGGCGTTCGGTCAGGCTGATGACCCGCGGGCGGTCCGCTGCCGGCTCCGCAGCGGCGGTGATGGGCTGGCTGCCGCGCAGGGCTGCGATCTTGCGGGCTTCGACCGCGACGACGTCAGCGGAGGTCGCGCCGACCGGCACGGCGGCGGCGAGGCCGGCGACGACGTCGCCGTGGGCCATGTGGCGGTGCAGCAGCAGGACCTCGACCAGAGCACGGGTGCCGCCGGCGTCTCCGTGGACTGCGCGGGCCGCGGCCCAGAACGCCTCGTGCTCAGTGGTGAAGACCCCCGTCTCGCGCGCCTGGGCGAGTGCGGTCGCTCCGGGCAAGGCGCCGGGCTTGCGGACCAGGACCTCGAGGTAGTGGTCGAGCACGAGGGACTGTGCGCCCTTGCGGATCTGGCGGGGGTGGCGGGCGACTTCGCGCTTGCCGTCGAGGATCACGACCTCTGACGCGCGCAGGGAGACGCGGACGTTGCGGCCGATGAGCTTGGCGGGGACGGAGTAGTGGCACTGGCGGACGGTGACGCGGGAGTAGCGGTCGACCCGCGGGGTCAGCCACAGCCCGTCGTCGAACGCGTCGCTCGGCAGGGGCCGGAGCAGAGGCGCCTCGGCGGCGAAGTCCTGCCCGACTGTGCGTACTCGGTTGTCGATCCTGCGAGCGTCGTCCGCGGCGTCGGCCTGCTCGAGGCGGCGGAACCGGCCGACCTCGCCCTCGACGCCGCCCTTCTCGTGGGCGCCGTCAATGCCGGGGATGCAGTAGAACGCGTCGAAGCCCATGTGGGAGCGGAACTGCACCCAGCGGTCAGACTCGGTGCGGCTTCGCCCGAACAGCACCCTCGAGACAGCTGAGCGCAGGTTGTCGTAGCGGATCTTGTCCGTCGGGACGCCGCCGAGAACCTTGAACGCTTCCTGGTGGCCCTCGATGAACGCCTCCTGCCCTTGAGGCGTAGACGGGGTGCACCGCCTTGCCGGAGTGCGACAGGCGGAACGTGAACAGGAAGCAGCGAGTGGACTCCCCAGCAAGACGACCCACACGTCACCGAAGTCGACCTCCGCTTCCGCGCCGGGCGGGTGGTCCTGCAGCACGAACGCGGTCTCCAGCGACCGACCTGCCTCGGCCGTGATCTGGGGGCGGCGCCGGGCGACGTAGTCCCGCACCGAGGAGTAGGTCAGCTCGGCCATGCCGTGCTCGTCCACGAGGCGGGCCAGCACGCGGCGAGCGGTGTGGTGCTGCTTGCGGTGCGCGGTCAGATCCTCCCGGAGCATCGCGTCGATCAGCGGCTTCGCTGGGTCGAGCTTTGGCGCCACCGGCACGCGCTGCTTGCGCGGTGGTGGCACCGCGGACGCCAGCGCTGCGCGGACGGTGCGGCGGTGCACACCGTGGCGCTCCGCGAGGGCGCGGACCGACAGGTCCTCCCGGCGGGCGTCCCGGCGGATCGCCTCGAACAGCTCCACGCGTGACGACCCCATCCCGGGCCCCTTCAGCAGGCGTGCGCTGATCTTCGCGCCGGCGCGTAGGAGAAGGGCCGCTTGCCTCCCGAACGTCACCCCGCGCGTGTCGGAGGTGGGGCCAGATACGACCGTCACACCCCGCCGTCAGCAGCCGAGGTGGGGCCAGATATCTCCGTCACAGCGGGGCCACTTGAGACTGACAGAGCCACTAGGTCGAGCTCGACGATCGTGTCTTGCCCGCGCTGGGTTGGAGTCGTGATCATCTGCCTGGTCGCAAGCCCGAGTTGACCGACGCGGAGCTGTTGTGTGTGGCCGTAGCGCAGCAACTGCTCGGCTTCGCCAGTGAGCGGCGTTGGATCCGTTACGCACGCACCCATCTGGCCGCGATGTTCCCGAAGCTGCCCGGTCAGTCCGGCTACGGCAAACGGCTGCGCGCGCAGGGTGGACTGATCGCCGCGGTGATCACCGAACTGGCCCGCGACACCGCATCGTGGCACGACCAGCTGCGGCTGCTCGATTCGACACCGCTGCCATGCGCGGCCTCGCGGGAAACGGTCAAACGATCCGATCTGGCCGGACACGCCGGCTACGGTTACTGCGCCAGCCACTCCCGCTTCTTCTGGGGTTTCCGGCTCTACCTGATCGCCGCACCGGACGGGATGCCGATCATCTGGGGGTTGGCCAACCCCAAGATCGTGCCGAGGAACTGCTCCAACGCGGGCACGAAGTCGCCACCGGACAGGCCGTGGAGGTAGAGCAGCGGCAGCACCTCGCTGATCTTCGGGCTGCGGGCGACACCATGTCGGCAGGATCACCGAGGCGAACCGCTTACGCTCACCGCTGACCTCATCAACCCGCTTGTCGTTGACCCGCGGCGCCCGCACCTCGACCGCCCCGACCGTCATCGTCACCGTGCGCGGGTCGTGACGCCCATTGCGCACCACCAACCGGTGCTCATCCTCATCGACCTGCTCGACCAGTGCGTCGACGTAGGCGTCGGCCTCCGCCCGCAGCGCCGCCGCCAGCATTCGCCGCGCACCTCACGCGCGATCTCATCCAACAACGAACTCCGCCGGCACCTCAGCCGGCGACACCTGCCCCTAACCGCCTGTCTCCACTACCTTGAGCAGGGACCTACCTTCCCGACCAGCGTGGCCGCGCCGGCCTTGCTCGATCGCCACATGGCTACCGGAAAGGTACGTCCCACCCGGCCTCAACCACAGGTTTCAAGCATTGCGCCTGCCGTCAGCGTCAGCGCGTTACGGACAGCGCAGCGCGGCGGCTGGTGCGACGAGCAGTCCATCGGCGATGAGCGCCAGCAGATCCCTCGTGTCGTCGCGAAGTAGACCGCCCGCATCCGCTACTGCTGCCACGCCGCCGACGAGACGGCAGATCTGGATGGTGTCGGCTCCCCCGCGAATGGCACCGCGGGCCTCGAGATGCCGCAGGACGGATTGATTGGCGGTAGCGAGGCCTTGCCACTTGTCGACCATGGAAGCGGTGTTTCCGAGCGCAGCGGTCAACCGCGCGGCCCCTCCTCGGTGCACGCTGATGTGCCTGACGACCGCCTCGAACCAGGTGATGAGGAGCTCGCGCGGCGGCAGCCCGGCGGCAAGTGTCTGATCTACCGCAGCTTGGATTTGTGCGACCCAATCCTTGAGCAAGACGTCCAGCAGGTGCTCTCGGTCGGGGAAATGTCTATACAGCGTCCCCGCGCCGACGCCCGCCCTCTTGGCGATCTCGTTCATGGATGCGTTGGTGCCCTGCTCGACGAATACGTCACCTGCGACGGCCAGTATCCGATCGTAACTGCGCTGTGCATCGGCTCTCATCTACGCCCCCACTTGCAAAATCGGAAACCCTCTCCGTATCGTCGTAACCGGAGACCTTCTCCACCAGAGTAGCCAGCCGAGCGCGGTCAGCCTAACCGCAGTTGAGACGCCGTTCTGGCGCGGCAGCCGTACGACCGTCAGCTGCCGTCGGCTCGCGAGAGCGCACATCACCAACAGAGGAGCCATTCCATGACGACCATGCAGGACAAAGTTGCCGTAGTGACCGGCGGCATGCGAGGTCTCGGCTACGCCATCGCCGAGGAACTCATCAGTAACGGAGCGAACGTCGTGATCACCGACGTCGATCAGCAGGGGCTCGACGAAGCCGTTGCCAAGCTGGGCGAACACTGCACCGGAGTTCTCGCCGACGTCACGAACGAAGCGAAGATGACCAGCGTGTTCGACGACGTCGTCGCGCGACACGGCCGTGTCGATGTGGTCGTGGCGAACGCTGGGGCAGGAGACAGCGCCCCGCTTGGGTCCATCACCGAGCGCCAGTTCGACAAGATCTACGGCATCAACGTGAAGGGCGTGTTGTTCACCATTCAGGGAGCGTTGCCGCACCTCGGCGCGGGCGGATCGGTCGTCGTCCTTGGCTCCACCGGCTCCATCCAGGCACAACACGGCATGAGCCTCTACGGTGGGTCGAAGGCTGCGCTTCGCGCCCTCATCCGAGGCTGGATCCAGGAAGTCAAGGGCACCGGCGTCCGCATCAACATCCTGAGCCCGGGAGCAATCGACACGCCGTCCCTGCGGCTCGCGTTCGCCGGCGCCGTTGGCGCTAAGAACGTCGCCCAGCGAGTACAGGCCATGGGCGAAGGAAACCCCCTTGGTCGCCTCGTGCGACCGGACGAGGTAGCCAAGGCCGCGCTGTTCCTCGCAGGTGACGACTCCAGCGGCGTTACCGGCATCGAATTGTTCGTGGACGGCGGAGTCGCGCAGACGGGTTGATAACTCTGCGGTCGCTGCGCGGGGCGCACAGCGCGTGCCGTTGGCACCGACCGAGCGCCAGGGCGCTAAGTCTTCATCCTGACGGTTCGGTCTATCGACGAACTGTGCACCTCCATGTGCTGCCACTTCAGGTGGCCGGCGAGAAGTGGGAGATGGCGTCGGCCAGTTCTGCTGGAGCCTCTAGGGGGATGAGGTGTCCCGTGCGTGGGATCAGCATGAATTGCGCATGTGAGAGGTAGGGGAGCAGGTTGTGGTGTAGCACCTGCACCGGCTCGATGGGGTCGTTCTCGCCGGCGATGACGAGGGTCGCGACGTTCACCAGCTGGGTGTGCGCCGTGATGTCCTCGGTGATGCCGTGCAGCGGCCACTCGCTGCGGGCGGCGTCGGTGCTGGACCGGGAGTCTGTTGCGATCTGGGCCTTGAGGTCGTCGCTGAGCGGGGTGGCGGTGAGGATGTGGTCGCGCGCTCGGGCCGTCGACTCGTCGCTGTCGTAGGCGTGGGAAAGTCCTTCCTGGTACTCGGGCGTGATTTCGGCCGGTGGCGTGGCCGGTGCGGATCCGACGAGGACGAGTCCGCGGAGGCCGGCGGGGCGGGTCGCGGCGACGAGCTGAGCGACCTTGCCGCCCATCGAATGACCGACGAGCACGTAGTCGCCGAGTCCGGCGTCGGCGAGCAGGGCGAGCGTTGCTGGCGCTCTCATCGACGAGGCCTGACACGCGGCCGGGCCAACAGGGCAACCAGCGTGTTCTTGCACAAGCGCCAGATGATCCATCGTTCTACCTTTTCGCAGAATTGAGGGGAGGATGCGAGCCGATGACTGTTGACCCGGCCGCTGATCTGTTCCGACCTGCCCGGCCGCGGCGCGCCTTCGACGAGATCATCACTCAGGTTGGTCAGTTGATCGAAGACGGCCATCTCTCCCCCGGCGATCGGCTCCCACCCGAACGCGTCCTCGCGGAGCGTTTCGCGTTAGCCGAAACACCGTTCGCGGGATTGCACAACTGTTTCGACACGGCAAGTATTCTCAGGGGGTGACGGCCCCGTCGGCAGCGGATGAACCCGCTGATCTATGAGCTGGTGGACCTGTCCCTTGCCCTCGCCGACCGCACCCAGGCATTGGTGCAGGACGTGATGAGCGAGCTGAACCTGACCCCGGCGCTGGCCAACGCGCTCTGGCACGTGGGGGCGGCCGCGCCGGACCCGCCCATGAGCGAACTCGCGGCGAGGCTGCGCCGCGACCCCTCGACGATCACCTTCCTGGCCGACCGGCTGCAAGAGCGCGGACTCCTCGTCCGAGACGTCGATCCCCTGAACCGGCGTACGAAGATCTTGCACCTTACCGACGCCGGACGAGTGACCAGACGCGCGCTCGTCGAAGCCATGGCGACCCGGTCCCCGATCGCTCACCTCAGCGACAAAGACCAGCGGTGCCTGCACGACTTACTTGCCAGAGCCATGGCAGCGCCCCGCTGAGTCGACAAGGATCGATTCATGACGAGCAAGGCTTCGGCCGGTGTGGAGGTGGCGCCGCAACGGAGCCTGGCTCGAGAGGGAAGGTTCAGACTCAGTTGCCCGGGATCATGAGCCGGCGAGCGAGAAGGAGTTCCTGATGCGCGCACTGTGGTTTGAAAGCGTAGGCCACTTGGTTTGGCGTGAGGTCGAGGACTTGGTTGTTGGCCATCCGCTGGAAGCGATCGTGCGTCCCGTCGCCTCGACGACCTGCGACCTGGACCGGGCGATCGTGCGCGGCGTTGTGCCGTTGGGAAGCGGTTTCCCGATCGGGCACGAGTGCGTGGCGGAGGTGCTCGAGGTCGGTGCCGCCGTGCACCGGGTCGCGGTCGGTGACCTTGTCGTCGTGCCGTGGCACATCAGCTGCGGCGCGTGTCCGCCGTGCCGTAACGCGCTGCCGACGGCGTGCACGACCGTCCCCGGGCTGCAGGGCTACGGCGCCTCGATCGCCGGTGACTGGGGCGGGCTGTTCTCCGAGCAGGCACGGGTCCCCTACGCCGACGCCATGCTCACCCGCCTGCCCCCCGGGGTCGACCCCGCGGCGGCCGCCGCGGCCAGCGACAACCTCACCGACGCCTACGTCTGCGTCACCCGAGGGCTCAGCCGGCACCCCGGTGCCCGCGTGCTTGTCGTGAGCAGCCTGCCGAGCCTCGGGCTGTTCGCCGTCGACCAGGCGCTGGCCGCCGGAGCACGGTCGGTCGACTACGTCGACAAGAGCGACCGGCGCCGCGACGTCGCACGGACACTAGGCGCCGATGTGGGTGCAGAAGTCGATCCCGCAACTCAGCACCTGCAGTACCCGGTGGTCATCGGCGCCACCAGCGACCCCGCGCTGCTGCGTCAGGCCGTGCTGTGCCTCGCGCCCGGCGCCCACCTGTCCAACGCCGGAATGTTCTTCACCGACACCCCGCTGCCGCTGTGGGACATGTACCAGCGAGACGTCACCGTCTCGGTCGGCGCGGTCAGCGTCACACCGCACATCCCAGCCGTCCTGGACCTGCTGCGGTTAGGCCGATTACGCCCTGAGCTGGTGATCTCAATCCACGACGCCGAACAGGCCCCCGACGTGCTGTTGACCAGAGACATGAAACCGGTCCTCATACGACCACGACTGAACGGCACCCCGAACCTGTAGAGCAGCGTTCAGCGCCCAGAAGTCCGTTCGGAGCAGTCGTCGAGGGCAGATGAGAGTGTGACTTGGCCACCAATGCGTTGACCTCTCGCCGCACCCGGTGAGAACGGGAGTTCAGTGGTCGGGCTGGACAGACAGGGCGCCGATAACGTTCAGGAGCTCCAGGTTTTCTACAGCCTGGGTCCCAGCCGGTGGGGTGAACCACAGCAGGCGTTGGGTGCCGTCTTCGCTGAGCAGGTTCAGGCAGTTGAGTTCCACTTCTCCGATAGTGGGGTGCAGGAGCCGTTTGCGGTCTGATCGCCGGACCGCGACGTCTTGGCGTGCCCACAGGTCGGAGAATTCGTCACTGTGGGCCAACAGGCGGCGGGTCAGCTCGGCGGCGACTGGGTCGCTGCCGCGGCGGACGGTGACGGCTCGCAGGTCGGCTACGA
Organism: Jatrophihabitans lederbergiae; assembly: GCF_031845305.1. Classification (NCBI taxonomy): domain Bacteria; kingdom Bacillati; phylum Actinomycetota; class Actinomycetes; order Jatrophihabitantales; family Jatrophihabitantaceae; genus Jatrophihabitans; species Jatrophihabitans lederbergiae. Next base: position 12,265 of record NZ_JAVREH010000046.1, on the reverse strand, counting down.
AGACCTGTGACTGGTGCTGGTGTTCGTCGGGGTGATACAGGGTGCGGGCATCAGGGTCGGTGAACCATTGGTAGAGGAAGCTGGCGCGCAACCCGGTGCTGTGTTTGGGCCGTCCCAGCAGCGCGGCGGCCAGCCGATTCTGGACGAGGGTGACGCTGAGGTCGCTGATGATCTGCGCAGGGGTGGAGGTGAGCCTGTCCAGCAGGTCCAGCATTCCGGGGTGCACGTGGGCGTTCGGGCTGCCTGCGGACGGCTGGGGGCGTCCAGCGAGGTAGTAGAGATGATTACGTTCATCCAGGGTGAGATGCAGCGCGCGGGCAAGGGCGGCGAGCATTTGTTCTGAGGGCTGCGCGCCGCGGCCCTGTTCGAGCTGGGCGTAGTAGTCAACCGATGCGCCGGCCAGGTTCGCCACTTCATCGCGCCGCAGCCCGGCGACCCTGCGCCGGGGGCCATCGTGCAAACCCAAGTCGCGCGGGTTGAGCCGATCCCGCCGGGACTTCAGGAAGCCACCTAGCTCGATCAAGTCCACCTCACCATTCTGGTCCGCGTTCGCTGCTCTAGCCAGGCGACGCCGCCACCAGGACCGACAGCAGGTCAGGTTCGGGCACCGGGTCGGCGACCACCCCGACCCATGGGTCGGATGCGCAGCAGTGAGATTGCCGGCCATCCAGGTGCTGCCGTCACCAGTACAGGCGTCGCCTAGCTCGCGCTGGCTTGCCCTGACAAAGTCGATGACGGCGACCAGAAAGAGCGCCAGAAAGAGGCATTGATTTATGACCGGATCGAGAGTTGCGATCGTCACCGGGGGGTCGCGGGGGATCGGGCGTGCGGTCGCCGAGCGGCTAGTCCAGGACGGCGTCGCCGTCGTGATCACCTACGTCACGTCCTCGCAGGTAGCTGGTGACATCGTCGCTACCGTGCTGGCCGCGGGCGGTCAGGCGGTAGCGATCCGCGCGGACGTGACCGACGTGGAGCAGGTAAAAGTCCTGTTCGACCAGGCCGAGTCGGACTTGGGTGGTATCGACATCGTGGTCACATCGGCCGGCATCATGCGTCCGGCACTTCTGGCTGAGGCGACGGACGACGACTTCACAGAGCAGGTCGAGGTCAACATTCGGGGCACCTTCAATGCGCTGCGGGAAGCCGCCCGACGTGTCCGCGACGGCGGGCGCATCATTACGTTCTCCAGCACCACCCTGGCATTGAACGCACCCGGGTACGGCATCTACAACGCCACCAAAGGCGCGGTCGAAGGATTCAGCAGAGTCTTGGCCAAGGAGGCGGGTCCGCGCGGCATCACGGTGAACTCTGTCGCCCCGGGCCCGGTCGAGACGCAGTTGTTCCTGACCGGTAAGACCGCGGCCGATGTGCAGCGGATGGCCGGGCTGGCCCCGCAGCAGCGCATCGGGCAGCCGGTCGACATCGCCGGCGCCGTGGCGCTGCTCGTCTCGCCTGAAGCTGGCTGGATCAACGGCCAGATCATTCGCGTGAACGGAGGACTCGCATGAGCATCTCTATCCACGACAGTCCGCGGCAGGTGGTCGTGGTCACCGGTGCGGGGTCGGGACTCGGCCAAGCGGTGGCCGAGAAGCTGGCCCTGGCCGGGCACATTGTGTACGCCGGGATGCGCGGCATCGCCTCGCGCTCCGCTGAGCGCGCCGCGACCGCCCTCCAGTTCGGGACCGATAATCAGGTCACGTTGCGGCCGCTGGAGTTGGATGTGCTGTCTGACACTGGATGCCGGGCCGCGATCGACCAGGTCGTGTTCGAGCAGGGCCGAGTTGATGTGCTGGTCAACAATGCCGGCATGCTGATGTCCGGGGTAGCTGAGGCGTTCACCCCGGAGCAGTTTCTCACCATCTTGGACACCAACGCTGTCTCCTGGCTGCGGATGAACCGGGCGGTGCTGCCGGTGATGCGACGACAAAAAGCTGGCACGCTCGTCTATGTCAGCAGTACAACCACGCACATCGCTGAACCGTTCATGGCCACCTACATCGCCAGCAAAGCCGCCGGGGAAGCCTTCGCCGAGTCGATCGGCTTCGAGGTCAGCCAGTTCGGTATCGACACCATCATCTTGGTGCCCGGCGCGTTCACCCAAGGCACCCAGCACTTCGCCCACAGCAACCCGCCGGCAGAACCTGCGGTCGCCGCCCAGTACGGCGACGCCGCCGAGACGGTCACCGACATCCCAGCGCGGCTGGAAGCGATCGATGTCGCCCGTCAGGGGCACCCCGCCGACGTCGCCTCTGTCGGTGACGCCCTGGTCGAGGTGCTAGGGCAGCCCCGCGGCACGCGCCCCCGTCGGGTGATCGTCGATGCCCAGCACAAGGGCGTCCAGGACATCGACGCGGTCCGGACCGAGCGCCAGCGCGCGTTCTTCACCGCCCTGGGCATTGACCACCTCATCGACGTTCCTGCCCATCCCTGACCAGACCACCAAAGCACCAGTTCCGAACCTTCACCAGTGGTGACACCCCTACCGAGGAGACCCGCATGTCCAACCCACTCCACCAGCTCGTCGAGAAGTTCTACCGAGCGTTCTCCGGCGACACCGACCTCCTTGACGAGGTAGTCACCCCCGACTGGGAAGACGTCCCACTCAATCCCGGCCAGGGTCCCGGCCCGGACGGCGTCAAACCGATGATCAAGGGCTTCGGACAATCGTTCACGGGGTTCCAGATCGTGGTCCACGACGTCATCGACGGGCGCGGCGCCGACGGCAACGGCAAGATCGGTGTCCGCGCCGAAATGCGCGGCACCCACACCGGTGACCTGTTCGGCGTCCCTGCGACCGGCCGAGACGTGCGCATCCCGATCCACGAGTTTCATACCGTCCAGGACGGGCGCCTGGCGCGGACGTGGCACCTGGAGGACTGGTTCGGATTCTTCAATCAGGTCGGCTCCGCTCCTCACATCGCTCAGGACAACCAGTGAGGGCCGTTCAGATCGCCCGCTACGGCGACACTCCCACCGTCCACGACGTCGAGCAGCCCTTCCCCGGTCCGGGTGAGGTGCTTGTGCGGGTCACCGGCGCGGCGACCAACCCCCTCGACCTGAAAATCACCGCCGGTTACATGCACGACTTCTTCCCCGTGCAATTCCCATACACCCTGGGAACCGACGTCTCCGGAACCATCACCGCCCTCGGCGACACGGTCCACGGCTGGAACGTTGGCGACCCGGTCGTCGCCCGCCTGGACCCCTCCGACGGAGGTGCCTACGCTGAGTTCGCGGTAGTCCCGGCCGACCAACTGGTCCACGCGCCCACCTCGATCCCGCTGTTCCTCGCCGCCGGAGCAGCGACCGCCGCCGCGACCGCCTGGCAGGCCATCACCGAGATCGCGGACATCCACGCCGGCCAACGGGTGCTCATTCACGCAGGCGCTGGCGGAGTCGGCAGCTTCGCCCTGCAGATGGCACGCACACTCCACGCGCACGTCATCACCACCGCCTCCGGCCCCGGCCTGCACATCGCGCACGACCTCGGAGCGGATGAGGTCATCGACCATACGAGCGGACCGTTCGGCTCACAGCTCGCCGACATCGATGTCGTGATCGACACAGTCGGCGGCGCCGTCGAGGAGCAATCGCTGGACGTTCTCCGTCACGGCGGCCTGCTCGTCGCGGTGCCGATGCCACCCGACACCGATCGGGCGTCGGCGCGCGGGATGCGCGCCGAATTCCTCTTCCACGCCTCCGATCCTCAACGACTTGCCACGGTCATCGGGATGCTCGACGGCGACATCCGAGTCCTGCTCGACCAAACGCTGGACCTGGATGAGGCACCGCAGGCCCTGCAGTACCTCGCCGCCGGCCACGCCAAAGGGAAGGTCATCCTCATACCCCAGACCCCCTGAACCTGGGAGTACACCGACACCGGTGCACCGACACCGGCACGGATGCGGCACGCGACGCCGAGCGACCCCGGGGGTACAACACCCATCAGGCCTCCGGGGCGCCGGCACCGCGTAGGCCCGGCCCCCCTACGGTCCTCATCGATACCCCGGCGAGCACGACGATGGCATGCAGGCAAGCACGATCCGTACCGAGGTGTAATCGTTTTCCGAGGGTCAGACCGCCCCGCAGCCATCAACCATTCTCACTGTGTTTCCGGCCTGACACGCTGAGCGATGCTCGGCGAGAAGGGGTGGCGTCTGATGACGGCGACTGACCCCTCATTAACTCTCGGTCGGTCCCCCAGGACCTCGTTCAGTCCGATGTTTCGAGACATATGTAACGGTGAGGTGCTGAATTCGGCGCGAGCTCAGGGCCACTGCGCTGACGTCTAATTCGATTTCGTCGTCGGCCCGCTGGCGCTCGTTACTTGATGGGCTCACCCAGCGTCAACTCCTGGCCAGGCATCTTGCCCACGAGGACGACTGATCAGCCAGTCGATCACGCGGCTCGCGCCCACCAGACACCAGCGCTGCAGATCCAGCACCGGCCCCGAAGTCAGTGCGCGCAGCCGCTAACGGTGACGCTACTGGCGACGCTGGTGCATCAGCGGGAGCGGGCCTAGGCGAGTGCCGCAGGCCCACGATGAGCAGGCCGACCATGCGTGGGCGTTGTAGCCGGTGTCGCGCGGGGCCTCGACTCCGATGCAGAGGTTGCCGGCCGCGTGCATGAGGGTGAGAGCGTCGATGTCGCCTCCGATCTCGCCGCCCTGGACCGTGGCGTTGAGCAGTGAGACGCACGCCGGTACGAGTCTGATGAAGTGCGGAGCGGCACTCGCGAGCGCCTCGACCTGGTGGCGGTAGACGGCGATGACGAGGTCGGCCCGGGTGGGGAAGTAGCGGTAGATCGTGCCCATGCCGACATCGGCTTTTGCGGCGATCTCCCGGACTGGGGCGTCGACCCCGTGGGTGATGAAGACGGGCGGAGCGGCGTCGAGCAGCGGCTGTTCGGTGTGGCGGGCGTCAGCGCGCTTGCGCGCTGACGACGTTGCCGCTGCGTCCACCTTTGGCACGTCGGAGCTTCTCCTCGCGGTTGTATAACCGGAGCATTGCTCCGTATAGTTAGCGGAACAACGTTCCGCTTCCATCATGACATGAGGAGACGCCATGCAGTACCGCACGCTCGGCCGGACCGGTGTTCAGGTCAGCACACTATCGCTCGGCGCGATGAACTTCGGCGCGATCGGCCATACGACGCAGGAGAACGCCACCGCGATCGTCGATGCCGCGCTCGAGGCCGGGGTGAACCTCGTCGACACCGCGGACTTCTACAGCCAGGGCGAATCGGAGGAGATGGTCGGCCGGGCGATCGCCGGTCGGCGTGAGGACGTGGTGCTGGCGACCAAGGCCTTTTGCCCATGGGCGAAGAACGCAACCACCGCGGTGCGTCCCGCCGCTGGCTGACCAGTGAGCTGGACAGCAGTCTGCGTCGGCTCGACGTGGACCATGTTGACCTGTATCAGGTGCACCGCTGGGACCCGACGACCACCGACGAGGAGACGCTGTCGGCGCTGACGGACCTGCAACGGTCGGGCAAGATCCGCTACTTCGGGTCCTCGACCTTTCCGGCGTACCGGATCGTCGAGGGCCAGTGGGCCGCCCGACGCCACAACCTGGGTCGGTACGTCACCGAACAGTTGAACTACTCGATCCTGAACCGCGGTGCGGAGACTGACGTGCTCCCCGTGACTGAGAACCACGGACTCGGGGTGCTGGTGTGGAGCCCGTTGTCGTCAGGGTGGTTGTCCGGCGCGGTACGCGCCGGCCGGGAGGTCACCACTCACCGGTCCAGCGTCATACCGCAGCGTTTCGACCTCGACGTCCCGGCGAACCGCGCGAAGCTCGACGTCGTCGAGCAGGTGGCGAAGGTCGCGGCCGATGCCGGGTTGACGATGATCCAGCTCGCGCTGGGATTCGTGACCGCGCACCCGGGCGTGACGAGCGCGATCATCGGCCCGCGCACAATGGACCACCTCGAGTCCCAGCTCGCAGCCGCGGACACCGTGCTCTCCGCGGACGTCCTGGACGCCCTCGACGCGATCGTTGCACCGGGCGTCGATCTGTCACCCGAGGAGAAGATCGACACCCGCCCGTCCATCACCGACGCCACGCTGCGGCGACGCTGATGGCCACCACGGCACGCCCGAGCTTCGGGATCATGACCCCGCCCATGAACGTCGCCTACGACGACATCGTCCGCGTCTGGCGCGAGGCCGACGACATCCCGTCGATCCAGCACGCCTGGCTGTTCGACCACCTCATGCCCATCGGCGGCGACCTGGACGGCCCGATCTTCGAAGGCTGGACGCTACTGGCCGCCCTCGCCGCGCAGACCAGCCGGCTCCGGCTCGGCCTGATGGTCACGAGCAACCGGTTCCGGCCGCCTGCGGTGCTCGCCAAGATTGCGACCACCGTCGACATCGTGTCCGGCGGACGGCTGGAGTTCGGCATCGGCGCGGGATCGCGGCCCAGCGTCCCGATCGCGCGTCGCGAGTACGTGGCGCACGGGCTGCCCTACCACGATTCCGCCCACGCGGTCGGCAGTCTCGCAGAGGCGTGCACGATTGCGCGGCGGTTATGGACCGAGGACGCGCCCTTCGACTTCGACGGCGCATATCACCACCTCGATGGCGCGTTCGGCAACCCCAAACCGGTGCAACGGCCAGGGCCGCCGATCGTCATCGGCGGACGGTCGACCGCGACGCTGCGGGTCGTGGCCGAGCACGCCGATATCTGGAACATCCCGGGTGGCGACATCGCCGACGCGACCGCGCGCAGCGCGATGCTCGACCAGTTCTGCACCGACATCGGCCGTGATCCTGCGGCGATAACCCGCTCGATGTTTCTGCCGGTCTCCTACGACCACCCGAAAACAACCCGCGCCGCGGTCACCGAAGCGCTCGACGCCGGCTTCGCGCACATCGTCCTAGGGCTGTCGACGCCGTACGCCGACGGCGTCGCGCAATGGGTGGCGGAAGAGATCATCGGCGCACACGCCGCGACAGGCTGAGCGGACGCGCAACGGCGCTGACCCTCGATCCCGGACTCACCCGACTCGATCCGCAACCGGAAGTCCTGCGAACCTGGCGACCTGAACCAACAACGACGACGGGGTCCACATCATCGGCGTCCCACAGACCGAACCCCTGGGGCACCCGGGCCCAGCGAGCTTGCGCGAGGGCAGGCGGGTTATAAGCGCAGCCGGGCGGCAGTTTGGTGTCAGTATTGGACGGTGGGTCGGATGGTTATTGGAGGGTGAGCCGGATGGTGATGTCGCCGATTTCGACGTCGTCGGGTTGCTCGATGGCGAAGGCGACGGCTCGTGCCACTGCATCGGGGGCGATGCCAATCTCGGCCATCCTGTGTTGTGCCTGTTCCGGACGTCAGGATTGTCGACGTGGTCGACGAGCTCGGTACGGACGAAGCCGGGTGAGATCGAAGTTGTGCGTAGGACGCCGTCGGTGGACTCCTGGCGCAATGCCTCCAGCAGAGTGCGGACGGCGTTCTTGGTACCGGCGTACACCGCCTGCGTGGGGACGATCTTTAGCACCGAGGTCGACACGGTCGTCACCAGGTGCCCTGACGACGGAAGATCGGCAGCCCGGCCGCGATCCCGTGCAGCACACCGCGCAGGTTGACGTCGATCATCGCGTCCCAGCCGTCGACGTCTAGCTCCTCCATCAGGCCGGTTCTGGCGATTCCGGTGGACCAGGCCAGCAGGGTGGCGAGGCTGTGGCGGGCGGGGGGCAGGATGGCGTCGAAGAGGCGGCGGAACTCGGTGACGGTCAGTTCGATCAGCCCGTGTGGTGCCGGGCTGTGGTCGCGTTGGATGGCGGTGGCCACGGCGAGGAGTGCGTGGGCGAGCATCGCGAGGGTGCTCCAGCGGTGCCACGAGGTCCAGCGCCGCACTTGGTGTTGATCGAGTCCGACGAGGCCTTTGGCGGCTTGGAAGGACTCTTCGATGCGCCAGCGTTGCCCGGCCACGCGCACCAGCGCGGCCAGCGAGGTGGGCCGGGGTGTGTAGCAGCGTAGGTAGGCCAGCTCGCCGGTCGCGTTGTTGCGGCGGATGAGCAGGTGATGCCGTCCGTCCTCGCCGCCAGGCAGTTGTTCGCCGGGTTCTGGCAGCAGCCCGATCCAGGCCCAGGAGTAGTTGTGGTGGCCCTTGCTGCCGGGTCCGCAGGAGTAGGTCTGCCACCCGGTTGCGGGGATGAGGGCGGGGAGAGCGTCCACGCGCATCGGTCCGGCATGGGTGGGCACGCGCCGGTTTGCTGCGAGCTGCAGCACGTAGCCCAGGCCGTGTTCGCGCACCGTGCGACGCAGGTTCGGGTCGGCGCCATAGACCTCGTCGCCGGCCACCCAGGCGGCCGGCGTCCCGGCTTGCACGGCGCGGGTGATCATTACTGGGGCCAGCGCCGGCTTGGTCGCGAACTCGACCTCGGCGGGCACCCCGGCCTGGGTGCGGCGTGGCTCGTCCTCGGCCCACGACTCGGGCAGGTAGAAGGTCAGGGCCGACCGGGTCGAGGACGAGATCCCGCTGGACCCGTTCACTGCCGGAGTGTTCTGCGGCGTGATGATGACCCAGGTCGATGTGCTCCTGGAGCGGGGACATCCCTATTCCGAGATCGCGAACGAGTCCGTCATCGAGGCGGTCGACTCGCTCAACCCCTACATGCATGCCCGTGGGGTCGCCTACATGGTCGACAACTGCTTCACCGGCCGCCTGGGAGCGCGCAAGTGGGCGCCTCCGGCCACTTCGTGCAGGAAGCCCGGAGAGACCGTCGCACGCGCAGCATGACGTGCTTTCGGTGACCTCTGATGTCAACGAGTCCGAGACGACCGGCAACTCGCAACGGCCACCCTCAACTCATGGCACGAGTAGCTACGATGTGCCGACCGACCACACCCGCCCAGGAGGAAGACATGAGCACGAACCCTCGCTACGACCTGTCCGCGGTGCTCGCAAAACTCTTCTACGGCGACGAGTCCGACGAAAAACTCGACCAGACGCTGGACCGACTGGTATCGACGAACTTCACCCAACGCATCAACGGCCAGGTCTACAACCGTGAGGCGTACGGCCCCCACGTTCGCGAGATGCGCCAGATGGTCACCGGGAACGGCGAACTCCGAGTCATCGAAGAAGTGCGCCAAGGACCGGCCATCGCCGGCCGTTACATTTTCGGCTTCGACACTGCAGGCGGACGGGTCGAGTTCGAGTCCCATGTGTTCGCAGAGATCGATGACGAGGAGAAGGTCGTTCGCTTGGTAGAGGTCGCTCGCCAGATCTCACCCCAAGACAGCGCCGAGATAGTGACGCCTATCCAGACGGCTGGGTAATCCAGCTCGCCGAGTTTGAATGGCCGGTTGGCCGCGACCGAGGCGGTTTGGGCCGCGACCATCCCTGACCAGTTTGGCCGAGCCCATCCTGGTCGCCTGAGCTGCCGACGTGGTGGGTCGTGTGTCGGGGCTGCTGATCAGCCGGTCGGAGCGGCAGAGTTTGGTGGTGCGGGTGCCCTTGTAGCGGCGGGCGTGCGCCGCCCATTGTGCGTACTGGCGGGTGTTCGCTGCGCCGGTGACTTCGACACCGCACTGAATCCTGCCAGGTCCAATAGAACAGAACAAGCGTCCTGCACGCTCGTGGCCCTTCATCGACTGGATGTCTCAACACCAGCCAGTCTCGAGCGGCTAGCGGCTAGCGGCTAGCGGCTAGGAGGGGAACGACCTCAACGCGATACCCTCATCTGCAGCCGCGAGCCGTCACCGGGACGGGTGGCCTAGTGAAAGCCACAACCCGGGTTGTGTGCGTCTTCAGAGAACGGGCTTCCCGCGGGATCGATGTAGAGCACGTCGAGCACGAGCGGGGTCGTGCCGAGGTTACGGCCGATGTGCACGTTGCGGGATCCGGCAGGCTCAACGATCGGGTCACCGGCGTGATAGACCCCGTCGACCGAGCAGTCCGCCTCGTTGTGGGTGAGGGTGCCGCGTTTCACCACGCCGATGAGTGCTCCGTCGTGCCAATGCCATCCGGTGGTACCGCCGGGCGCGATCGTGATCTCGCGGAGAACGAAGTCCTTACCGCCCGCGGTGTACTTGGAAATGATCGTGGCGCTCACTCCGCTGGGCGGAGTCGCCTCAGCGGTCGTTGTCGAAACCGCCACCAGGGCGGTCATGCCGACAGCCGCCAGAGCCAGACCACGAGACTTGTGCATATCCATCTCCTTCGTAACGCCCTTCCGGGCAGCCGCTCGACGTACAAAAGGTTACAGTCGCGCTCATCTGTCAGTCTCAGCCGGGCCGCTTTGCGGCCAGGTCATGACGGTCCTTCCACACGGGCGAGCGGGTGGCCGCCAGCGACGTGTTCGACGTCGGCCACGGAGACGTGCAGCGGGTAGTAGTTCTTGAGCGGGATGCCGGAGCCTGGTAGAGGTGTCTCGGCCCGTGCTTCGTTCCCACAGGGGGTTTGGCCTGTCGGCCGCGCAGGTCCGCGCCGCGCACGACGTCCGCGGCAGTGCTGGTCGCGTCGAACCGGGTGACGATCAGGGACTCCTGCGCCATGGGAGCTCCTTCAAGTTCAATGCGCAGGCGACGCCGCTATACCGTCTAGATCGTGATTGTAAAGTAGTTGGACGACCGGTACCGTCACCGCGTGGCAGCGGAGGCCGACGGGCAGGTAAACCCTGGCGCGGACCGCCGCGACGTCGTCCTGACCGCCGCGCTTGAGACCTTCGTGCGCTATGGCTACCGCAAGACGTCTATGGAGGATATCGCCGGCGCGGCGCGCATCTCCCGGCCCGGCCTGTACTTCCTGTTCAAGTCCAAGCGGGAGCTCTTCGCCGCCGCGGTCAGGCGCGCCCTCGAGCAGGACCTGCGCACTGCCGCCTGCTCTCTCGGCGACGAGGTCCGACCCCCTGCCGGAGCGCCTGCTGGAAGCCTTCGACACCTGGACCGGTCGCTACCTGGGCGCGGCGCGCTCAGCGCGGTCGCCGAGGCCCACCGTGACGTTCTGGGAACAGCAGTTGTCGACGCCCCGCGCCGCTTCCACGCGCTGGTCACCGACGCCGTGGTGAGTACCAGGGCACCGCAGGACCGAGCGACATCCGAGGCGATCGCTCGCACGCTCATCAGCACAGCGATGGGGCTCAAGCACCAGACGACCTCACGAGAGACCTTCCGCGAGAACCTCGGCACCGCCATCACCTTGCTCCTGTGATGACCAGAGCTCGCTGGTCGGTGGCCGACATGAGGGGGAGCCGCATGTCCAGACGGGTGTACCTCCACCTGACGTCAGGCGTGACGGCCAGAGCGTCAGGTTAGGGCCGGAACGGTGGTTGATGGACACTTGCCGCCGTGGGCCTTAGCCTCGATCCACCGACCCGACTTGTTTGTTGATTCAATTTGCCGATAGTGATGTTGTTGCTGGGTTGCCTCGGTTCCAGGGCGTGATCGGGCTGCCGTCTGCCTCGGCTTTCCTGGTCCTCGGGTCGTGCCTGTTCGGCTGGGTGGTCAGGGTGTGGCGGTGCCCGGTGGTCCGCAGGCTCGGGTTAACAGTTCCGTCCAGGCCGTCTGCCAGGGCCAGTGGGTGGGCAGGTGCAGGGTGAGCCGCCGGGCCGAGGACGCGATCCGGGCCGGCACGCCGATCAACGTGCGGCGGATGGTCGCGGTCTCGACCGAGCCCGTTGGGCTCCCACCTGTGGTCGGCAGCCACGGCGTCGATGTCATGACGGCGATGTGGATCGACCCGATGTCGCTGGGTCGGGGACGAAAGTCCTCCCAGTCTGCGTGGGCCGTGTACTGGAGCAGCTCGACGACGTGACCCTTGCGTTCCAGCTGAGCTGCACTCAGCTCGACCCCCGGGACGCCAGACGGCGAGCTGCACCTGGTGATGGACAACTACGCAGCCCACAAGCGCATCCAGATCCGCGACTGGCTCACGGCCAACCCACGCGTGCAGGTGCACTTCCCCCCGACCTCGGCATCCTGGATGAACCTCGTGGAAGTGTGGTTCGGCACCATCGAGCGCCAAGCCATCCACCGCGGAACCTTCGACTCGGTCAAAGACCTCAACGCCAACATCCGCGCCTTCATCGACGGCTGGAACGACCGCGCCCACCCCTTCGTCTGGATCAAAACCGCCGACCAAATCCTCGCCAAAACCAAGCGCCCAACAACTGAAAACTCAGCCCACTAGGTCGTGACGCTGGTGTGGCCGAGGACGGCGAGTAGCTGCAGCATGTCGTGGCTGGGGGTGCCTGGGGTGGCGGTGAAGACGAGCAGGGCGTGGTCGGTGTCGGGGTCGATCAGGGTTTGGC
>NZ_JAVREH010000045.1:0-26371 GCF_031845305.1 Jatrophihabitans lederbergiae | reverse complement strand
GCCTTCGGCACACCCTCCGCCGCCAGCCTCCTGATCAGCGCCCAGTCCTCCAAAGTGATCACACTCCAATCGTTGAGTGCTCACTTCTCACCGCCGAAACTGTTCAGTTTTCGAGCGCCGCCGACACACCCCGAAGCTGACCGTGGGGGTCAGCACACCGGGACCGCAGCGCGAGGAGCAACCCGCCCCCGGGCTATGAGCAGCCCCAGATCGCGAGTCGATCATGACGGCCACGCTCGTTCTTAGACCAGCGGCACGCTCCAGCCGAACACACGGTCCTGCGGTAACCAACCCGCGCATATCAGCCTCGACCACGCGTCGTTCCCCGACACGCTGGACCCCGACAGCCAACCCCCACGGTCTTATCAGCCTCTCCCGCACGCCCGAACATGACGACGTCCTCACCGACATCAAGGCCAAGCCGTCCGGGTGGCCTACAGCCAGCCTTGACCCCGGCTCCGGGCGCCTCCAAGCGCAGCGAGCGGGAGCCCCCTGATCACCTCGTCCTGACCAGAAATGATCAAGGACCGATCCACCCTGCGCACCTTGACAAACGTCGCTCCATATCAGCCCGGATGCACCGCGGGGTCTGGTGATCTTGCGTAGCTGATCTTCGTTTTGGTTGGGGGGTGTTGGGGCGTAGTCGGGCCGCCGGTCTGCTCGGCGTTTCCACTGATGTCTCCGGTCGGGCCTGATGGCGGTGGACGCGTTCATGCTGGGGCTGGTGGTCCGGTCGCCGCGGTGAACAGTCGCTGCCAGTCCCCGGCCCAGGGCCAAGCGGCGGGCAGCCGCAACGTGCCGCGCCGGGCGGAGCGGGTGACGCGGGCGGCGACGCTGATCAGCTGGCGGCGGACGGTGGCGGTGGTGGCTTTGGCGATCAACAAGACCGCGGCACCGAGGAGCGCAGCGATGCCGGCGATGCCGGCGATGCCGGCCACAGTGCCGAAGGCGTACGCGTTGAGCAACAGCCCGCGCAGCGGCTCGCCCTTGAACATCGTGTCCACGGTGGCGCCCAGCTTGGTGTCAGCGGGATTGGTGTGGGCCTGGGCGCTGAAGTCGGCGTAGGTCCTGCCACCGCCGACCTCCTTCGGGTGCACGGTGAATAATGGGTCGGCGTAGGTTTCGGCCTGCGCGCCGGTGGTCAACTGCTTACCGGCGTACTGGCGCATCGCAGCACGGTCGGCGCCGGCAGTCACCGGACTGCCCTTGGCCGGGACGTGGATCTGCTGGGCAGCGAGCTGGGTGTGTGCCTGGTCGGTGACCAACTGGTGCGCCCAGGTCAGCAGCGAACCCGCGACGATCGCGCTGGCCGCGAGGGCGAGCCCCAACCAGCTGATCAGAATGTCAAGCATTCTGCGGTGCATGGCTGTTCCCTTCGCGGTAGCGACGGCCATCGAGGTCTCGGTCACCGGCTCGGGTGGCGTGTCCTCGCCCGGCTCCGGACGGGTGGGGTTGCTGTATGAGAAGCCCTCCTTCGTTCTCGAACCGACCGATCGGATCGTCATACGCCGCTTGTGGTTCGGTTGGCACCAGGATCAGCGGGTCTGGGCAACGTCGAGCTGGTCAGCGACCGGTCGCCGGGGAGAGCGGCCCCGTGCCGGCTGGCCGGGGCGGGGGTAGCCGATCCGCAGCATCATCTGCGGATAGCTGGTCCAGCCCATCAAGGTCTGGACCCGGGCTCGGAAGGCGAGCAGATCGACGGCCTGGCTGAGCGGGCAGCTGGCCAGCCCGGTTCGTTCGGCCTGCAGCATGAGGCGCATCATCGACCCACCCGCGGCGAGCTGCTCGCGCGGCGTGTCTGACTCGGTCAGCACGACCGCGATCAGGGGACGCTCGTCGACGTCGGCCTGGATCTGCTCGCGGCCCGAGAGGCCGACCTCGAAATCGCGCAACGGTACGTCGGTATGGCGCGGGTGCCCGGCCGAAACGTGAGGTATCGCGGAGCTCGGAACGCCCTCGGTGTGCACGTCGGCGTCGCGCAGCCAGCGGGTCATCTCGGCGATGTACGCGGCGTCTCGTCGTTCGACCCGGTCAGCCCAGCTCACCGCGACGGCAAGGTTCAGCTTCTCGTCCTCACGGACCGGGAAATGGGCGTAGACGCCTTCCCCGTCGGCCGCGGCACGGAGTGCCTCGACCACGTCGTCGCGAACGGCACCAGGCTTGAAGGGGCGCCGTTCGCTGTATCGGCGAGCCGCCGCTGCGAGCATCTCCCGTTCTGCCGCGGTGCTCTCGTGCGGGTGCGGGTCGGTGAAGCTCGCCAGCAGGTCAGGCTGATCCGGATCGGGCAGCCGCTCGATGTGCAGCAGCCATCCTTCGCCGGCGAACGCAAGCTCGGCCAAAGCCAGCGCTGCCCCGCAACTGATCCGCAGCGAGTGACCGTCTGGGTCCGCGACGCGCAGCTGCCGGTCGCGGTCTGCGCGCAACTCCAGCCGGTCACCATGTAGTCGCCACGTCCAGGGTTGGGTGTTGTGCAACGACGGCGCCCGGCACGCCATGGCGACGACCCGTGACACGAGCCTCGGATCGAATGCCTCACCGGGGTTGGTTCGAGTCGCCGGATCAACTCCGGCTGCCCGACGCGACTCAACCCCGCTCACGAGCTGTCCTGCGCTACCCGTGGGCCCGCTGCTCGGCTGGTGCTAGGTGCGCGCCAGATCAGTCGATGCACGCCGAGGTGGCGGGGCAGCGCGCGCAGACCGGGAATGTAGGGCACGAAGATGAAGGCGAGGGTCAGCGCCGCCATCAGTCCCCAGACCAGGGCGTCGGCGTTGCCTGAGGTGGAGAACGGTTTGATCTGGTACCAGAAGGTGTAGAGCCACATCCAGGGCTGGCCGGGGTAGTTGCCGGTCTCGTTCATCATCCCCCACTGATCGCCACCGAGATGATCGGCGCGGGCCTGGTCTTGCAGGTAGGCGCCGTCGGCGAGCAGCAGCAGCGGCTTGGTCTCGTTGCTGGCATAGAAGGTGTTCGAGCTGGTGAGCAGGCCTTCCAGGCCGCCGCCCGCAGCGACGGTCAGGAACCGACCGGCGAGGGCAGGGACGGGTCCGTAGGAGCCGGGCTTGACCTCGGCTGGGTTGCCGTCCCGGACGGCGGCGAGGGCGTCGGCGTAGGCGCTGGCCCACCTGGTCTGCTGCTCGCTGCTTGCACCGGTCCAGGTCTTGAGCGCCGCGGTGAGAGCCGGGTCGTTTCGGATCGATTGCAGGGGGGAGAGGACCAAGTCGCGGGCACTGTCGATCGGGATCCGAACTCCGGCCCACCGCTGCAACGCCAACGGGCCGAGGTCCTGTCCGGGGCCGGCGTGGTTGTAGGGCGCCCCGTAGCTGGCGCTGGTGCTCGTTCCGGCCAGCTCCGCGGTGGCGGTGGCCACGACATCAGCTGGCGCCGCCTGCGCCCAGCTTGTGAGGGTGAGCGCCTTGCGGTCAGGGGAGGAGAACACGGCCGCGAGCAGCACCGTCAGGGCGCCCATCACTACCAGCGCGACGACGAACTCCTTCACCAGGTCATAGGGCCGCGTCGGGAACAGATGCGAATCAGGTGTCCGGTCCCGGCGGGAGGAGGGCTTACGTATCGCCGTCATTGTGGGCTACCCGCCGGCTGTACGGCGCCCTGAACTGCCTCGCTCGGCATCGGCGTCGGCCCGGTCGGCACTCGCTGCTCAGTCACCGGTGCGGCGGTGGGGTTCGCGGCGGTGGGGGGCTGCGCGTCGAATGGTGGCACGACGCCGTGGCGGCGGACCAGGATCACGTGCAGCACGATCAGTACGCCCACGATCAGCGGCAGGAGCATCACGTGCCATAGCAGCATCTGCCCGGTGTCCAGGACGTTGAAGACGGCGCCGATGCCGACAGCGTTGAGGCCGTCTTTCGCTTGCCCCGCGGTCCACTGTGAGTCGAAGTTCGTCTGGGACAGGTAACCGGTGAACGCGGTGCCGATCGAGCCGAGGAACGCAACCGCACCGGTCACCCACGTCAGCCCGCGTTTGCCGCGCCAGGCCGCCATGAAGAACTTTCCCCACAAGTGGATGACCATGCAGAAGAAGAACAGCTCCACACTCCACAAGTGGGTCGAGTTCACGAAATGCCCGGCCGAGGAGGTGTGCCACCAGGCCGCGCCTTTGAGGGCCAGCACCAGCCCGGAGCCAATCACGTACACGAACGCAGCCAGACAAGCGACGCCGAAGACGTAGATCCAGGACCGCACGTAGGCCGGTTGCCGATCAGGTAGCAGCTGACCCGCGGGGACGGTGCGGCCCAGCCGAGTCCGGAGTCGAACCGTCCAGCTCCGTGACAGTTGCTGATCAGTCCTGGACATGAGGCGTCTCCCTTGAGGCCTGCTCGTCGTCATGGCTGCCCGGGAAGGGCAGCACCAGTGCCAGCGCGAACACGATGAGCATCAACACGATCACGATCAGGTTCGCCAGCGAGATCTGGATGACGCCCCAGTGCAGGAAGTGCGCGTGTCCCCCGAGCAGGGCGCCTGCGGCGATCACGAGGAACGCCCGATAGAGCAAGAGGACGGACGTGTCATCAGGACCTCCGGATTGCTCACCGGGGCTTGCCGAGCGGAACAGGCGTCCCGTTCGCCGCTGCGGCCCCGGGTGCAGCGGCGGTGAGGGGTGCAGCGGCGGTGACGAGCGGGGCGGTCGGGGCGCTCGGGGCGGTCGGGTTCGCGGCAGCCGCCTCGCGGGCAAGGAACGACCCGAGCTCGGCGATGGTGGTCATGAGCGGCGCGGGGAACACGACGGTGGTGTTCTTGTCGACGCCGATCTCGACCAGGCTCTGCAGGTTGCGCAGTTGCAGGGCGAGGGGGTGAGCCATCATCGTGTCCGACGCATCGCCCAACGCGGCGGCCGCCAGGGACTCCCCTTCGGCGTTGATGATCTTCGCGCGCTTCTCCCGCTCGGCTTCGGCCTGACGGGCCATGGCGCGTTTCATGCTCTCGGGCAGCTGGATGTCCTTCAGCTCTACCAGGGTGACTTCGACGCCCCAGTCGACGGTGGTGACGTCGAGGATCTTGCGGATGTCGAGGTTGATCTTGTCGGTTTCGGACAGGGTCTGGTCCAGGGTGTGCTGGCCGACGACCTTGCGCAGGGTGGTCTGGGCGATCTGGTCGATCGCCGCGCGCACGTTCTCGATCGCCACGACGGACTTTTCCGCATCGATCACCTTGAAGTAGGCGACCGCGGAGACATCGACGCTGACGTTGTCGCGGGTGATGATGCCCTGGGACTGGATCGGCATGGTCACGATCCGCAACGAGACCCGGTGCAGTACGTCGACGAACGGGATGATGAGCCGGAACCCCGGTGCCCGCTCACCGATGACGCGGCCCAGCCGGAACAGCACTCCCTGCTCGTACTGCTTGATGATCCGGACCGACATCGCAGCGCCAAGCAGGAGCACTACGACGACGATGATGACGATGGTGACGAGAATGGTCATGGGTCATGCCTCCGTTCGGGAGGGCGGCGGCGGTGGGGGTGTTGTGCCGTGCACGACCAGCACCGGGCACATTGCGTGTTCGGTGCAGGCGGCGCTGACCGAGCCGAGGAGCAGGCCGGCGAATCCGCCGTGGCCGCGGCTGCCCACCACGAGCATCCGGGCACCCGCGCTTACCTCGAGCAGAACCTTCGCGGGGTTGCCCTCGAGCACTGTTGTCAGTAGTCCAGGTGGGCTTTGTTCGCCGAATACCTCATCGACGGTCGCAGTGAGGATCTTGCTGGCGTCCTGTTCTGGGTTCCAGTCGGCTGGCATCGCCGCCCACCCTGCGCCCATCGCTCCCCAGTCGGTGAACGGATGCCAGCACATGACCGCCTCGAGCGTGGTGCCTGTTGCCAGGGCCAGGAAGTGTGCCCAGCGCAGCGCGTGCTTGCTCGGCTCCGATCCGTCGACGCCGACAACGGCGCGAGCGGTGCTGGCGGCGCCTGGGACGGGATTCACGGCTGCCGCATTTCGACCATCGGACGGAGCCAGCGCGGCGCGGTCGTGAGAGTGAACGCCGGGGCGAGAATTTTATTCGGCCTGACAGCGAGCGGAGCGTTCATGGTGTCCCCGGGGTGCGGTGGTCACCGGCGTGTTCGGCGCGGAGCTGGCGCTCGCCGAGTTCAGCGGCGGACAGCTGATCTCATCCCGGACTGGCTGATCTTCTCAGCCTCCTCAACGCTACACCCCCGTGCTGCCTGACGGGTCGGCGCAGATGCGAGCGTGAGGCCTGCCTGTCAGGCGATGTCGAGGTCCGGGTCACTGTCGGCGACCGGAATCGTGGTGAGGATGTGGCTCGCAGCTTGGTGTCGATCCGTGCCCGAGTCGGCGGCGCGCGCGTCAAGTTCCAGTTCGGCCTGGTCGAGGGTGTAGCCCCGGCCGATGAGCACCCCGACGGCCTGATTGATCGCTGACGCCGCCTGCAGTGTGGCCGCCGAGCCGGCATCGACGTGGACACTCAGATGCTGATCGAGGCTGACGTCAAGCCGGCGACCGGTCATCCAGCACAGGTCGGCCGCAAGATCGACGAACGCCCCAGGGACACTGGCGAACAGGACCAGTGATACGCGAGGAACGCAACCGTCATGCCCGGCACTCGCCGGGACGAGCACGAGCGAGGTGCGGATGTCACCAGCCTCGACATCGTCCTTGAACGCGGTGCACGCGCTGGGTGGATCGGTGCGAGCGATGATCACCATCAGGCCGAGATAGGACGCCACCGCCGCCGGGGCGCGGGCCGCCAAGTGGAGCAGGCTCTCGGCGACATCAGCGCCCGGGTCGTCGAGTGCTTCGGTGAGGATGGCCAGCTCGGCGGCCAGGGACGCGTTGATGTTCACGAGGAGTCCGCTCCACGGGCGCTCCCGAGCGCAGGCTAGGCCAGCCAGACGCCGCGCACAACAGGTCGCCAGTGCACGGTGAGGAACCCCAGACGCGAGTCAGGACCCGGCCCGTTACCGTCCCCCGTCGCAACCGTACGCGGCGCCAACTGCCACGCGACAGCGCAAGCTGACGGACCCGGCCTCGGCGAGCGAGCTCAGGGCTGGCTGTGGCGGGCGCGTGCACGCCGAACCGCCTCGTCGACGATGTGCTGGGCGACGTCGGCCAGCTTGGTGTGTTCGCTCTGACTGAGCGCGCGAAGCCGGCCGAATGCCTCCTCGGCGGTGCCGCCGCCGCGTCCCCGCAGCAGGCCGATGGCTTGATCGATCACCGGCCGGGTCGACAGCGCGGTCTGCAGCTGGACGGTGAGCGCCAACGCCTGGGCAAGTATCTGGGCGTTGTGCACCGAGACGGCCGCAGGCTTGGCGAACAGCTCTCCGAGTTCGGCGGCGTGCTCGTCGAACACGTCCTTGCCGTGCGCGTAGACGTTGATCGCGCCGACCACCTGGCCGGGCAGCAGCAACGGCAGCGACAGCGCGCTGTGCACACCCAGCCGGCCGACCCGGGGACCGAACCGCGGCCACATCCTTTCCCCGCCCAGAGACCCAGAACGCACGGTGCGCCGCTCCAGAGCAGCGGTGATACACGGCCCCTCGTTCAGGGTCACGTACTGGATCTCGTCAATGTCTTCGACGAACGGTGCACTGGCCGCCAGGGCCTCGATCCGGTTGTCCGTGCGGTCCACCCGCAACAGGGTGACCCCGGCGCCATCCGCGCCGGGGATGGCGTGGGCCGCGAAGGTCGCCACCTGAACCAGGAGCTCTTGTAACCCGAAAGCGCCCGTGACCAGACCGGCCAGACCTGCGAGGCTGGCCTGCAGATGCGCCGCATCCTCGCCGGCCTGCTCCGCGGTCGGCGACCCGTCTGCCTGATTGTCGGCATCGAGAGCAACGCCGGTCATCGCGGTCCCTTTCACTCACAGTGCTTGCCGGGCTCAACGACGGCCCGCGACGGGATCGCCACGATAGTGCTCGGTTGACTATAACCGCGCCGGAGAGTTACCTGAGCGGTGCTGAGACCTGCCGGTCTGGACCGCATTCGTTCGCACCTCGCGCCGCGAATTCGGGAGCGTCACGCTCACCGCCCAGAAGACGTCGCTTTGGCATCGCGTCCCATCTGGACCACGGATGACCGGCACCCCCACCCCCCTTGTCCTACCTGACGAGGCGGCCAACGGCCGGCCGCGCCAGCAGCCGCTCATCGACGCGGACCTGGCGCTGCTCGATGCGTATTGGCGCGCCGCGAACTACCTGTCGGTCGGGCAGATCTACCTGATGGACAACCCGCTGCTCGCCGAGCCGCTGCGCCCGGAGCACATCAAGCCACGGGCACGCTTCACCAGATGATCGATCGGCATGTCATCGGCAGCGACGCCGATGATCGGGGCAGTCGAGCAGTTTGCGGCGCTCGAGCCGGTGGAGTGCGCGGAAGGTCATCTTGCGGGCCAGATTCCGGTAATACCGAAGACCACCAGAACGTCAGCCGCTCCAGTGTGGTGATTAGAAGTCATCCGTCACCCTTGACTCCGTCGGCGCGGCCGCAATCTCAGCCCATCAGCCGATCTCGTGAGATTGCGGCGCGCGCTGGGGCCGTTGACGGCGCCGGTGCAGTTGACTGTTCGGCCCTTCGCTCGCCAGCAGGACGCTTCGTGCTCATCGGGGTCTCCTGTATTCAAGCGACCGTGACTCAGCTGCGACGGTGCGGCCAGGGCAATCAGCTGCGGAGACCTCGATGTGCCAACCGGACCGGCAGCGGTGCCACCGCAGGGTGCAATTCAGCGGTCCAACGCTGGAACTGCAGCACCAGGCTTGGGTCGGACTCCCGCAATACGCTCTCGAACTCGGCCAGCACCCGCCGGTCATGCTCGGATAGTCGCATCGCATGTCACCTCGTTCTCCAAGCTGGGTTGCCTGTAGCGACGAGCCGGGCAAGGACAACCGGTCGGTCGACCGCGTCGCCACGCCCGATCCGTGGCGAGACCGCCATCTTTCGTTCAGAGCATGAAGCCCGGATAGGCGTAGCCGGCTCCCCAGTACGACGCAAAGGCGTAGTGGTTGTAGATGTCCTCGTGGTAGGCGCGCTCGTTGATCAAGGCGGGTTCGTAGCCCGGTGCTGCGGCGACATGGTCGCGCGTCTGGTTGATGAAGACATCGTCCTCGGTGATTCGGGTGATCGCGTCGACCGGAATGAACGACTTGATTTCGCCGATGCCGAGGAACCCGCCATGCTCGATGAGCATGAAGCGGACCTTGCCTTCGCTGTCGTCGATGAGCAGATCGTGCACCTTGCCGACGTCCTTGCCGTCCTTGTCCTTCACTTTCCGTCCGCGGATGTCGTTAGCCGCACCATCGATGATCTTGTCGGTGTCGCTCAGCTTGCTGAGGGTGTCGTTGTTCTGCGTTGTCATTGGAACTCCTGTTCCTGACCGGTGGATCGTGGGTGATAGAGAGGACATGTTGGGTGGTGGCGCCGTCGGCCCGGTGCTGAAAGCCGAGGACGCTCGTAAGCGCACCGCGGTCGCTGCGGGCCAAGACCCGGATGTGGTCGGCGCGAGCGCAGCGATTGACCTCACGCAACAGGCGGAGCCTGTCGGCGACCGGAAGATCAGTACCGGTGAAGTCGACGACGACCACGGATCCTGCCGATCCCGGGACCGGACAGACTGGACGGCGGATGAACCGAACTCGGGCATCGGGCACACCTATCCGGGTGCAATCCGCGCCGCAGTCGTTCCCCAACATGCTCAACGTCGCACCCAATGTCAGTACCGACGGCGCGCACCTGTCTTCGTCGTCGTTCTGAGCGAAGCGTCCATGGTGATCCCTGCGAGCGAAGGTCATCGGTGTGTTCGGCGCGGAGCTAATGCTCGGCGGGGTCAGCGGCGGACGGCTAACCTCATCCCGGACTGCTGAAAGTCTCAGCACCACTGAGCCTACGCCGCTGCGCCCGCCCACGTCGAGGTGCGTTCACGGGGAGACCCACGAGTCGGTCCCTCCCGGTAGCCGACCCGGTAAGTTTGGCCAGAATGGCTCTCGCGCTGATGTGACGGTCCACGTCGAGGCGCGCCGCCCGGGCATCGAGTTCGCGATCGGCCCGCTCTGTGTGTAGCCGTGCCCGATCAGCACCCCGATCGATTGATTGGTCAGCGACGCTACGGCCAGACCGCTGGGCGTGTCCGCTTCCGTGGACAGGGTGCGGTGCTCGTCCAGGACGAACTCGGCCAGGGTCCGGCCGGTCAGCCAGGCCAGGTCCGTGGCTAGGTCGATGAACACGCGATGTACCCGGTCGACCGCGCGGCCTATACGTCGCCACCGCAGACAGCGCCGGCGTTGGGCATTGCAACTACCGGTTGCTCGCCGAGATTCTCACCAGCTACCTCGCCAGCCACACCAAGCAACCCCGTCGAGCGAGCAGCGGTCGAAGCCGGGCAGGCGTGCGGCGATTCCTCACCGCACGCGCTGCGCGCTCCGGCAGGTCAGCGCAGCGACGGCAACCCGCCGGCTGGTGGCAGCGTTGGACGACATCGGCTTCGAGCCCGAGGCAGTCAGCAAGGGACGAACCCGACAGATACTGCTGCATCACTGCCCGTCCGCGAAGCGGCCGCGAACAACCGTGAGGTCGTCTGCGGCGTGCACCTCGGGCTGATGCAAGGGCTGCTCTCCGAGCTGAACGCCCCGATCACCGCGCACCAGTTGGACGCGTTCGTCGAACCCAGCCTGTGCATCACCCGCCTCGCCGCACGCGACAACGACGGTGTCCGCATTCATCGCCGTGCAAGCTGACTGGGGCCGCGGATCTGGACTCGGTCTCGCCTGTGCGAACAAGCTTGCGGGCGCGCGTATCCAAATCAGTTAGTCGCCGATAATGGTATTATCGGCTCGAACGTTTGGTCGATGCAGAAGGGCTTAGTTGGAGTCTCGGCCGCCTTGTTCCAGCGCTTCGACTCGGCGGCGTAGAGCTACGATGTCGTCGTCTGGTCGACATGACACGTAGAGCCCGTAACGGGAGCGTCGTTGTCACGCGGCCGGGCCTGACCGTCGGGGTCGATCAGGCCCAGACGCTGGCCGACACGGGCGAGACCGCTGGGCCCTCCTTCACAAATGCGCCGAGGACAAGGCGGTTACGCAGACGCATCGCGAGCCGCCGGTGCTCGCAGTGCCAGCTATTCCCCAAAGCTCGGCAGCTGGCTGCAATAGGGCATTCGCGGGCCACAATGTGAGCTGTTACTCGGGTGATGTCCTCAGTTGGAGCGATGCATGGCGAGAGCTCGGTCGAAGGGGTGCTAGCCGGCGTGGTGCCGTAGTGGATCACCTTCCCGTCCGCGGCCGGCTTACATCCCGTTCGAGTTCTTCGGCTTGCCCGGCGGCTAGGAGTAGCGCGGCGGCCAGTTGGCGGGCTGTGCCGGAGTGCATGATGGCCACGAACCGGCCGTTTATGTGGGGCGGTTCGTTGATGACCCGTACCAGATGCGGTGCGTCGAGGTCGGACCACTTCGCCGCCAGATCAACCGTGATGTCCACCGTCTTGTCCTGCTCGCTGGTGGCGACAGCTTGCCGGGCGATGGGCCGGGAAACGCAGAAGAGGCCGTGCCCGCTACGGTCGGGGTCGAGGTCGCAGAACGGCGCGTGTCGGCGGCTCACGGTTGCGCCCGCCCGGCGCGCGTGCGGCCGCACGGGGACTGGACCTCGTCATCGGCCGCGAGGGCGATCAGGCGGGTTCCGCCGAGGCTGCGGCATTCCCAGGGGTATCGGTCCAGGCACGTGCCGAGGCGGCACGTGTGCTCCGGGTGCCGGCCGCGGTCTGCAGCCGGGCGGCTCGGTCGGTGGTGGTTACTCTTCGCCATGGGTCGTACTCCTATGTACGTAGGTGTGCGATCAAGGCCTCGGTCGGTGTTGGTGCACCGGCCGGGGCCGCCCTGGGTCATCGCCAGCGGCGCCCAGGGTGTGTGTCGTATGGATGTGCTGCGGGGCGGGCTCCTTCGGCCTCCTTGCTGGTGAGGGTAGCGGTGCACGACCATACGCAGCAGGCCGCGAAGTGGGAAGCGAGCGAAAGCGATATCCCTTGGGCTTACAGGGTTTCGGACATCCCTGACTGCATGGGGACGGCAAGGCTGCTGGGCCGAGTGCCGGAGCAGGGTTGTGAGAGGACTGGGAGCGTCGGCCATGGCTCTGCCACCGCGTCGGGGTCTTCCGGTCAGTGCTCCGCCGTGTGTTTCACATACCGATCGTGAGGTTTTGTAAGCTGTGGTGCTGGGCTGCCGATGAGAATGTTGTGGCTCCGACGTGTCCAGCCGGCTTTCTGCGTGATTGGTACGACGCGCGGGCGCTGTTGGCTGCTGAGTGGACGCCTGCCATCGTTCTCGCGCTGCTGGACGGGCCGCTGCAGTACAAGGACATCCTCGCCGCAGCCGGCGCGGCCCGTCCCGGGCTGCGCTGGGGCGGGCGGCACCGGCAGTTGCACGAGAGCATCCTGAGCCGAAGCCTGCACGCCCTGACCCGCGACGGGCTGCTGGAACGCCACGAGACGCCGGGCACATTCCCGCCGAGGGTGCACTACTGCCTGACGGATGCGTGCCGGGAACTGGTCGAGGCAGTCACACCGCTTGCCCAGTGGTCAGCCCACCATCGCGAGCTCATCCACCGCGCGCAGTCACGGCGCGCCCGGGCCGACCGACCGCGCCAGTCGAATCGAGCGACGTCCTAGCCAGAAGATCGTCTTCGTGCGCATACACCTGTTGAAGTGAGTCCTATGCCGGGTGTAGACGTTATGGCGTATCTCTTCCGGAGATGATCCGGAACGGGCGGTCGGAGGACGGGGACCCGATGGCTGATGACCTAGAGCTGCCACGCGCGGCACGCTGCGCGGTCGGCGCTGCGGTGGGGCTCGTCCTGCTGACTGTCGCGGGGTGCGGCCACTCACATTCCCCAACTCCGGTGGCGAACCCGACGACGCGCCTCCTCTCTACTCCAGCGCTCACCGCGAGTACCGCCCTCACCGCCCCGACGTCTGCAACTCCAACGCCGTCGGTGGTCCCGTCCGCGGTCAGTGCCCGGGCCGCTGCCGTGGCCAGCTACCTGGCGATGTGGCGGGACTTCGCCGCTGCCGGGCTCACCTCGGACTGGCAGTCACCCGCGCTGTCGACGCACGCGACCGGTGACGCTCTCCTGGTGATGTCTCGGGGCTTGTATGCCGACCACTACAACGGCCTGATCACCAAGGGGCATCCGGTCCTCCATCCGACCGTCACCAAAGCCACGCCTGCTGCATCGCCGACGACGATCCTGATCTCAGACTGCGGGGACTCCACCCACTGGCTGAAGTACGTCGCCAAGACCGGCAAGCTCGAAAATGACGTTCCCGGCGGCCGTCAGGCGATCACCGCAGAGGCGAAGAAGCAACCTGAGGGAAGCTGGAAGGTCGATCGGTTCGCGGTCGAGGGAGTCGGGTCATGTTAAGACGTTTCGCGCTCACGCTTCCTCTTGCCGCGGCGCTCGCGATCTTCGTCTGCCAGACCCCGGCGTTCGGCGATGGCGGTTGGGGAACGGTGGATTGTTCGCAGCATCCGTATCCGGGTTGCCGGTTGGGTGCGGGGACTGGTGGTGTTCAGCCGCGCAGCTCGGCCCCGGGTGGGGGTGGTCGGTGGGTGGGTGACTCGCCGGGCAGGGGTGGTCATGGTTCGGGTGGCGTGGATTCGGATCGGTTGCGGTGTTCCTATGTCCGCAGCGACTATCGGCCGCCGGCCGGTGGTGGGGTGGTGGTAGCCGCCGGGTACGTGGAGCCTGCGCTCACCGCCTCGCCCGTGGTTGTACCAGTGCCCGTGGTTGTGCCAGTGCCCGTGGTTGTGCCGGTGGCGGCCGTCGCGAGGCCGGGTTCGGGTGGGGCTTGGTATGTGTACAGGTGCTCGGGCAAGGGCGCGCGGGATGCGATCTACCGGCCGCCGGTGTTCATCCCGGCCGCCCCGGCCGCCCCGGGGGCTGCGCTGCCGGATCCGGCGGCGTTGGCGCAGCAGGCGTATGACCAGCTGCGGCTGCCGTCGCCGGCGATCAGGTTGAGCCCGGCGGGGCGGCAGCTGGTGAAGCTGCCGACGTGGTTGTGGCTGGACCGTGCCGGCTGGGCGGCGAGTTCGGCGACGGCGTCGGTGCCGGGTGAGTCGGTGACCGCGATCGCCACCCCGACGAGGGTGACATGGCAGCTCGGCGACGGCAGCACGCTGACCTGTACCGGTCCCGGAACCCCTTATCGCGTAGGTATGAATCCGGCTGCCGGGTCTCCGGACTGTGGGCACACCTACACGCGGTCCTCGGCAGGGCTGCCGGGGTCGGCGTACGTGGTGACCGCGACCGTGCACTGGTCGGTGACGTGGGCCGGCGTCGGGCAGGCAGGCACGTTCGCCGGGCTGTCCACGACGGCGACGGCCGCGGTGCCGGTCGCCGAATCCCAGGCACTCAACAGCAACTAACAGCCAGTAACCAGGGGACGGGGGTCCATAGGGGTGAGCACGACAACGACGCCGCGACAGGCGCCGCGCAGAGCCGGCGCGGGGTGGGGCACGGCGGCCGGCTCGGGGCCGGTGGTGCGCCCGCCGGGCCGGCGCCGCAGCCCGGCCCATCTGGGGTTGGGGGCGCTGCTGGTGGTGGTGTGCGCGCTGGGTTTCGCCGTGGCCGTGACCCGGATGGACCACCGCGCCTCGGTGCTCGCCCTCGCCCGACCGGTGACGGTGGGGCAGGGCCTGTCGGCCGCTGACCTGCGTCCCGTGCCGGTGTCGGTGGGGGCCGGTGTGGACAGCATCCCCGCGGCCGACAGCGCGTCGGTGATCGGGCGGTCGATGGCGGTGTCGCTGCCGGCCGGGGCGCTGCTGACCCGCGCCGAACTCGGGACCGCGGCGATCCCGGGTGCCGGTCAGGCGATCACGGCGCTGGCGGTGAAGCCGGGGCAGTTCCCGCCGGAGCTAATGGCTGGCGCGCACGTGCACCTGATCGCCACAGCCAGCACCGGCCAGCAGGCCACTGCCCCGACCGGCGTCCCCCCGACCGGCGTCCCCCCGACTGGCGTCCCGACGGCCGGGTGGGCGGCGACCGTGACCGGCGTGCAGGCACTGGCCGACGGTCAGGGCAGCGTTATTACGGTGCTGCTGGGCCAGGCCGACGCGGCGCGGGTCGCGACCCTGCCGGCGGGCCAGGTCGGCGTCGTTGTCGTGTCGGGCGGGTGAAAGCCCGAATGTTGATCGTGCTGGGATCGGTGAAGGGCTCCCCGGGGGTGTCGACGTTCTGCCTGGCGCTGGCGGCGCGCTGGCCAGGAGCGGCCAAACGAGTGCTGGTGGAGTGCGACCCGGCCGGTGGTGACCTGGCCGCCCGCTATGACCTGGCGCTGTCCCCGGGGCTGGTCAGCCTCGCCGCCGCGCGCCGTGGCAGCGGCGCTGCTACCGGAGCCGACGGTGAGTCGTTGTGGTCCCACACCCAGGTGCTGCCGGGCGGGCTGCGGGTGCTGGTGGCACCGCCCGGCGGGGAGCAGGCCCGCGCGGCGCTGGCCAGCCTCGCCGGCACCGGCGCCCATCCGCTGGAGCAGGCCGCGGGCGATCCTGGGCTGGTCGTAATCGCCGACGCGGGCCGCCTCGACGCCGGGTCGGCGGCGCTGGGCCTGGTCCGGGCGGCCGACCAGCTGCTGCTGCTCAGCCACGCCACCGCCAGCGACCTCGCCCACCTCGCCGCCCGCATCGATGAGGTCAGCGGCTGGAGCGGGCGGGCCGGGCTGCTGCTCGTCGGCGGCGGCTATCCCGACGCCGAGGTAGCCCGCGAGCTCGGGATGTCGGTGATGGCCCGCATCCCGACCGACCCGGTCGAGGCTGCGACCCTCAACGGCCGCACCCCGCCACGGCGTCGCCCGTTCACCCGCGCCACGCTGAGCCGGACCGCTGGCCAGGTCGCCACCGTGCTCGCCACCTCACGCCAGCTGCTGTCCCGACCAGAACCCAGCACCGCCGCCGACGCCGACATCCCCGTTCCTGGCGAGCCAAGCTCGCCTGGCGTTGCCGAGCCGGCGCCGAGCACCGTGGCATCGCCGGTGCTGAACGGGCGGCTGCCATGACCGCCACCACCTCCACCACGGCCGGGGCGGAGCGGTTGCGGGCCCGGCTGCGCACCGAGCTACCCGCCCGGCTCGCCGCCCACACCGACACCGCCGCGTCAGCACCGGACCAGCGGCGCGAACTCGCGCGCCGGCTGGCGATCGAGATCGCCCGCGCCCACACCGAGGCCGAGCTGATGGCCAACCGGCCACTGCTCGACAATGCGACCGAGCAGCGGATTGTGACCGAGGTGCTGGACGAGACGTTCGGCATGGCCGGGCTGCAACCCTTGCTGGATGACGAGTCGATCGAGAACATCAACGTCAACGGCTGTGACCGGGTGTTCGTCCGTTACGCCGACGGCAGCCGCGCCCAGCTCCCGCCGATCGCTCCCAGCGACGCAGAGGTGGAGCAGCTGGTCCGCACGCTGGCCGCCCGGGCTGGTTCGGAGGAGCGCCGCTTCGACCGCGGCTCCCCCGCGGTCAACCTGCAACTGCCCGACGGATCCAGACTGTTCGCCGTCTCGGCCGTCACCGCCGGTGGGCGGCCGGCGATCGCGATCCGCCGCCACCGCTACCGCACCGTCACGCTGCCCGACCTGCGCCGCCTCGGCACCATCGACCAGCGCCTGACCGGGTTTCTGACCGCGCTGGTGCGTGCCCGGAAGAACCTGCTGATCACCGGCGGCACCGGCATCGGCAAGACCACCCTCCTCCGCGCGCTCGCCTCAGCGATCGAGCCGTCCGAGCGGCTGGTGACCATCGAGGACGCCTTCGAACTCGGCCTGGACACCGACCCCGCACACCACCCCGACGTGGTCGCGCTCCAGGCGCGGGAGGCCAACATCGAAGGAGAGGGCGCCATCTCGCAAGCCGAGCTGGTGCGGTGGGCGCTGAGGATGTCACCGGACCGGGTGATCGTGGGTGAGATCCGCGGCCCCGAGGTGGTGCCTATGTGCAACGCCATGTCCCAGGGCAACGACGGGTCGATGGCGACCCTGCACGCCTCCTCCTCCCGGATCGCGTTCACCCGGCTGGCCGCCTACGCCGCCCAAGGACCCGAACGGCTCCCCCTGGAAGCCACCAACCTGCTCATCGCCTCCGCGGTGCACTTCGTTCTCCACCTCGCCTCCACCCCCGACGGAACCCGGGTGGTGTCCTCCATCCGGGAGGTCATCGACGCCGACGACCGCCAGATCGTGTCCAACGAGATCTACCAACCCGGACCCGAACGCCGCGCCACCCCCGCAGCACCACCGCGGAGCGAGACCGCCGACGAACTCATCGCCGCCGGCCTCCACCCCGGCATCCTCAACACCACAGTCACCGGCCGGCGGCCACGATGACCGGCTGGTCAGCGCTGGCGGCCGTGCTGGGCGTCGGGACGGGGCTGGGGTTGTGGCTGATCATCCGAGGCTGGCGTAGTAACCCCGCCGGGCAGGGAGGAACGCTGTCCCGTCGCCGGATCAACCTCACGGATCGGAGCTTCCTCCTGCGGCTACTCGCCTCGCTCGGTGCGGGTGTGTTCGTCGGTGCGGTGACCGGCTGGGTCGTCGGAGCGCTCCTGGCCGCCGTTGGGGTGTGGGCGCTGCCGCGCGTCCTCGGACCCGACCGGGCCAACACCGCCCGCATCGCCCGCTTCGAGGCCGTCGCCTCGTGGGCGGAAATGCTGCGCGACACCCTGTCGGCCGCCGCGGGGTTGGAGCAGGCGATCCTGGTCACCGCACCCCTCACACCGGACGCGATCCGCGACCCGGCCACCGCAGCCGCCGCACGGCTGCGGGACGGGCACCGGCTCGCGCCTGTCCTGCGCGGGCTGGGTGAGGAACTGGCTGATCCGACCGCCGACCTCGTCCTCTCCGCACTCGTGTTGGCGGCGGAGCAGCGGGCCCGTGACCTCGGCGAACTCCTCGGCACCCTCGCCGCCGCCAGGGAGCACGCCGCGCTGCGGATGAGCATCGCCGCCGGACGCGCCCAAGCCCGCTCCGAGGTCCGCATCACCGTCGGCGTCACGATCACGTTCGCCCTCGGACTCCTCCTCCTCGACCGCCGCTACCTATCCGCCTACGACACCAGCGCCGGTCAGCTCGTGCTCCTCGTCGTCGGGGCGCTGTTCGCGGCCGGGTTCGCGCTCACCGCGCGGATCGCCCGGATCAGCGAACCAGCCCGATTCCTCCACACCGACACACCACACGACGACAACGGTCTCGTCGAGGTCGCCGGTGAGGGGGTGTGGTCGTCGTGATCACCTCCGTGCTGCTGGGTGCCGGATGCGGGCTCGGGCTATGGGCACTGGTGGTCTGGGCCGCCCCACCCCGACCACCCCTGGCCGCTGTGCTGGCCCGGTTGCACCACCAACCCGAACCAGCACCGATCCTCAGCGCGGATGGGGGCGGGTGGGCGGCCCGCGCCGGACGCCGCCTCACCCCCGCGTTGCAGGCGCTCGGCCTGCCCGGCACCAGCCTGGGACGTGACCTGGCGGTGCTGGGACGTGACGTCGACGCGCACCTGGCCGAGAAAGCCACCCTCACCATCCTCGGACTCCTCACCCCCACCGCTCTAGCGGTCCTGATGGCGCTGCTCGGTGCCTCCCTGGACCCGGTAATGCCGGTACTGCTCGCAGCGGGGGGCGCCGCGCTCGGGTTCCTCACCCCGGACCTGCGGGTGCGGGCCGACGCGAAGCAACGCCGGGCGGACTTCCGCCAGGCCCTGTCGGCCTACCTGGACCTGGTGGTGGTCTCCCTCGCTGGTGGCGCCGGCGCTGACGGCGCCTTGACCGACGCTGCCACGGTCGGGCACGGGTGGGCGTTCACCCAGCTGCGCCGCGCCCTCGACGTCGCCCGGCTCACCCGGATTCCACCCGCCACCGCCTTGGCGCGGCTCGGGACCGAGATCGGCAGCCGCGACCTCGCCGAACTCGCCGCCTCCCTCTCCCTGGCCGGGACCGAAGGCGCCCGCGTCCGCAACTCCCTCGCCGCACGGGCGAAGTCGCTGCGCACGCACCTGCTCACCGACACCGACGCCGCCGCCAGGGCCGCCACCGAACGCCTCGGCCTGCCCTGGGGACTGCTGTTCCTCGGCTTCCTCATCTTCCTGGGCTACCCAGCCCTGCACCAGATCCTCACCGGCCTCTAGCGCGACCCGCACCGAAGGAGAAGACCCATGCTCACCGTGATCGCAGTCCTCTGGACGCACATCCGATCCAACGTCGCCCAGATGCGGGAGGATCCCGAGGCCGGGTACTCCACCGAAACCGTCGTGGTCACCGCGCTGCTCGTCGCGCTAGCCCTCGCCGCAATCGGCACCGTCATCTACAACAAGGTCACCGCCAAAGCCGCCGGCATCAGCCTCTGAACCAGCAACCCAATTCACTGATCGTGGCTACCAGGCGCACCGACCGTCACCCACCACCCCGCACCCAGCGGAGGCGACGCTGGCCGGTGCCGCTGCGCCGGGCGTGCGCCGGACAGGACGGCGAGCGGGGCTCGGTGGCCGCGCAGGTCGTGATCGCCATACCGCTGCTGGTCATGCTCGTGCTGCTGATCGTGCAGTTCGCGCTCGCCGCCTACGCCGAACACATCGCCCAAGGCGCGGCCGACCAAGCCCTCGACACCGCCCGCACCCTCAACGCCACCAACGCCGACGGGCAGACCCAGGCACAAGCGGTGCTGGCGCAGCTGGCCACCGGACCCCTCACCCACCCGACCGTGAGCGTCACCCGCGACGCCACCACGGTCACCGTCACCATCACCGGCCTCACGGAGACCCTCGTCCCCGGCGTCACCCTGCACGTGCATGCCGAGGCATCCGGGCCGATCGAAACCTTCACCCCGGACAACCCATGATCCGCACTCGCGAATTCTCCCGTCCGGCCGGCGGCCGCGGGCGTCCCGCGCGGCGAGTCTCCGCAGGGCGCGGCGACCACGGGTCGGTGGCGGCGGAGATCGCGATCGCGGTCCCGGTCCTGGTCTCGGTCCTGCTGTTCGTGAGTGTCCT
The DNA here is from genome assembly GCF_031845305.1 of Jatrophihabitans lederbergiae. NCBI lineage: Bacteria > Bacillati > Actinomycetota > Actinomycetes > Jatrophihabitantales > Jatrophihabitantaceae > Jatrophihabitans > Jatrophihabitans lederbergiae. Next base: position 6,395 of record NZ_JAVREH010000045.1, on the reverse strand, counting down.
GGTCGCGCGCGGTGTCGATGCCCGGCTGCGCCTGGACGACGCCGCCCACCAAGCAGCCCGCGGGGCCAGCCTCACCCGCAACCCAACAGCTGCCACCCTCGCCGCCCAACAGGCCGCCACCACCGCCCTCGCCCACGCCGGCATCGACTGCGCCGATCCCAGCGTCGCGATCGACACGAGCGACTTCACCCCCGGCGGGGTCGTCACCGTCACTGTCTCCTGCCGGCTGGACCTTTCCTACGCCGCCGCGCTGCTGGCGACCGGTGACCAGCGCACCCTCACCGCTACCGCCTCGTCCCCGATCGATGTCTACCGAGCGGTCACCCCATGAGCCCACAACCAGCACCGCGACCTCCCGCCCGATGGACAACCCTGCGGCAGCGGATGTCCGGTGATGAGGGGATGGTGAGCGCGTTCCTGCTCGCCGCCATGATCGGTCTGTTCGCCGTCGTCGGCCTCGGCCTGGACCCCGGCGAGGCCTACGCAGCAAAGATCAAGGCGATCGGGCAGGCCGAGGAAGCCGCCCGCGCCGGCGCCCAACAACTCGACCTCCTTACTTACCGCGCCACCGGCGTGTTGCAACTCGACCCGGTCGCCGCCGAGCAGGCCGCGCAACGGTTCCTCACCGCCGAAGGCCAGAGCGGCACAGTCATCGCCACCACCACCCGGGTCACCGTCACCATCACCACCAGCTACCGCACCCAGCTGTGGCACCTCGCCGGCATCGACACCATCGCAGTCCACGCCACCGGCACCGCGATACCGCAACGCGGCATCACCGGCCCCGACAACCCCTGACCGGACAAGCCCATGACCCTGAACCGCTACCCACCGACAGGCACCCAGCCGCCTTTCGCCGTGCGCGCCGTCCTGCGCCTGGGCCGCGTCCTCGCCGGTCTGCTCGCGACGGGGTTGCTGGTCGCGTTGGTCGCGGGGGTCCCGTACGGGTTGTGGCATTGGATTGGCTGGCCATTACCCCACCACGTGCCCACCACCACCAAAGTCAAGGACACCCTGACCGGGCCGTTCACCGACCAGATCCTGCTCGACACACTCGCCTGCCTCTGCTGGATCCTCTGGGCCGTCTTCCTCACCGACCTCGCCCAAGCCCTGCCCGACACACTCCACAACACCCACCACCCACACACCGCCACTGCACCGCCCCGTATCGATCACCAGCCGGGACCGCTGCGCGGCCTCGCCGCACTGCTCCTGACCGCCATCGTCGCCGGGCTCCTCAGCCTGCGACCACACCCAGCGCTGGCTTCCCGCAGCGCGGCACCACTCGCGGCACCGCGACCCGGCATCGTCGCGACCGCCCAGCGGCTGGAGCGGGTAGCTGTCCCGATGGCTGCAGACACGATCCCGAGCGGTGCGCGCACCGTCGTCGTCCAACCCCCGCACGACGGCATCCACGACAGCCTCTGGCGCATCGCCCAGCGATGCCTCGGCGACGGCAACAGATGGCCAGAGATCTACCAGCTCAACAAAGGCCATCCGCAACCCAACGGCGGCACGCTGACTATGCCATCGTTCATCGAGCCCGGGTGGGTGCTGCGCCTGCCCACCGGGTCAGAAACCACGTCACCCCCGTCCATCCATCCCGCTCCGACAGCACCGGAGCCGCACCCGCCTTCGACACCCCCTGCGCTCCCAGCACCACCGTCGGCTGCGCCTCAGCCGACCCACGCCCCACCGCTTACGACACCCGCGTCCGCGCATGAGACGCCCGCGGTCCGGACGGCAGGCTCCCACCACGGGGTGGATCTCGGCAGCGAGGTGTACGTCAGCCTCGGCCTGGCCAGCGCAGTCAGCGCGGCCCTGGTCGTCGCGCGACGACGCCGCCGCCGCTTCTACATACCCGGCAGCGGTCGTCGTGACGATCTGCCCGTCGCCCCGGTCGTGCGCAGCCTGCACCTCGCTCACCTGCGTGCCACCGACCCCGGGGCCAGCAACCTGAGCCTGGACGGCGGCACCAGCACCGGCGTGGAACCCGGCGATGATTCGGAGCCCGAGCAGGACAGCCCCGCTGGCACCCCGAATGGGTTCGCGGCGCTACGACCAATGTCTGCGGAGTCGGGCCAGGCTAGGGCACCTGCGCAGCCGGCCGGTTCGATGCGGGAACTGCCGGCGGGGATCGCGGCCGGACAACTGATGGCGACCGATCTCGCGGCGCTGCAGAGCCTCGGACTGGTCGGCCCCGGAGCCCACGACGCCGCGCGGGCCCTGATCCTGCACCTGATCACCACCACCGACGTGTCCGGCGGTCCGATTGTGCTGGTGCCGAACCAGGACGCCGCGATTTTGCAGCTTCCCGGCGAGCAGCGGCTCCCCGCACGTCTGCGGATCGTCGCCGACCTGGACGCCGCACTCGATGACGCCGAGACCGCCATCCTGCGGCGCGCCCGGCAGGCCGCCAACCCGAGCAGCCCACCGATCACCTCTAACAGCCCGGAGTCTGGCGGGGTCGTCGTCGTGGCGTCCGCGCCGGCTGACCAGAGACGGCTGCAAGCCATCCTCGACATCACAACAAGCGACGCGCCTGGCACTGGCGGGGAGAGCGGCTCCGTCGCGACCGTGGCAGCGATCCTGCTCGGGCAGTGGCGCTCCGGCGCAAGCCTGTACGTCGCCGCCGACGGCACTGTCACCGCGACCAACCCCGGACCAGCCGAACCGCTGCGCGGGGCACGCTTGTTCCACCTGCCCGCACCGCACGCCGCCGACATCCTCGACCTTCTCCGAGCCGCAGACGCCCCACGCCGCGATCCCGACCAGCAGACGATCCCGGTGGCCTTGTCCCCTGACGAGAAGGCCGCGTCGGCGGCTCGGCGCGGTGCGGACGCCCCGACCGCCGCCCAGCCACCCGCGCGATACACAAGTCGTCCGACGGCCCCGGCGGAGCCGAGCGCGCAAACGTCGACGCAACGCCAGAACTTGCACGGAGGCCCAGCACCCACGGATGCGGCCGGGAAAGGCGCGGGCGCACGACCGTCCACCGTCCTCGACGAGCGCCGCCACCAGAACGGATGGCACGATGCGGCCTCGCTGAGACTGGCCGTCCTCGGTCCGCTACGCCTGATCTGGACTCCCATCACCGACACCGCTGAAACTGGGACAGCTCGTGTATCCGCGACACCGCTCGACATCACCGGCGCGTTCAGCCCGCGGCTACGGGAACTGCTCGTCCTCCTCGCTCTGCATCCCGACGGAATCACCCGGGACCGACTGGCCGACACGCTCTGGCCCGACACGCCCGCCGGGCGGCCCTTCGCCACGTTGAACAAGAACCTTGCGCGGCTGCGCCGTACCGTCACCGACGCGACCGGCGGACAAGTCCGGGACCTTATCGTGACCGCCGGGGACCGACACCAACTGGACCCCGACGTGGCGGCGGTCGACTTCCGGGCATTCAGCGACGCACTCACGTCCCGTCGCACCGCGGTCGACGACGAGCAACGAATAGCCGCCTACCAACGAATCACAGCCGCCTACCGCGGAGAACTCGCAGACGGCCTAGCCGCCGAATGGCTGGAGACCCCGCGCGAGGCAGCGCGGAGAGACGCAGTGGACGCCGCCACCAGCCTGGCCCGCCTCCTCATCCCGACCGACTCCCGGGCAGCGCTGGACCAACTCGAGATGGCGCGCACGTTCGATCCCTTCAACGAGGCGATCTACCGCGACATCATGAAGGTGCAACGCCGCTTCGGGCAGAGCGACGCGATCGAACGCACCTTTGCACTGCTGACGATCCGGTTAGCCGAACTGGAAGAAGCCCCCGAACCCGAGACGGTCGAGCTGGTCAGGCGTCTGGGCCAGGCTGCCCCGGGTCAGAACACCGGATGACATCCGAACCTCGCCGGGCCGCGTATCTGGACCACGATAATTGAGCACGACCGCGCAGCTTCGGCCAAAGCTTGGCGAGCCTGTGCCTGCAGAACTACTGTCTTCCGAGCTCCAGAACGCGCGCGGCATGTCGGCGGCACTCAGGATGGATCCGCAATCCGCTCCATAATCGTCGTTCTGCGCGCGGGCGTCGGTGACGGGCACCGGCGCATATGAGTCGCTCGACGCGGCTGGCCCCGGAGCCCAGGAAGGTCACTACTGTTGACCTTCGTGAGTGAGCAGCAGGCGCTCGAGGCTATCGAGGCGACGTTCGCGAGAGTCGACGAGCTTCGGAAGCGGTTCGCTATTGCTCATCCGCCAGCGCCGGGGAGCGTGTTCGACGCCGACGACTCGACGATGCCGCGCATGCGACTGAGCGAACTTGCACGCACATCTTTGGCGCAGGCATGGGACCACTTCGACCTGGTCAAACTCATTATCGAGTCTCGGCGCACCTTCGTGGCAGCGACCGGCAGCGTGCTTCGGGGTGCGCTTGTCGCTTCGGCACAGTCGCTGTGGCTTGTCGAGCCAGACGATGCACTCCAGCGCCGTGAACGAGGTCTGTTCGCCGCGCAGGAGTGGTACGAGCGCCGTATTCAGTATCAGAACGAGATGGCCCCGGACCTCGATGCCGGGCAGCTCGCGCAGTCGCAGAAGCAGCTGGAGATGCTCGCTCAGGACCTGGCGGCGGTGAGCGCCGCACGCGGCAACAGCAACCGGATCTACACGACCGACATCATCCGCGAAGCAGCCCGAACCCGGTTTGGAGCTGAGCATCTGGTGCGCGGGGCAGTCGGCCACTGGCGTCGCCTTGGCGGCGATGCACACGCGGTCGGGTGGCAGCTGATGGTTCAAGCGGTCACATGGTGGCCGTCGCCGGATCCCGATGGGCTCTCCAGCGCCACAGTGACCGGCACCCTGTCCAACATCGCGGAACCATACCTCGCTGCCTGGCACATGTTCGGCGCCGCAATCATTCGATTCGACGCACTGTCAGCGTCACCGGATCAGCAGTAGTCGCGGTTCGTTCCACTCCTGGACGCTGCGGCTCAGCATGGTCGGCGGCGAGACTACCATCGGCGTTCGCACCCCCGGGGAGCTGCCGGCTCCGGCAGCACGCCAGGCGCTGTTCTCGCTCGCGATGGCCGTCCTGTCGCGACTGCTGCAGAAGGCAGCAGGTCAGGGACGGCACTAACAGCAGTTACGGCGCGGCGAGGCCGGCCGTCGCTCCTATTGTCTATGTTGCGCCCATGACGGTGACGACCTCAGGCTGCTCAATCGGTGCCGATGCGTTAGCAGCAATCAAGGCGGGGCTGGAGGCAGCGAACGTCGATGCCGACGTCGTCGTGGCCGGCAACTTCGTCGCGACCATACGGCAACTGACCGGCTCATGCACGTACCACGTGGACCGGGGCGCGGGAGTGGTCGGTGCCAAGACGGTGAACGCGCCGGGCGGGCCGACCATCGTGTTCAACTACGACATTGCCTCGCAGACGCCCGCACCCGAACTCGAACGTCTTGCCGCGCATGAAGCCGGGCATGTCCTGCTCTACGGCCGCGCTGAGCACGTCAGCGACTACCAGCATCTGGTGACCAACGAGGCGGACTGGCACCTGCTGTGCGTGGCTAGCTTCGCCGCGGAGGAGTTCCGGATCGAGTCAGCTCTGCCTGCGTTTGGGTATCAGCCGTGGACGGCGGATCCTGCGCAACACACGGTCGACGCGCTCGCAGAGCTGAACTACCAGGTCATCTCCTCCGTACTTGGCGAGCCGACGGTGGAACAGATGCGCGATAAGGTGCTGGCCGCGCAAGACGTGTTCTCAAAGGTGCTCGCCTACAGCGCCGGCGCCCACGTTTCGGGCGGGCCGATGAACGTGCAGTCGCTGGCCGGTGACGCCGCCGCCGAATGGAACGACCTCGTTGGTGAGAGCTGGGAGAACCGTCTCAAGCTGTGGCGATCGCTCCCGGACGCCTGGCATGCGACAGCCGAGGGTCAGTGGCCGGGCACGCTCGTCGCCGGACTGGCGCTGGAGCGACAGTTCTTGGAGCGTCTGGGGTTTCACTACGAGCTGACCGACGAAGGTTTGCTGTTCGCGCGAACCGGGTCCGACGAGCTGTTCAACCAGCGCCTGGAACGCGCACAGCGCGATTTCCCCGAGTGACACCAGCGCCCACCACGCCCGGCAGCCACGGGCGACAGGCGACAGGCGACAGGCGACAGGCGCTGATGCTCATTGGGTCCGGCCAGTGCACCGTCCTGTGACACGCGCGGGCTTGACCGCCATGTGGGTCCGGGCTTGCTCCAGCGCGCATATCGGCCGCGCTGTAGTGCGCGGCTCTGCGAGCGGACGCACGCAGATTCGGCGATCTGCGCCCGGTTCCAGATTAAGAGCTCGTTTCAGAATGCGGGGCGGGCAGTTTGCGTAGGCAGATGAGGGCGCAGGCGAGTTGCATGAGGCCGAGGTGGAGGTCGGCGCGGATCTCGTAGCGGGTGCGGAGTCCTTTGAAGCGGT
>NZ_JAVREH010000044.1:0-26509 GCF_031845305.1 Jatrophihabitans lederbergiae | reverse complement strand
GTCCACCCATCCAGACAGGAATCTCAGCCGAACACGACCCCGATTATGCCGACCAGCCCGCGAGATCACCCAGCATCAGCAAGGGCCCTCGACCCTCACGCGGCATAATCCGGCGGTCGACATAGGCCGACTTATGCCGAGCTCGGCATAAGTCGGCATACCGCACCAGCACCGGTGAATCGCGTCTGGTTTCGATCCCGTGGGGGTCGCAACGCAGGTAGCGGACTCCGGCGGCTTCTTCCATCCCGTGCAGCGCAATGTTAAGCAGCATCGGGCTGATCACCCCGCCCTGCGGGGTGCCCTCCTCGGTCGGGCTGAACCGGCCCCGCTCGATCACGCCTGCCGCCAACCAGCCCGCGATCAGATCACGGGCCGGGAACCCACCGAGATGGGCCAGGAGACGTTGGTGGTCGATACGGTCGAACGCCGCTGACAGGTCGGCGTCGAGCACCCACTGCCGCTTGGACCGTCGGCCCTTCAGCGTCCAGTAGATCGCCTCGATCGCGTCGTGACAGCCGCGCCCGGGCCGGAACCCGTACGAGCGCGGTTCGAACCGCGCCTCCCACTCCGGTTCCAGCGCGTTGGCGACGCGGGCCTGTTGCACCCGGTCCCGCAGCACGGGAATCCCCAGGGGCCGCTGCTTTCCATTCGCTTTCGGGATATGCACCCGCCTGACGGGCAGGGCCTGCCATGGCCTGGTATGACGGTGCAGTTGCACCGCCAACGATGCCCGGGCCGGGGACGTCAACGCGACTTCCCCGTCAACTCCCGCCGTCACGCGGCCAACATTGCGCTGTGCCACCCGACGCACGCTGACAAGCGTGTTCGACCGGCTGCGCAGCATCAACTTCTGCAGGTTGCGGACCCGTTTCAGATCCCCGTCCTGCGACGCCTTGAAGATCCTTCGCCGCAGCCGCCGTACGTCGTCCTCGACCAGCCGCCACGAAATGGCGTCCCAGTCCAAGCCGTCGCCTCGCGGTCCGTTCACCCCATGGGTGTCCAACTTGTCCGCAAGCACCGATGCCCCCAACGTTGTCACTCCAAAGACTCACCTGGCCCACGTCAGCACCCACGAGGGGTCCCGGCGACCGCCGGTATCCGGCCAGTTATACGAGTCGACCGCTGAAGGAGCGGCCATCACGACCCGGGTTCCTGTTGCCTTTCGGCGACCGGCATTAGCTTCTTGGGCCATCCTGTCCCCGCCCAGGAGTTGGATCTCCCTCACGGTCGACCTACCGGGCCCAAGAGCCCGGACCTCGACGGGATTACCACGTTCCGCATGCGCAAGACCCGGCCGGGAAGGGTGCCGCCTCTACCCCGGGGCGGCGGTGTTCACGCGACCGGGCAAATGCCCCCGATCGCCGCCTGCCGCTTCGCAGCGGCCAGCCCTGCACCCGGCTACTACCTCCACCTGACCAGGCTCACCTTGACGAGGCGTTACCAGCGGTTCACTCAAGTTCACCCGTCCGGCCTTCCCCTCACCCGCCACGCCTGGATGGAACAGACACGGCTTCGGCTTTCCCTCGAGCTTCGCACCCCGCCGTTACCAGCAGCGCACATCAAGGTGGGGACGGGACCTGAACACTGCCCGGGCTACGTCATCGACAACACCGCCGACCTCCAACCAACGCGCCACTTGCCACATGCGACCTCGTGTCGCACCATCTACGAGATGCCCTTCGTGACGCCGGACAGTGGACCTTAGACAAGTCCCATTCTCCAGCAGCACAAGGGCATTCTCGCTCTACGGCACGCTCAGATCCCAGCCACGACGGTGCATCCAGGCTGAGCTGTGTCGCAGCGTGAGGCCGAGTCATGATTTTGGCAGAGGTTGAACCCTAAGAAGTTGATCATGGCCTATGCGGCGACCAATCGCTATAACCGCGCGCGCCGTTCGACCAGCCTAATGACAAGGGGCGGTTACCCGCCCGAGATCGAGAAACTCACCGCTTGGAAAGGTCGGCTTACCCCGCTGAGGGGTTCAGAGCAGCGGTTGCGAACAACTGCCAGTCGGCCAGCGCGGCGAGACGGTGTGGCGCCGCTTGAGAGAGGTATCCGGGGTCTTCCACAAGGTCCCGGAACGCTTTAATGCTGGGATATGTCGCGACCGCGACGGCATCCCACCTGGCTTCGCTCGGTCCGACGAGACGGGCGGCGACCATTCCTGCGAACACCACCTCGCTGATACCGAGGGGGGCCATTGCCTCACTGAACGCAGGCAGATACCTGGTCAGGTACACCTCTTGTCCAGATGCGGCCGGAAGCGGCGTATCTGTAGCTGCCGCTTTCGCGGCGGAGTAGTCGGCCTGCGTGTTGAACCGGAGCAGATTCACCATCAGCACCGGCTGGTCGGCGGGAAAGGTGTCGACAGCGACCCGCAAGTCCTGCGGGTTAATCTCGGTGGTGGCCATAAGTTAATTCCTCCAGCTCGTTCGTAGTTATTATTCGCGTGTCGTTAGTCGATGTGAGATAGGGCGGACTGCCGTCACTTCTGCGACGCCCAAAAGTTATTGAGGACCTGCGCTGCGCGATGCGGGTCTTGCACCATCCACCAATGCCCGAGCCCGTGCAGTCGCGCAATGGACGCGCCAGCCACTTCGGCCATCCGTGCCCGTGACTCCATGTTCCCGGTAGTGTCATCGTCGGTGGCGTCCACAATTAGGCCCGGGCGGGCAGCTGCGCTATGCAGTCCGCGTCCGGCCTGGGCCATGACGGGTTGCGCCGCCGACCGGTAGAGTGACAGGACCGCGCGTGCCATATCCGCATCCTGCCCGGCCGCCACCCGCTCAGCGATTCGTGCAACTCTTGCGACAGTTGGCGAGGCGGCCGCGGTGTCTGCACCGAGCAGTTCGCGCATGGCAATTATTCGCTGAGGCAGAGGCGCGGCGAACGCCGCGTTCACCCACTCCTCTCCAGCACCGGGAGCCTGCCAGATCTGGGCGAGCGGATGCCAACGATAGTCGGAGTCGTAGACCCCGGCGGCGTCGCTGACCCAGCTGCGTAGGAGGTCCGGGCGTGTCATCGCGACGTTGAGCGCGTGCAGGCCGCCCCAGTCGTGTCCCACCAAGTGGACTGGCTGGGCAAAGGCCTCGAGGCGCGCAATGAGCCAGTCGCGGTAACGGTCCATGCTGGAGTCAAAGCCAGAGGGCAGCGGGGACCCGAATCCGGGCGGGGACAACCGGAACACGTCCAGACGGTCAAGGGCGCCAAGCAGCAGGTCCCAGACCGCGTCAGTCTCAGGATTGCCGTGCACCAGGACAATCGGTCCTGTCACTGTTGAGACCCTCCCTGCGGGGCAGTTGCTTTGCAGTACACAAGTTGGCACGAGGTGGCTAGGTCCCACCATGCGCGCTGCCGCGCGCGCTGTCCAAGAACGCGTGTTATAACTAGATGGCATGACCGTCGGTGAGGGCATGGGGCAGGCAAACAAAGATGTGTCGCTGCGTGACCTTCGGGTATTTGTGGCCGTCGCCGAGCATCTTCACTTCACTCGAGCTGCCGAAGCGCTATATCTCAGCCAGCCGGCATTGTCCAAACAGGTCCGAGCCCTCGAGCGGTGGCTTGGTGTGGAGCTGTTCGCACGCAACCGACGCCAAGTGCGGCTGACACCGACGGGTGAGGCGTTGATGCCGGGTGCGCAAGCGACACTGGCGGCATGGGCGACCGCGCAGGATGCGCTAGCGGCAGTGCAGGCGCAGGAAGGCGTTGTGCTGCACGTGGGAATTAGTTTGGGTGTCGAACGAGGCTTGCTGCCTCGGATCCACCACCATCTTGTCAGGGACGCACCAGACGTGACCTTGCGGCTGCGGCGCGTGTCATGGTCCGACCCCTCTAGCGGACTCGCGCGGGACGCCGAGCCCGGCGTCGACGCGGCGTTCGTGTGGCTGCCGCTGCCCCACGCCGTTCGTTATCGCTGGGTCAGCGTCGCGTCCGAAATCCGCTGGTTGGTGATGCCTGCACAGCATCGGCTTGCTACGCGACCACAGGTCGCGTTCACGGAAGTCATGGACGAACCGTTTTTGGCGCTGCCGTCCAGTGCTGGCCCGGCAAGGGACTTCTGGCTCGGTGCCGACGCGCGCGGCGATCGGCCAGCGCGTGTCTCTGGATACGCGTCGTCGACCGAGGAACTCATCGAGGCACTGATCGCTGGCGTCGGTATCTGCCTCATCGCCGAAGGCAATCTCGAAGCTTTCCGCCGCGAGGACATCGCCACCGTCCGGGTCACCGGGCTCCCACCCAGCACTCTTGTACTCGCTTGGCGACGTGGCGACGACCGGCCCATCCTGCGCCAGCTTGTTGCGGCAACCACCAAGGCGGTCAACCAACCCACCGTGGGCAGACCGATGACGCAAAGCGACGTGAATGTAGGACTTCGCCCTCAGCCACCACCGAGTGCCGATAGCAGATCCGGCACCTGATACCCCGCTCATCGCCGCGGAGGTTTATTTGCCTCTGCCCAACCACCGCACCACTGGGATCGTCCTACCGGCACCGCCTCAGCGATTGCCCCTACTCACGTCGCCGGGATCCGCTGGCGAGACGGCTGCCGCCTGCGGCGGTGATGCTGGCAGGACGGATCGTGCGGAGAACTGCGCTACTACAGTCACCTGGCGATTCAAGTGACACAACCACCGTGGACATGAAGGACAGGGTCAGCGCGCCAGACGGCTTCCTACCGTTTCTCGGATCACTGCTACGCGGTCTTGACGATGACACATTCTGACTTGGAGCTGAATCCTCGCGGTGATCGCGGCTTGGGGCAGGTGCTTGGAGAAGTCAGCACACTCAGAAATCCGGAGCCGCTGCGTCGTGAGGTTCAGGCATGTCTGACACCAGTAATCACTTGATCGAGCCGGCCCGATGTGCGGGTGATCCGGGTCCGGCGAGGTTGCTGATAACAGGAAAGGTGAGCATCCCAGCGGACATGGTTATCGGTCGGCCACCCGGACTGTCCAGTGCGCTCAAGCCCCCCGGCGTTGCCGACGGCCAAGTGGTGCCGCGGCCACGACCCCGCCGCGTACACCGCGACCGGACGGTCCCACCCCGGCTCTTCACGCATCCCTGCAACGCCGCCGACGCCCGATGCGCCGCCTGCAGGTCAGGCGGTGGCGTCATCGACATTCCGACTACCGCGTCAGCGGTCTCGGCGTGCCCAGGCCCACGCTCGGTCTCCTGCCCGGGTCACCTCGCTGCACGAGCGGACCCGGCCCGGACAGCACAGTGCGGGTGTCAGCGATGTGCTCGCTCAAGGTTTTCAGTAGGCGTGTGGCGGTGGTTCAGCTGTTCCAGCCGTTGTTGTAGACGTCGAGGCCGAACCGATTGAGACCGATGGTTTGGGCGTAGCCGAGGTAGGGCAGCCGGAAGATGTCCTCAAGGGATGCGAGCAGTGAATAGTGGTTATACGGGGTGGTGCTCCAGCTGTTGGGTGCGGTCCATCGGGACAGGACCAGCGCGCCGATGCGGCCTCCACCCGAACCGGTGATGCCGGGAAGTGAGCTGTTCGGTGCGGGGCCCTCGCCGCAGCAGGCGGTGGAATCACTCTGCGGGCTGTCCGCTTCATCGGCGGTGATGACCAGTTCACCGTCGGACTTGTAGGCCGGTGAGTTGAGAATTTTCGGTACCCAGACCTGGAGCCATGCGTTGACGCTGGCCAGACCGCCCGGGCGGCCGTCGACGCAGGGTGAGTCATGGCCGTCATCGCAGAGGTTCGGGGTGATGTAGGACAGGTTCGGTGTCGTACTCGCGCTGGCGAGGTCTTTCGGTAACTGGGACAGATCGACATTGCGCCGCGCGCAGTCAGCTGAGTGGGTGATGGCGCTGAAGTACATGAAAGGGTTGTGCCGTGTGGCGTACTGGTCGCCTACTTTAGCCTTCTGGGTGGGATCGACTGCGTCGACAGCAGGGTGCCGGCACGGTGTGCCCATGTCCTCCATATAGCCTTTCCAACTCAACCCCTTCGCCTGAAGCTGGGTCGGCAGGGACCCCACCGAGGCGGGAAAGACGCATCCGGATCCGACGGCCTGCCCGGGCGCCGCCGTCGTCGCCCCGACGAACGTCGAGTAGACCTGGCAGTCGCCCTGCATCTGCGGGTTCGGGCCCTGACCGGACAACTGGGCGACGTAGTTGGGCTGAGAGTTGTGTGCTGTTCCGTAGTAGGTGTCGAGCAGCACGCCTTTGGACCGCAACGTCTTCGCGAGGTACGGGGCGGCCGAGGAAGGACCCCAGGTCGAGTCGTAGCCCTTGTTCTCGATGTTGATGACGAACACGTGTTTGACCGGTGGCACGTAGCCGCTGACCGGCGCGGTAGCGGTGGCGCCGTCAGCGCCGCGGGCAATCACGAGCACGACGGCTGCGACGAGGGTGAGGCCGAGGAGGGCGGCAAACCCCGTCCGGCGGCGGGAGGCTGATCGGCGTATCGGCGTCGTGCTCATGAGGGCAGGCTCCATCCGGCCGCGAGTGCTTTCTCTTTCAAGGCGGGCCATTCGGCTTGTTCGGCACCGGTTAGTGCCGCCGGTGGGCAGGCCGTGGCCACGAACGGCGGCACGGTGAATCGGGGGACCGTGAGTTTCGGCACGGTGCCGAAGTCGAGGACCTCGGCGAGGTTACGCGCTGCCGAGTCCCGCGGCGTGAGCGCCATGAGTCCCCAACGCCACTCGATCAGCTTCAAGACCGAGGTGTGGTCATAGACGTTGTGAGCGACATAGCGGCGCCGGGCTCGTGGTGAGATCACCAGAGCGGGGACCCGGAAGCCACGCAACGCGGTCGCCGAAGACACATCCGGTGCCGTTCCAGGTGCGACGTGGTCGTAAAAGCCGCCCCATTCGTCGAAGTTGATCACCAAAACGGTGTTGGCCCAGTTGGGGCTGCTGGTGACGGCGTCGTAGACCTGGTTCAGGAACTGCTCGCCGGCACGGATATCTGCCTTCGGGTGGTCATCGCCGGAACTGCCCGATCCCTCGTCCTCGAAGCGGGGATCGATGAACGACACCTGCGGCAGTCGCCCGGCTGCGGCGTCGGCGATGAACGTCGCGAAGGGCCGCGAGATCGGCAAGTACTCGGTGCCCCACAGCGCGGTGAACGGGATGTCGGAAAAGTAGTACCGCCCGGTCAGCCCGGCAGCTGCAAGCCGGTCCCAGATGGTCGGCAGCGTCGAAGTGACGGTGGAGTTGTGCAAGCGGTCGGTCTGCGCGGCGTGCTGATAGAACCGGTTCGGATAGGTCTCGGCCATGACCGCGGAGAAGTACCGGTCGCACACCGTCCAAGCCGGCGCAGCCTGGCCGAGGAAGGCCAGGTCAGGCTGGGTATAGTACCCTACCGCGAGCGCATCATTCTCACCAGCCTTCAGCCACCCGTCGCAGCGACCGTTGTTGAGTTCGATCCGGCCGCCCTCATAGGAGTGGTCCGGATCGTTGAAGGCGCAGCTGGCGTACTCGCCCAGGTGGTGGGTGGTGTGCCTCAGACCGTAACGGTCCGTGAAGCTCAGCCCCGACTGTTTACCGTCCGCGCCGGGCAGCCAGCCCAGGAAGTGGTCGAAGGAGCGGTTCTCCATCATCACCACGACCACGTGGTCGATACCCGACGCGGCCGGGGCGGGCAACGCCGCCGTGGTGGTTGCGAACGAGGGACTTCCGAGCACGCCGTGTTCCAGCCCGGCACCAGCGAGCAGTCCGGCCGCGCCGAGGGCACCCGAAGTCTTCAACAGGGTTCTACGAGAAAGGTCCACACGGACACATAACCGCGTCAGACCGGGAAGGTCACGGTCCCGCTGACGGAGTTCATGCGCTGTTCATACCTATAGCCGAACTCTGTTGCAAATCCGGCGTTGCGCGTCGTCGTCACCGGTCTCGCTGTGTGCCGTACCGGACATTCTCAGGTCCGGTAGGTGAGTTCATGGCGACCTTGCGTATCTGGTTCAAGGCGAAAGTCTGACCGATTCAACGAATTTGTTGATCTCCGCCTCGGTGAGGTTCTTGATCGGATAGCAGTCGTCGGCTGGTTGCTCTTGACGTACCGCGACAGGTTGGCGTCGGTGATGCGCGGCAGCGGGATGTCGATGTCCGATGCGATCTTCTGGCCCTTGATCTTGGCGACGGCCGCGTCGAGCGCGACCACCGAGAGGTAGTTGGGCTGCGCGGTCGACAACGAGCTGAAGCCCTTGCTCAGGTTGGCGTTCCACATCTTCAGGAAGCCGTTGTAGTTCTCACCGGTGATCGGGATCAGCTCGGCGTACTGCTTGATCAGCGTCTGCAAGTCGAAGTTCACCACCGTGATGGCGGCGCCCCACGGCCGATTCCAGCACGCTGTTCAGCGCGGTGGACGAGCCGGCGTCGACCAGGATCACGTTGTACTTCTGGGAGACCATCGACTGGATCTGCGCGGCCTGCGACGTGTCGCCGTTGGCGTTGAAGTCCTTTTAGCTGCCGATCACGCCGTCGAACTTGAGCGTCGCGACGCGGGTGTCGAACAACTTCTGCATTTCCTGCATCCACGACGGAGTCGGGTAGACCGTCGACCAGCCGACCTTGAGGCCCTTCGCCTCAGTGGCGCCGCCGGAGCCGTGGGACGACGACGAGCCCGAACATGCCGCGAGCGTGAGCATGCCGGCGATCGCCAGCAATCCCACGATGAGGCGACTGAACCTCGTGATCATCACATCTCCTCTTGTGGACGCATCGATGTCACCAGATCCCGGCGGCTGCTGACCGATCGATCCAGTACGGCGAACCTAAGAGCATGTCTCATGTGGCTGGTTTCTTGTAGCCGGTGAGGGCGGCGGCGAGGGAGAGGAATGCTCGCCCAGCGCCTGGACGGCGCGGCCACCGAACACGCCCGCATCCAGACCAATCTGGAGACCTGTATCGCCTACCTCAACGACTGCCACGCCGCCTACCTGCAGGCACGCCGACCGTCCGCCGACAGCTCACCAGGCCTTCTTCGACAAGATCTACGTCGATGAGGACGGCACCGTGCGGTTCGAGTTGGCAGACCCATTCGCGACATTACTCGACCGGCGGGTACGTGCCGCCGCTCTCAGACCAGGTATCACCGGTTCGCCGACGGAACTGCGCTGGGTGCCGGAAACGGGCAATTCGATCAAGGCCCTGACGGGTCATCGATTTGGCCAGGGTTTTGAATAAGACAACGATGGTGGAGCTGAGGGGATTCGAACCCCTGGCCCCCTCGATGCGAACGAGGTGCGCTACCGGACTGCGCCACAGCCCCCAACCGGGTGAAACCTTACCAGCCAGCTGAGTGCGGTTCTCACACCGCCCGGCGCATCGGACGCTCGTCGAAGTGCTCGTCGACGTACAGGCCGGTCAGGTCGATCGTGTCGGCCATCCCGCGCAACTCCACGTCCTCGTCATCGATACGGACGACGGAGTCCGAACCGAGCGGGCGGGCGAACTCCTCGGTTGCGTCATAGCCCCGCACCTGGCCGAGCCCGGACCGGCGCACCCGGGACTCGCGCCGATCACGGTCGTGCAGTGCCTGGTTGCGCAGGAACAGCAGGTAGCCGGCCAGCCCGGCCAGGAACAGCAGCGTCAGTGCCCACAGAAAGCCGCCACCGACCGTGACGGCCAGCAACAGCCCTAGCACCGTGCCGACGCTGAGCACTGTCAGCGAGCGGCGGCGGCGAGCCATCATCTGGCGCCGGGCCTCGGACATGTCAGCCTTGTCGATACGGTCGGAATACACAACTGCCTCCATGGCGGCCGGCACGGGACGGCGCGCGGCGGGTGAGACCCGCGGCGCGCCACCGGGAACAAAAACCTGTGGACGGGTGGCCGGAACATGCAACTCAGCACCACGTGATTCGGCGACCGGGGCGGGCCGGGCAAGTGCACCCAGCGAGCGGCGGGTGGACAGCGCCCGCATCGCGGTTCCGAACTTCGCCGCCGACTTCTCGCTGGCCCGGTCGTCATTTCGCTTCACCACCATGGGTATGACGACGATCAACCAGAGGACGGCCAGCACCAGCACCGTCATCATTGGCGAAAACATGTCGCATCCTCCGTCACACCTGTCACAACCACTAGTGACGGTAAGCGCTCACGACGAGCGATGCGGTCAGGCGCGCCGAACGTCAACGTCATGTGCCGGTTGAGGTTCACGGGTCGACCCGCCGGAGGCGGATTCGTCCGGTAGCGCAAGGGGATCAGCCGGGCGGCACCGGCAGACTCTCGAGCCGGGACAGCACTGTGCCGGTCCGCACCTCTTCGGCCGTGATGGCATAGGAAAGGTGGTCGCGCCACGCCCCGCCGATGTCCAGAAAACGCTCGTGGTAACCCTCGCGGCGCAGTCCCAGCTTCTCCACGACCCGGATGCTGGCGTGGTTCTCGGGGCGGATATTGACCTCGACCCGATGCAGGCCGGTGCGGCCCAGGCAGTGGTCGATGACGAGCGCCAGAGCCGTGGGCGTGATCCCGCGACCGGCCACCGACGAGTCGATCCAGTATCCGACGCTGCACGAGCGCAGCGCTCCACGAACGATGTTGGACGCGTTGATCTGGCCGACCACCCGGTCGCCGTAGACGATCACGAACGGCAGCATCGCGCCGACCCGGGCAGCGGCCCGCAGCCGCGACAGCGCCCGCCGGAACTCCTGCGGGGTATTGCGGTCACTCCAGGACTGGGACGAGGTCGGTTCCCACTTGGCCAGCCACTCCGCATTGGCCAACCGGCTGCGACTCCACTCCCCGGCGTCGCCACGCCGGGGCGGCCGGACCGTCACCGGCCCGGCGGTCAGCACGACCGGCCAGCCCGGCCGCAGATCCGCCATCTCAGCGCTGCGCGAGCATCAAAGGCTGAACCGTCACCCGCGACCCCGGCGAGACCTCGGTGACGTCCTCGTTCAGGACGACCAGGCAGTTGGACGCCGCCATCGCGGCGATCAGGTGCGAGCCGTGGCCCCCGATCAGCGACACCGAGTAGCGACCGTCCGGCTCGCGGTGCAGCAATCCCCGGCGGTACTGGCGCTTGCCGTCCGGGCTCTCCATCCGTTCGAGCGCGGTGGCCTCGACGGTCTGCCGCTGGACGGTGCGCTTGCCGAGCAGCTTGCGGATGGCCGGCCTGGCGAACACCTCGAACGAGACGAGCGCCGCCGCCGGGTTGCCGGGCAGGCAGAAGATCGGCGTCTTCTCATGTCCCAGCGTGCCGAAGCCCTGCGGCGAACCCGGCTGCATCGCGACAGTGGTGAACTCGACGGTGCCGATCTGGCTGAGCGCCTCTTTGACGATGTCCGCCGTGCCCATGCTGACCCCGCCACTGGTGATGATCACGTCCGCGCGCAGCAACTGCGAGTCGAGGACGTCGAGCAGCCGGGCATGGTCGTCGGGGATGATGCCGACCCGGTAGGCATCCGCGCCGGCATCGCGGGCGGCCGCGGCGAGCATGTAGGAATTGGAGTCCGACACCTCGCCGAAGCCGGCACGCCGGCCGACGTCCACCAGCTCCGAGCCGGTCGAGATGACCACCACCCGCGGCCGGGGCTGCACCAGCACCCGGTCATGTCCCACCGCCGCCAGCAGCGCGATCTGCTGCGGGCCGAGGATCGCGCCCTGTCCGAGCGCCAGCGCTCCGGCAGGCAGGTCCTCACCGGTCCGGCGTACGCACTCCCCCGTCCGGATCGGACGGTGGATCGCCACCCGTGCCACGCCGCGGTCGGTGTCCTCCAGCGGGATGACGGCGTCCGCGCCCGGCGGGATCGCCGCGCCGGTCATGATCCGCATGCACAGTCCGGGCCCCATGCCCGACATGGAGCGGGCGCCGGCCATCACGTCACCGACGACGGGCAGGACGACCGGGTGGTCCTCGGTGGCCTGGCGCAGATCCACCGCTCGTACCGCGTAGCCGTCCATGGCCGCGTTGTCGAAGCCGGGCAGCGGCGCGTCGGCGTGCACCTCTTCGGCAAGTAGCAGCCCCTGAGCGTCCAGCAGCGCCAGCTCGATCGGGGCGATGGTGCCGATCGTGTCGAGCACGCGCGCCAGCTGCTCGGCCACCGGGCGCAACGCGGGGCGGCCGGAACGGCGGGAACCCGGCGCCGGCTCTGGACCAGCCGCCACCGGCGCGTCGTTGCTGTTGTCGGTCACTACGGTGCGATCCTACGAGGGCGAAACGGGGGCACCGCGATCACCGGTCCAGCGTGCCGACGAAGTCGACCAGCCAACTGCTGAAGTCGGCTCCCAGCTCGGGATGCTCGACCGCGAGCCGGACGACGGCGCGAAGGTAGTCCTGCCGGTCACCGGTGTCGTAGCGGCGACCGGGGAAGACCACACCGTGAATGGGAACTCCGTCCTCGGCCAGCGTGCGCATCGCGTCGGTCAGCTCCAGCTCGCCACGCGCGCCCTTCTCGGTACGGCGGAGGGCGTCGAAGATCGCCGGCGGCAGGACGTAGCGGCCGATCACGGCGAGGTTGGACAGCGCCTCTTCGGGCTTGGGCTTCTCGATCAGCGTCTCGACCGCGATGACGCCGTCCATCACGTCGCCGGCCGGCTTGATGCTGCCGTAGAGTGAGATCGCCGCTCCCTCGACCTCGATCAGGCCCAGCACGACACCGCCCTTCTCCTGCTGGACGTCGAGCATCGTGGCCAGCAGCACGTCCCGCTCGTCGATGATGTCGTCTCCCAACAGCACCGCGAACGACTCGTCCCCGACGAACGCCTCCGCGTAGGACACCGCATCTCCCAGGCCCTGGGGCTCGCGCTGGCGGACGAAGTGCAGCCGTCCCAGCTCGGAGGACCGCCGGACGCGGGCGAGCCGGTGCTCGTCCCCCTTGCGCTCCAGCGCCTCCTCGATGTCCGGCGCGGCGTCGAAGTGGTCTTCGATGGCGCCCTTGCCACGACCGGTCACGACCAGGATGTCGGACAGTCCCTCGCGCGATGCCTCCGCGACGATGTACTCGAGCGCTGGCACGTCGACCACCGGCAGCAACTCCTTGGGCACCGCCTTGGTGGCCGGGGCGAACCGCGTGCCGAGCCCGGCCGCGGGAATCACCGCCTTGCGAGCGCGGCTGCCAGCGGTGGGGACGTCCACGGGCTCAGATGAAGTCATAGGGCGAGACTAGTCAAATGACCAGCAAGGCAAGCGTGCGCGCGGCGATTCAAGCGTCGCGTGCCTCGATGACCGACGAGCAGCGCCAGGCCCAGCGCGCGGCCATCCGGGACCGGGTGCTGGATACCTGCGCCGAGCTGGCACTGCCGCCGGGCTACCGGGTCGCCGCCTACCAGCCGCTGCGGACCGAACCGGGATCGATGGAGCTGCTGGCCGCCCTCTGGCACGCCGGTTACCAGGTGCTCGTGCCGAGCACGCTCGCCGACCGGGACCTGGACTGGGTCAGCTGGGCGCCTGACGCCCACTTCTCAGCTCGGCTGGGTGTCGACGCAGTCGGGTCGGCGGCTCTGGTCCTGGTACCGGCCTTCGCGGTGGACCGGGTGGGCCACCGGCTCGGCCGCGGCGGCGGGTCCTATGACCGCGCGCTGGCCAGGGTGGCCCGCGGAACTCCGGTTGCGGCACTGCTCTATGACGGCGAGCTGCTCGACGACGTGCCGGTGGACGACTGGGACCGGCCGGTGTCGGCCGCCGTGCAGCCGAGCGGCTGGACCGCTGTCGGCACTGGGTGAGTGTTTCCCCTGGGCGTTTCACCGCGCGACAGCGGCCCCGAGTGGACGCCGGAACACCGGATGCAGCACCATTGTTGGCAGTCGTGACGGTCGAGTGCTAAGAGTGGCCGGAGAGCGCAAGACGTGAAAAGGGGTCTCTTCCAGATGCCGACGTACCAGTACGCCTGTACCAGCGACGACTGCGGGCTTCGCTTCGAGCGAGTGCAGTCCTTCACCGACGCGGCGATCAGCGAGTGCCCGCAGTGCTCCGAGCGGGTCCGCAAGGTCTACGGCTCGGTGGGCGTCGTCTTCAAGGGTTCGGGCTTCTACCGCAACGACAGCCGGGACGCCAAGGCCGGTGCGGCGGCGGCCAGGTCGGAGTCCTCGGGTGACTCTTCGGCCTCGGACTCCAAGGGCTCGGACTCCAAGGGCTCGGACTCCAAGGGCTCCGACTCCAAGGGCTCGGATGCGAAGGGGTCGGACTCCAAGAGTTCGGATGCGAAGGGCTCGGACTCCAAGGGCTCGGACTCCAAGGGCGACAAGCCGAAGGTGCCGGGCGAGTCCAGGGCCTCGGCGAAGTCCGCCGGATCGAGCAAGTCGGAGTCCGGCAAGTCGGCGTCGCTCGCCAACTCGTCCTGACCACGGCTACCGGGACGACCACCGCTACCGGGATCACCACGGCTATCGGGATGACCCGGCTTCGAGTGGAGGGCTTTCGGCTCCGTGCCGTCCACCGGTGTGAGCGGTCGTTCTGTTGATCGGCCTGTGGACAACTGATCGGCTGTCCACAGTTTGGCTTCGACCAGCCGATTGCGGCTGTCGCCGCATGATGCTGGCGGAATGCGAAACCGACCAACCCGGCACCGAATCGATGCGCTAGCCGCCACGCTGAGTGGCTGGCCGAGGGGCGCGCTCGCGGTGCTCTGCTTGCTGCTGGCCGTACTTGCCTTCCTACGCCCGTCCGCCGGGCCCGCCGCTCGTTCAGGCGCCACGGTGGTGGTGACCACCCGCGCCCTGCGTCCCGGTGCCGTCGTTACTGTCGCGGACGTCCGCGCCGCGCAGTGGCCGGCCGACACCGTGCCGGCAGCGGCTCTCGAGCGGGTAGCTGATGTGGTCGGGCAGCCCATCGGTGCGGCCATGGCGCGGGGTGAGCCGGTGACCACCAGCCGGCTGCTGAACACCTCGATCTCGCGATCGCTGACCACCGGTCAGGTTGCCCTTGCGATCACCCTCGCAAATCGGGAGCAGGCCGCAATCGTCCAGCCGGGAGCGTTGATCAGCCTGTATGCCACGGCTGACAGCGCTCCGCTGGTGGAGGGCAGAGCCATCTCCGGCAGCAGCCACGCGCTTGCTCCCGACGTCAGGGTCCTCGCGGTCCTGCCGGCGGCCGAGGGAACTGACCGGACGCAGTTCGGCGTGGTGATCGCCACCTATCCGAGCACCGCCGCGAGGCTGGCGGCCCAGCCGGTCGGCGCACTGCTCGCTACCCTCATCCCGCCGGCGTGAGCACTTACGGCGGCAGGTGGAGCCACCCGGCCCGGGCATGGAAGGTCAGCAGTGATCAAGGGTTTCAAAGAGTTCGTACTGCGCGGGAACATCGTCGACCTGGCCATAGCCGTGGTCATCGGCTCAGCGTTCTCCAGGGTCGTCGACGCGTTCGTGTCGGCCATCGTCCAGCCGGTCCTGCGGTCGCTGCCCGGCGCTTCCGTCAGCGGCTGGGGGTTCGCGCTCCGCTCCGGACCCAGGTTCGTCGGCGCGGACAAGAAGAACGTCACCTATGTCGACTTCTCGGCAATCATCAACTCGATCGTCGTGTTCCTGATGACCGCCGCGGTGGTCTACTTCATCTTCGTGATGCCGATGAACAAGCTGCAGCGGCTGCGCGCCAAGGGCCTGGCGCCGGAGCCTGCCGCGGTCCCCGAATCCACGCTGCTGCTCCGCCAGATCCGCGACGCCCTCGGTGCGCGCCCACTGGACGGCACCGTCCCGCAACATTCCGGTGCCCGCTCGGACTAGCCGTGGTGCGGCGGCCGCTCTGCCAGATACCAGCCGTCCGGGTAGGAAGACGGCCCGTCGCCCCAGCCGACATCACGCTCGTCCGAGGAGGTTTGCGGCAGCACCGGGTCCACAGGGTGGCGGTGGACCCCCGTTGACGACGATGATGGGTCTTCCACTGATTCGCTGTCGGGCGGGTCGTCGGATTGCTCGGTCTGAGGGTGTTCTGCCACCGGACCAGTGTGCCCGCTCTGATATCGAGACCCACAGGAGGCGACAAAAATGCTGGACAAGTTGAAGAAGCTCGCGGATCAGGCCAAAGAGAAGGCCGGCCCGCTGGCCGAGCACGCGGCGCAGAAGGCCAACGAGCTCGCCGCCGAGGCGAAGGGAAAGGCAGGTCCGCTGGCTGAGCAGGCCAAGGGCCGCGCCGCCGAGTTCGCGGTCAAGGCCGCGCCGGCCGTCTCGCAGGGAATCGACAAGGCCACCGGCAGTATCGACAAGGCCACCAGCGGGCGGTTCACCGAGCACCTCACCAAGGTGCAGAGTGCTGCCCACGACACCGTCGGCAAGGTCGGCACCGCCGGGCAGCCGTCCGGCTCGAACCCGGCGACGCCTGCCGCCGGTGAGGCCCCGGGAACCGGCGGCAGCGTTCCACCCACCGTTGCGCAGCCTGCCGACGACCTCACCGGCCCCGCTGCCGTGATCGCCGAGCCCACTGCCGGAACCGAGACGGGTCCGCTGGGTGAGCAGCCGCCGGGCAACATCACCGACGCCTCTGAGGCGCTTGCCAGGCAGGCCGCCGAAGCCGCCGAGACCGTACAGGGTCAGGCCTCGTACAGCGCGCCCAGCGTCGCGGTGGACAGCGACGGTCCCGACGCCGGCGCCAAGCCTCTGATCACCGACGAGAAGGCGTAACCACTCCGTCGTGAGCGCCCAGGTCACCGTGCGTTATTGGGCCGGGGCGCGACGCGCGGCCGGTCGGGATTCGGAGCAGCTGTCCGCGGGCAACCTCAGGGACCTGCTCAGCCAGCTGGGGTCCCGACCGGCACTCACCGACGTCATCGCCGCCAGCTCGGTGCTGGTGGACGGCATAGCGAACCCCAGCGACAACTCGCTTCCTGAGGGAGCGGTGGTCGACATCCTGCCGCCTTTCGCGGGCGGCTGAGCAAACTTCATCGGCTACGGGCAGTTGACCCACTCGTCGGAGCCGCCGGCGAAGACCTGGCGCTTCCAGATCGGCAGCCGCGCCTTCACCTCGTCCACCAGCCGCTCGCAGCTGTCAAAGGCCTGCTTGCGGTGCGCGGCCGTGACCGAGGCGACGAGCGCGATGTCACCGATACCGAGTTTGCCGATCCGGTGGCTCACCGCGACCGCGATCACGTCCGGATCAGCCGCGATCTCGTCCGCCACCGCACGCAAGATGGCAGCCGCTGTCGGATACGAGCTGTACTCCAGCTCCAGCACCGTCCGGCCGTCGTCGTGATCCCGCACCACCCCGCAGAACGTCACGTCCGCTCCCGCCGCGTCGTCACGCGCCGCGGCCGAGTGCGCCGCGACGTCGAGCGGCTGGTCACTCACCTCGGCTATCCGGACCTTCATACGCCGCCTCCCGGTCGATGATCGCCACCGCTCACCTGATCCAGCACATGCGCCACCAGGGGCTCCAGCACCGCCAGCCCGTCCCGCACCCCGCCCGGCGAGCCGGGCAGCGTGACCACCAGGGCCGTGCCGATGAGGCCGGCGACCCCCCGCGACAGCACGGCCGTGGGAACCCTCTCGACGTTCGCGGCCCGGATCCGTTCGGCGATGCCCGGCACCGAGCGCTCCAGCATCGGCGCGACGGCCTCCGGAGTGACATCCGTCGGCGTGAGACCGGTGCCGCCGGTGGTCAGCACCAGCCGCGCGCCGTCGGCCAGCACCTGCCGCACGGCCTGCTGGATGGCCGGGATCTGGTCAGGGACCACCAGCTTCGCGAGGACGTCGTAGCCCCACTCCGCCAGGGTGGCGGCGAGCAGGCGACCCGAGTCGTCCGGGCGCTGGCCCGCGGCGGAGCGGTTGGAGCAGGTGATCACCGCAGCACCGGTCATGAGGCGGACCGCTGCCATTCCCCGCGCCGGCCGCCGGCCTTGTGGTCAAGTCGAATGTCCCCCAGCACCGCTGCCCGGTCCACGGCTTTCACCATGTCGTACAAGGCCAAACCCGCTGTGGTGACGCAGGTCAGGGCCTCCATCTCAACTCCGGTACGGTCCGCGGTGCGCACCGTGGCGGTGATGGCCACGCTGTCCTTTCCGAGGCTCAGGTCGACGGTGACCCCGTGAATGGCGACCGGATGGCAGAGCGGAATGAGATCCGGCGTTCGCTTGGCGGCGGCGATACCGGCAATTCGGGCCACGGCCAGGGCGTCGCCCTTGGGCAGGCCGTCGGAACGCAGCAGCGCGATCACCCCGGCGGTGGTCCGGAACACGCCCGACGCGGTCGCCTCGCGGACGGTGATGTCCTTGGCCGAGACGTCCACCATCCGGGCGGCGCCGCTGGCATCCACATGCGTCAGTTCCACGAATGCCAGCCTACTTCTCAGGCGGCAGCAGCCGGCGCGGCTTTCTTCAGCGCCTTGAGCATGGCCGCGACCGCCGGCACCCGCAGCTGGTCGGAAAGGCGCCGAGCTTCACGGTCCCGGCGTTGCTGCCCACCACGATCGCCAGGTCGCGCTCGGCCGCCCGGACCGTGGCGAGGATCTTGTCGGCGTGCTCCAGCAGCGCGTGCCCGGCAGAGGTCAGCCGCATCGCCGTGCCCGCTCGAACCGCGAGCGCGGTGCCGACAGCACGCTCGATGCAGCGCATCTGGTAGCTGATCGCGGGCTGGGTGAAGCCCAGTTCCCGGGCTGCGCCGAGTACGACTCGGTGCGCACCACTGTCTGCAGCAGCCGAGTCGTTCCGGGGTCAGCATGCCCCCATCATAAATAGATTCTGAGACCGCCACGAAGAGCTTCATTGGAATGTAGCGACCTGACCCAATACCTTCAGGCCATGTCCTCCCCGGCCGGCACTGCCACCCGTCCGCTGCTGCGGATCGAGAAGGTTCGCAAGCAGTTCGGCGAGTTCCGCGCGCTGGATGACGTAAGCCTGGACGTCGCGGCGGGCGAGGTGGTCGTCGCCATCGGCGCGTCCGGCTCGGGCAAGTCGACGCTGTGCCGGTGCATCAACGGCGGCGCCCGTCCAGGCGACGACGGCCGCAGCGCCGGCACCCCTGCTGCACTGACCGCGAGACCGACGGGTCCCCTGTATGTGCCTCATCTGAAACGGAGATCGCCATGTGCCGACTACTCGGCGTCGTATCAAGCGCGTCGGACACCCTGCCCAGACACCTGGGTGCCGACCTCGATGCCTTCACCGGACTGTCCAAGGTGCACTGCGACGGCTGGGGAATCGCCTACTGGGACGCCCAGGACGACCTCGTCAGCGCCAAGTATCCGGAGCCGGCGCTGGGCAGCGAGCGGTTCCAGGCGGCGGTGGAGAGCGCGCGTACCGACGCCGCCCTGCTGCATCTGCGCAAGGCGTCGGTGAACATGGCCAACACGGAGCAGAACACCCACCCCTTTCTCGCAGGCAGCGTTGCGTTCGCGCACAACGGCTACCTGAGCCCGCGCAGCGAGCTGGACCGGCTGGTCGCCGAGGCCGGTGGCCGTCCCAGCGAGGGTGACACCGACAGCGAGCGCTACTTCAGCCTGGTGCTGGCCGAGCTGCGCCACAGCGGACCGGTCGAGGCGCTGCACGAGGCGGCCCGCAAGATCGCCGATTCAGCCGAGGTGGTCTCGCTGAACTGCCTGCTGCTGACCCACGATGCCCTGTACGCCTCAGCACGCTACGACGAGAAGGTGATCACCGCACAGGGCGCCGACGTAGCGTCCTACGAGCTGAATTACCGGATCACGCCAGGTTCGGTCACGGTGGCGTCTTCCGGCTGGGCGCGCCCGGCGCCGTGGCTCCCGCTGGCCAACGGGCAGATTCTGGAGATCAGCCGCACGAGCCTGTGGACGTCGGTACATGTCCTGCGGTAGTTCTCCTCGGGGCGGGTGGCACAGCTCACACCGCCGGGTCCACCGGAATACTTGAGTGCTCAATGATATTAGAGTCCTCGATTGCGGCACACCCCCTAGGAGACCCCATGACTGCCCTTCAGGACAACACCGACGTTCTCGAGTTGGACCCTTCCGCTCAGGACCTGCTCTTTCGCGAGGCGCGCACCGCCAACACCTTCACCGACGAGCCGGTGACCGACGAGCAACTGCGCGCCATCTACGAACTGGTCAAGTACGCGCCCACCTCGATGAACCAGCAGCCCCTGCGGATGGTTGTCGTTCGCAGTTCCGAGGCGCGCGCCAAGCTGGTCGAGCACATGAGCGAGGGCAACAAGGCCAAGACCGCTACCGCTCCCGCCGTGGTGATCCTGGCCGCTGACGTGAACTTCCACGAGGAGTTCCACAAGACCTTCCCGCACTTTCCCGGCGCCAAGGCACTGTTCGACGCCGACGAGGTCGCCCGCGAGCAGACCGCCCGCTTCAACGCCGGTTTGCAGGTCGCCTACTTCATCCTCGGCGTGCGCGCCGCCGGACTGGCCGCTGGGCCCATGACCGGTTACGACGCCGCGGCACTGGAGCAGGAGTTCTTCGCAGACGGCGAGCACCGGGTCCTGTCGGTCGTCAACATCGGCCGTCCCGCCGCCGACGCCTGGCTCGGCCGGCTGCCGCGGCTGGACTACGACGAGGTCACCACCGTCATCTGAGCGCGTGTTGTGCGGATCGTCGCGCTCCGGCCGTCCCTTCCACTGCCGTAAACTATCTCGGGCTGTGTGACCTCCCGGCCCACCGCATATCCGGAAACGGTAGTTGAGGCATGACTGCGATTGAGGACGGCCGGCGCTCGGCGTCCGGCATCGACCCTGTGGACCTGGAGATTTGCCTGCGCGTACTGGGACAGCTGCACGAGGTGCCCGAGGACCACCCCGATCACGTGTCCGTCCGGCGGGCGACTGCGCGGATGTTCAAGTCCGTCAAGAAGCACCGTCGCACCGAGAAGCGGACGGCCATTGCCGACGCCGACCGCTCGGTGATCGCCGCGACCGCCACCGGTTCGCCGAACCGCATCGACGACGAGACGCAGGGCATCCCACTGATCTCGAACACCGCCGGGGCGCTTGCCGGAACTCTCCTCACGGCCCGTGCCTGCTACATCTGCAAGCAGAAGTACCAGCAGGTGGACGCCTTCTACCACCAGCTCTGCCCGTCCTGCGCGGCGCTGAACCGCGCCCGACGCGACGCCCGCACCAACCTCACCGGCCGGCGCGCGCTGCTCACCGGCGGCCGCGCGAAGATCGGCATGTACATCGCCCTGCGGCTGCTGCGCGACGGCGCGCACACCACCATCACCACCCGGTTTCCCAACGACGCCGTCCGACGGTTCGCCGCCATGGAAGACAGCGCGGACTGGATCCACCGGCTGCGCATCGTCGGCATCGACCTGCGTGATCCCGCCCAGGTCGTCGCCCTCGCGGACTCGGTGAGCGCTCAGGGCCCGCTGGACATTCTCATCAACAACGCCGCCCAGACCGTCCGGCGCTCCGCCGGCTCGTACGCGCCCCTGGCCCAGGCCGAGTCCGCCCCGTTGCCGTCCGGCCCGCTGCCGGACCTGCTGACCTTCGACCACACCAGCGACGCGCATCCCGCCGCGCTGGCCGGCTCGCTGTCCGAGCACCCGACGGCACACCTGATGGCACCGGCGCTGACCGCGCTCGCCCTGCAGGCCGGCTCGGCCGCCGCCAACCGGATCGCCGACCTCACCGCCATCGACGCCGGCGGCCTGGTCCCCGACCTGCACTCCGTCAACAGCTGGACGCAGCGGGTGCACGAGGTGGACCCGCTGGAGCTGCTCGAGGTGCAGTTGTGCAACATGACCGCGCCATTCATCCTGGTCAGCCGGTTGCGTCCGGCGATGGCCGCCGCGACGGCCCGGCGCAAGTACGTCGTCAACGTCTCGGCCATGGAAGGGCAGTTCAGCCGTGCCTACAAGGGTCCTGGGCATCCACACACGAACATGGCAAAGGCCGCGCTGAACATGCTCACCCGGACGTCGGCGAAAGAGTTGCTCAGCGACGGCATCCTGATGACCAGTGTCGACACCGGGTGGATCACCGACGAGCGCCCGCACCCGACCAAGATGCGGCTGGCAGACGAGGGTTTTCACGCGCCGCTGGACCTCGTTGACGGCGCCGCACGGGTGTATGACCCGATCGTCCGGGGCGAGCTGGGCGAGGACGTCCAGGGAGTGTTCTTGAAGGATTACGCGCCAGCACCCTGGTGATAGGTCATCTCTTGACCACCGTGGAAGCGGTAGCGGCCGGCCCTGGGAGCGGCCCGATAAGCTGCTTCGGGTGACTGACGCTGAGAACCGAACCGCGGACGCAGCGAAGGCTCGGGAGCTACTCAGTTGACGATCATCGCCGCCAGGGCACAGCAGCGCGTCGTCGGCTTGACGGAATCGGTGTTGTCAGCGCCACAGAGCTTTCGGTCCGACATCGAAGGTCTTCGTGCGGTTGCCGTCGTTCTGGTGGTGCTCGACCACCTCACCGGCCGGCCCAGTGGCGGCTTCATCGGCGTCGATGTCTTCTTCGTTCTCTCAGGATTTCTGATCACCGGTCTGCTGCTGAAAGAGACCGAGGCCCAAGGGCGCTTGTCGTTCCGCGGCTTCTACGCCAGGCGCGCTCGGCGCATCCTGCCCGCGTCGGTGACAGTCCTGATTGCCGTGATCATGGCGGCGCATTATGCGTTTCGCGGAGTCCGGGTACGCGAAACCGTCACCGACGTCTGGTGGGCGCTCGGATTCGGTGCCAACGTCCACTTCGCCGAGCTCGGCACTGACTACTTCCAGGCCAACCGGTCCCCGTCGCTGGTGCAGCACTTCTGGTCCCTGGCTGTCGAGGAGCAGTTCTATCTCGTCTGGCCGGTTGTCGTGCTTGTCGTGCTGAGCGTGATCGGGCGGCGGATGCCAACCCGCTCAGCAAGGTTGCTGCTGCTCGGGGTCATCGGCTTGGCCAGCGTTGCCTCGTTCTGCTGGGCCGTCCGGCAGACCGGCTCGCGGCCGGCCGCGGCGTACTTCTCCACACCGGTGCGGGCCTGGGAGCTGGGGGCCGGAGCGTTCGTTGCCGTTGCCGCGGCTGCCTTTCCGCTTCGGCTGGGACGGCCCTGGCGCGGGCCGCTGTCGCTGGCAGGTGTCGCCGGGATCGTCGTGGCCGCCTTCGCCGTTCGCTCGACATCCGGCTTTCCCGCTCCCTGGGCTGCGCTGCCGGTCCTGGCGACCGGTCTGATTCTGGTCGCGGGCCTGGGCGGGTCTGTCGGACGTTGGGGCGTGTTGCTCACCAACCCGCTCAGCCGGTACGTCGGCCGGATCTCGTACTCGCTGTACCTGTGGCACTGGCCGGTGATCGTGCTGGTGGCCGCGCTGCTGCCGCGGAAGTCGGCGCTGCAGGACCCGATCGCGGTGCTGCTGATGGTCGGCCTTTCGGTGGCGAGCTACCACTTCGTCGAGCGGCCGCTGCGCGGATTATCGTTCGGACGGTTGCGCCGGCTGTCCCTGCGGTTCTCCCGCGCCGGGATGGTGGTGGCACTCGGTTCGTTGGCGTGTGTTGCGGCTGGCATGGGCCTCTTCCGGACGGTGCCGCCACCAGCACACCAGAGCTTCGGCGTGCCGGTCGCCGAGGCGGCCGCCAGCTCTGCCCGGGGCGCCAAGGCCGATCCGTACCTGGCGAAACCACCGGCGAAGCTGGCAACGGCCATCGCGACGGCGCTGGCTGCCGACCGGTTTGCCGCACTCACCCCGTCGTTGGATCAGTTGACGCCGCACTCGGCCCACGATCAGTGGCAGGGATGCATCAACGCGACCCGACTGGACTCGTGCGCGTCCGGCAGCACGGCTTCTTCCGTGCACACCGCTGTGGTGATCGGTGACTCGTACGCCATGGCGTGGCTGCCCGCGATCCAGGCAGCGCTTCCGGGCGACCGGTGGCGGATTATCGGCTTGACGCAGGAGCTGTGCCCCGCCGCGGATGTATTGGTAAACACGGGTGAAAGTCCACCGGTAGCGCTGCCCTCGTGCGATGCCCGCCACGGGTTCGTGGTGGACCAGACAGTGAAGCTCAACCCAGCGCTGGTCATCCTGGCGAGTGCGGACAACACCCTGGACCGCGTGCCGGGCAAGGCGACTCCGGCCGCCGCCGCACCGGTGTACCAGGCCGGTCTGGAGAAGATGATCCGGTCGCTGCGGTCGCCCAGCCGTCACGTCCTGACGCTGTCCCCTCCCCCGGCCTCACCGAACCTGCAGGCCTGTGCCACCGCGGGCAGTGTGCCGGCCCGGTGCGTCGGGCGGGTCACGCAGCGGTGGAAACTGACTGTCGCGGCCGAGGCTGCTGCCGCGACAGCCACCAAGACGAGTTATGTCGACACCCGGCTCTGGTTCTGCAATGTGGCCGATTTCTGCCCGTCGTTCATCGGCACCATGCCGGTTCGCTGGGATGGCACGCACCTGACCCCGGCGTACAGCGCGTCACTGGGGCCGGAGCTTGCGGCCGTGATCAAGCGAGCGATGACGTAGCGCCGTAGGCCTTGCGGCGTGCTACTGCTCGGCCGCTGAGCAGCCGGCACGCACGGCCCAGTCGATCGTCTAGGCTGTCTCGTGGGCTGGCCGGGAGTTCTCCGGTGGCCCTTCTTGCCCCGCCCTCGTAGCTCAGGGGATAGAGCGCCGGACTCCTAAGCCGGGCGTCGCAGGTTCGAATCCTGCCGGGGGCACTCGAAAATTTCCCGTATTTGCTGCGCACCGCACCAGTAAATTATCGGCTATTGCTGAAAGCCGAATACTGATGATTTAACTAGACGACGCGATATGCGATTTCGGTTGTGGCCGCGAGCAGGTGACCGCGGAGGCCGGGGTGGTTGAGCGGTAGGCTGAGCAGGGGACGGTCCGGGAAGCTGTCCGCCGAATGCGTTAACAGCGTGACGGCATCGGCGCCGGTCATCGAGGAGTGCTGCCACAGCCCGTCGAGGTCCGGGCGCACCGAATGGATGGCGCTAGCCCAAGCACGGCAGTAGTCGCGCCGGCCGGTGTTGATGGCGTAGGACGCGCCGGCCTGGATCGGCCAGGCGCCGGTCAGGTCGAGCAGCGTCAACGGTCGAGCCGGCGACCATGCGGTCAAGTACGGCGCGCCTCGCCGGGTGTTGATGACGCGCGTCCGCTGGAACACCTCGGCGAGCGCTGTCGGGACGCTCAGGGCAGCGTAGCTGACGCCGCGGCTCTGCGCATGCGGCGGCGGCTCGTGCGGGTCGAACCGCATGGTCGCCCCCGGCCCCCAGTAGCGCAGACGGTTCCACGGGACGACATGCTCGCCGCTGGTCCGGTGCACGCGCCACAACACTGTGGCGGTGTCGAGCATGCGGTCGTGCTCGGACGGGAACTGCAGCTCCCCCGGGTCGGGAGGGAGCGGCAGCTTCACCACCTGTCGAGATCCTCGACAACTGCGACGACCGCACTGACATCGCCGCCACCGATCAACCAGTCTCGTGGGTTCACCGGCTCGTCAGCCAGGGCGAGGTCCGGATCGGGCGTCGTCAAGAGCCCCGCAACTTCGAGGGGATGCATGCCCGCCGGGAGCACAGCCAGTACCGCGCGCAATCCGGGGATCACCTCATGCCGGTGGAACTGCCAGGTGGGCAGCCGCAGCCCGCCGCCGATCTTGAACCCGTACAGCGCCCGATCACGTAAGCGGTGGCGAACCCGCGAGCCGTCGACCAGCAGCAGCTTCGCCGCCTGCTCGACCGTGAGTGACTCCCGCGCCTCGTCGGCCAGGTTGGACGACGAAGCCCGCAACACCGCCCTGCGAACCGCGCTCTCATCACCCGCCGGCACCGTGATGCCACCGTGCTCACGCAAGACCGATTCCTCGGCTTCCGTGAGCCGGCTCGCGGAAGCGTCCGGCGCGGCCTGAAGATCGCGCGACAACTCCTCGACGAACTCCTCCTCACCCACACCGAACGGCGCCAGCACCTCGACAAGCGTCACGACCCACCTCCTGTCGCACACTATACGACACCGCCGTCAATTGTGCGTGTTAACCACGCGTCTAGGCAGAACTCAAGACCAGCTCCAAGGCCCGTATGGGCGTTCCCATGGTTTCCGTCGTTGCGCCGACATGTTCGCTGATCTCGATACCGGTCTCATGTCGAACTCCTTCGCGACGAACCGGCAACCGTTCCTCACGCTGGTTGGCGCGGACCGACGACAGGCATGGGCGGAGTCCGACGCCGGAGCCGCCCTACGGATTACGCGGGAATTAGTTCGCGCCTTCGCTTTCTACTGGCGGCAATGCTGGTGGCAGCAGTCAAGAAGCCGACGACGAGTACGGATGAGGCAGTCGGCAGGCGTTCGCGGAGATGCTGCCGACCCGCTCGGCGGCAAGCCAACTGCTCGGGGTCGAGTGCCGCATTGTTCGGAACGCCGGTGGTGTTCGCTGCGGTGAGCGCGCTCCCGCACGACACCGACAGACCACCGGTTCGCGCCTGCATGGGTTGTGTGAACGTGCTGAGTGACAAGCCGGCACCGAGGCCGACAATGATCACGGCGAGTGCGCCAACCGCCCGCAACCATATGCCAGCGTGTCGAAGCCGGACCAGCAGGAGAGCTACGACAACTACCGACGCCACCAAAGCCGCGCCGACCAGCCACCAGTAATGGTCGGCCGCGCCTGGTGGGCCTTCGCCCCGAAAAGTGGACACGCGATTTGATTGTTATGCGGCCGGTCGTAGCGTAGCCGCGGTGGTGGTGTTCTCGTAGGTGATCGGGCTGCGGTAGCCGCAGGCGGAGTGCCGGCGGCGG
>NZ_JAVREH010000043.1:0-26644 GCF_031845305.1 Jatrophihabitans lederbergiae | reverse complement strand
TACAACTCGACAGCGTCGCGGCGAAACTCCTCGGAGTAGTTCTTCCTCGCCATGAGTGGATCATCTCGCTTCCACCCCACCGAAGCAGGGATTGAGCGTGTCCACTACTCGGGGTCAGGTCCCGACCGTGACCAGGCCTTCCCTCATGGCCCAGAGTGCGGCCTGCGTTCGCGACGTCAGCCGGAGTTTCAGCAGCACGTTGCTGACGTGTGTGCGCGCGGTGCGTTCGCTGATCACTAGCTTGTCGGCGATCTCGCGGTTGCTCATGCCGTGCGCCACGAGCACAACAATTTCGCGCTCGCGCGCGCTCAACGTGCTCGCGTCGTTGCCGGAGAGCAACGTCCGGGTGAGCGCCCGCGCCACGGCCGGGTCTAGGTGCAGCTCGCCGGCGTGGGCCGAACGGATGGCCGCGGCCACCTCGTCGGCTTCGGCATCCTTGAGCACATAGCCCGACGCGCCGGCGGCCAGTGCGGCGTGCACCCGTTCGGTCTCACTGAAACTCGTCATCGCCACGACGTTGACGAGTGGATGCCGCGCCTTGATGTGGCCGATAGCTTCGAGTCCGTCCATCCTCGGCATCAGCAGGTCCATCAGGACGACGTCGGGGAGGTGCCCACTCGCGTTGAGCAGCGTGAGTTCGGCGATCGCTTGGGCGCCGTCCTTGGCTTCGGCGACCACCACGATGTCGGGTTGGGCGCCGAGGAACGCGCGGATGCCTCGCCGCACGACAGCATGGTCGTCGACGATGAGCACGGTGATGGGTTGATCGTCGTCGGCCGGCGCGCTGGTTGTGATGGTCACGTTGCTTGACCTTCCCTTAGATCGATCACGTGGGGAATATGTGCGTGCAAGACCGTGCCGGTAGCTGTCGAATGCAGCTCCAAGCGGCCGTGCAGGGCTTCGACTCGCTCGCGCATCGACGTCAGGCCGAGATGGCCGGGCCGCTCGATGGACGGGTCGAAGCCGTTACCGTCGTCGCAGACCTCGACGTACAGGTCGCGCCCAGCGTCGGGCGGAATTGCGATCCGTACCTTCACGTGGCGCGCGTCGGCATGCTTGACGACGTTGTTGAGGGCTTCCTGGACCAAGCGGAAAATCTCCCGCTCCACGTTCTCGGCCAAGCCGAGCCCTTCTTCGGGCCCGATCACCTCGATGGCCAGGCGTTGGCTCGCCGTGATGGCCGCAGCGTGCTTCCTGATCGCTGAAACAAGGCCCTCTTCGTGCAGGGCCGCCGGTCGCAGCTGGAAGATCAGCGCCCGCATCTCGGCCAGCGCCCCGGCGGTGAGCTCTCGGATGTCGGCCAAGCCGACACCGACCGATTCGAGGTCGGGCTCGTCCTGCCGCGCGATCAGCTCCACGGCGCGAGCCTGCATGGTGAGGGAGAACAGGGCCTGGCTCACCGAGTCATGCAGCTCTCGAGCGAGTCGGTGCCGCTCTTCCAACGCCGCCTTCGCCTCCAGCGCCTCGAGCAGTCGAGCGTTGTCAACGGCCACCGCGGCCTGATCGGCGATGGCAGTGAGAAAAGGTAGATCACGCAAACGAGGCTCGTGCCCCGGCAAGTAAAAGCCGTTGAACACGCCGATGATCTCGTCGCGCACGATTAGCGGAACAACAGCGATCGCACTCCACTGGGCCTCGACGTTGATGTCGTGTATCGGGGCGAACCGCGGGTCGGCCAACGTCCTTTCGCGCCATTGTTCGACGATGATGGGCGCCCGCTGGTCGTAGGCGTCGAGTGCGATCAAGGGAGCGCCCAAGGCCGTGCAGGCGTTGAGGCGTTGCGTGTAGTCCTCTACGGCGGGGTAGAGCCCTGACTTGCCGGCCTGCCGAACCACGGTGTGACCTTCGATGAACAGAAACGTGCATGAAAACATGCCCGAAGCCAGCTTGACCTCTTCGGCCATTCGGTCGAGTACCTCGGTGAGCGAGCACGAGAAGGCGATGCTGGCCGAGGTGTTGCTAAATGCGCGCAGTTCCCGGTCGCGGCGGCTTTCGGCGCTCACGTCGCGGAAGCGGACTACTCGCAGGGAGTCGTGCTCGAGGTCGATGAGCGTCGAGAGGCATTCGAGTTCGACGAACCCCGCGGCCACGACGGCGACCTCGTCGTCACGCAGCTCGGCAAGGGCACGACCGGCGATCAGAACGTGTTGCACCTCAGGAATGGTCAGCAAGCGGGCGGCTTCGGCGTTGGCCCACCGCACGCTCGCGTCGTCCGGGTGCAGGATCGCAATGCCCTCGGGCGCTGATTCGGCCAGAGCGGCCAGCGCGTCCTTTGCCAGATCACTGGCCGTGCGGATCTTCGCTACGTCACGGTTGTCGAACGTCGATGTTTCCAACACGTCTCACCCCCGAACCCAGCATGCCGCACAGCACGGCGGTTCGGGCGCGACATTTGTCCCAGCGCCGCCGGCCGGGCGCGTCGGTTGCGGCGGGTTAAGTGGACCGGCCGGCGGGTCACCCGGCCGATGTAGGACACGTGAGGTGTGAGCGACGCTCAGGATGCCGACTGGAAGGACACTCATGCGTACGGCAAATCTCGATGGCCGCCTCGTCATCGTCCACGACGACCGCGCCGCCGATGTGGCGAAGCTCAGTGACGGCCAGTTCGGATCTGACCCGCAATCGGTATTCGACGACTGGTCGGGCTTTCTCGCCTGGGCCGCGAACACCGATACGGAATCGGCGGCGCAAACCTACGTACCGCAACGCCTCGGCCCGGTCGTGCCGCGGCCCCGACAAGTCTTCGCGATCGGGCTTAACTACGACGAGCACGCCGCCGAATCGGGATTCCGCCGGCCCGACGTGCCGGTGGTATTTCCGAAATTCGCGTCGTCCTTGAGCGGGCCGGTGACCACTGTTGCGTTGCCCTCGACGACCGTCGACTGGGAGGTCGAGCTCGTGGTTGTTGTTGGTGCGCAGGCCACGCAGGTGCGTGCCGACCAGGCGTGGGACTTCGTCGCCGGCGTCACCGCGGGTCAGGACCTGTCCGAGCGCACGTCGCAGCATGCCGGCCCGGCCCCTCAATTCGGGCTGGCCAAGTCGCATGCGGGCTTCTCGCCCATCGGGCCGGCCCTGGTGACGGTCGACGAGCTTGCTACGCCCGACGACCTGGCCTTGGGCTGCGCTGTCGACGGTGAGACGATGCAGCACAGCCGCACCAGTCGAATGATCTTCCCGGTTTCCGGGCTGATTGCCTACCTATCCGGCATAGTCACCCTTTACCCGGGCGACCTGATCTTCACCGGCACACCGTCCGGTGTCGGCGCCGGTCGCACCCCGCCGCGGTACTTGATGCCTGGCGCTCACCTCGAATCTTGGATCGACGGTGTCGGTCGGTTGAGCCAGACGTTTACCGCTGGCGCTGCGGATACGCAGGATCACCCGAGGGACACCGGGGAATCGCCGCTCAATCCGGTGGCGGTGCGGTGATGCCGGACGGACCCGACACCACCGTCGTGCACGACCTGCTCGTCGTCGGTGCCGGGTCGGTAGGCCTGACGATGGCCGCCGTCTTCGGTCAGCTCGGGCGCTCGGCCATCGTGCTGGAGAAGCACAGCGAGCAGTACGGACTACCTCGCGCCGGCCACATCGACCACGAGGTCATGCGCCTACTGGAGAGCTTGGACGCCGAAGGGCCCACCCTCAACGACGCTTATGCGACCGAGTACTACAAGTGGATCAACGCCGAGGGTGAGACGCTGCTGGAGTTCCCGTGGGGTGAACAGGGCGTGTCCGGCTGGCATTCGGACTACATGCAGAACTCGGCCCTGCTCGAAGCGTCATTGCTGGCCCGGGTGAACGCCGACCCCCAATTGGCCTACTGTCCGGGTTGGCAGGCGGTTGGGTTGACCCAGACCGAGGACGGCGTGGAACTCACCGTTGAGCGGGCGGTGCCCGATCCCGGCTCGCCGGTGCCGCGCCTGACTGGTGAGCGCAGCACGTTGCGGGGCCGCTATCTCGTCGCATGCGACGGAGCGAACAGCCGCATCCGGTCGATGCTGGGGGTGGAGCGCCTCGATCTGGGTTTCAACGAAAACTGGTTGGTGGTGGACGCGCGGCGTAAGAGCGACTTCAAGCTGCCGTTCGACTCGGGACAGATCTGCGATCCGCGAAGGCCCACCACGGTGCTTCCGTTGGGCAAACATCACCGGCGCTGGGAGTGGCATCTGCGCCCGGATGAAAACCCGGCCGATTTCGCGAGTCCGGCCGCCGCCTGGCGGTTACTGGGCGACATCGGCATCGGGCCGGCCGACGTCGAGCCGGTGCGTCAACTCGTGTACACCTTCGAGGCCAGGCTGGCTCAACGTTGGAAGGTCGGACGCGTCTTTTTGGCGGGCGACGCCGCCCACACCATGCCGCCGTTCATGGGACAGGGCATGTGCTCAGGCATGCGTGACGCGAAGAACCTGGCCTGGAAGCTCGACCTGGTGCTGTCGGAGCGCGCCGGCACCGAGCTTCTTGACAGTTATCAACAGGAGCGATACCCCCACGTCTACGACTGGACCGTCATCTCCCTGGAATCGGGGAAGATCCCGTGCATCATCGACCCAGACCAGGCTCGCGCCCGCGACGAGATGTTCCGGGCCGGGTACCGGCCGCCGATCCCGGAATTCCCGCAACTGGTCTGCGGAGTGCTGGACGTCGATGCCGACGGTGTCGCGCGAGCACCCGCCGGGGAGTTGTCGGTCCAGGGTCGGGTGAATAGTGGTGGGCGTGTCGATCTGTTCGACCGGCTGTACCCGGAACGGGGATTCGTGATCGTCGATACCACCGGCGATCCCCGTGACCGGCTGCGCCCCGACCAGGTGCAGGAGCTGGCAAATCTCGGGGCCAGTTTCGTCTTCGTGGCGCTGGCCGAAACCGGTAACACCGCCTTCGGCACCGACCTGGACGCCGCCATTGACGTCGATGGCACCTACGCCCGGTGGTTCGAGGCACGAGGCGTCGACGTCGCTATCGTGCGGCCCGATTTCTATGTGTACGGGGCAGCGAGAGGAACAGCCGCCTTCCAAACACTGGCCGACGCACTGCTGGCGCAGCTCGTCCCCAGGACGGGCGCTTCGCGTCCAACCGCTACTTCACCGGTGCCGTCGTGACGGTATCGATCACGTTTCCTTCGCCGGGAGGTGACCATGGCGCTGCATCGCTTGGACAGCATCACTCTGGGCGTTCCTGATCTTGAAGCGACGGGCGAGTTCTACGTCGATTTCGGACTGCAACCGAGCGCCGACGGGACGTCGTTCTCCACCGTCGACGCCGGCGAGCAACTGCACCTGCGCCGTACGCCCATCCGCAGGTTGCTGCGCGCGAGCTTCGCCTGCGACGACGCTGACGACGTCCTGGCCGCGAAATCCCGCCTTGACCGACTCGGTGTCGCCTGCCACGTGCACGTCCCGTCCGGACCGACGGGGGCTGAGGCTATCGCCGTCGAACCGGGCACGGGCGTCGAGATCGAGCTCCGCGTCGCCGCCCGGACGGTGCAACAGGCCACGCCGGCGCCCCTCTACAACGGACCGGGCCGCTTCGACCGGGTGGGTGAGCGTTCGCCCGCAGTTGTGCGGGCGGGTCGGGTACGGCCACGCCGGCTAGGACATTTCGTTCTCGGCACGCCCGACTACGAGGCCAGTTATGCCTTCTTCGTGACCGGGCTCGGATTCCGGGTCAGCGACTACGTCAAGAACTTCGGTGCCTT
The DNA here is from genome assembly GCF_031845305.1 of Jatrophihabitans lederbergiae. Lineage (NCBI taxonomy): Bacteria > Bacillati > Actinomycetota > Actinomycetes > Jatrophihabitantales > Jatrophihabitantaceae > Jatrophihabitans > Jatrophihabitans lederbergiae. The sequence continues at coordinate 20,952 of NZ_JAVREH010000043.1, read as the reverse complement.
CCTGCGCTGCTCGACCGATCACCACAACGTGCTCATCCAACGGTCGCCGGCGCCGTTCCTACACCACACCAGCTGGCAGGTCGAAGACATCGACGAGATCGGCCGCGGTGCGACGCACATGCTCGAGGCCGACCCGCAGCGTCATGTCTGGGGACTGGGCCGGCACTTCGCCGGCTCGAACTTCTTCTGGTACCTGCGCGATCCGAGCGGCACGTTCGCCGAATACCACAGTGACATGGATTGCATCCCGACGGACGCCATGTGGACACCGGACACGCTCGAGGGTGCTCGCGGGCTGTTCCAATGGGGGCCGCCGCCACCGGCATCGTTCCTGCACCCGGAGGACCTGGCCGATCTGATGATCGCCGGTCACACCTGAGCGCACGCCTGGTGCGCGGGCCGGTGCGCTAAGTCCTGGGACAGGGCGTATGACGTAGTGCCGTCGGTCCGACCCGCCGTTCGTCAGTCGAAAACCGGCCATTTTTTTCGGGTCACCCGGCAGATGTGTACGGCCCGCACCCGATGAAGGCTATGACCTGAACCGGCAACATCTCGATCTCGCCGGTCGATCTCGTGAATGCAGCGGCGTTCGCACTGCATACAGTGCCCAAGACAGAAAAGACGTGCATGAGATACGTAGCCCTCGAGGAATGTTTCTCCATCCCCGAACTGGCCGGTCGGCTGGCCGGGGCGCCGCTGGGGATCCGGTTGTCGAAGCAGTACGCCGCCGATGTCGCCAAGAAATTGTCGGACTTCACGGAATACCGGCTGCCCGACATGGATGCCCACGGCATCGACGTGCAGGTGCTGTCCTTGAGCGTGCCCGGCCTTCAGCTGGATCTGGCAACTGATGTGGCCGTGGACAGCGCACGTTATGCGAATGACTACTTGGCCACAGTGGTCGCCGATCATCCGGACCGCTTCCGCGGGTTCGCCGCGCTGCCGATGCAGGACACAGCGGCAGCGATAGCCGAACTGGAACGCAGCGTGGGAGAACTCGGCTTCTGCGGCGCGCTGATCAACGACCACACCCAAGGCCGGTACCTCGACGACCCCGACTACGACGACTTCTGGGCCGCTCTGGCCCGGTTGCGCGTGCCGCTCTACATCCATCCGGGCTCGGTACCGGTCGACCGGTGGCACCTGCTGGACGGTTGTCCCGAGATCTACGGGGCGACCTGGAGCTGGGGCGCCGAAACCGCCGGCCACGCGCTGCGTGTGCTCTACAGCGGTGTGTTCGACCGCCACCCCGATGCGACTCTCATCCTCGGTCACATGGGGGAATTCTTACCCTTCCAGCTCACTCGGCTGGATTCGCGGTACAAGACGTTGGACACTGAGCGCCTGCTGCAGAGGATTCCGTCGCAATACATCGGCACGAACATCGTGCTCACCACCAGCGGCGTCTTCTCGCCGCCGGCGCTGACGGGTGCGGTTCTTGCCGTCGGAGCGGACGCGGTCATGTTCTCCATCGATTATCCGTGGGAACAGACCAGCGAGGCGGTGGAGATGTTCGAGCGAACCACACTCAGCGATTCTGACCGCGCCAAGATCGCCCACGGAAACGCCGAACGCATTCTGCGGATCTGATCATTCGCATTCCTCGCGATGGCCAGTTGACGAGAAAACACTAACTTTCCACACCACGCGCCGGTCGCGTTCGACACAGGCCAATCTTAACGACAGGGGACACAATCATGTTGGTCACGAAACAGCGGCGAGTGGCGGCGATGGTGGCGCTAGTCGCCTGCGTTGCGACAGCCGGGTGCAGTAGCAGCAAGAGCGCCGGTAACGCAAGCACCTCGGCCGCCAGCACGAGTTCCAGCGCAGCCGACGCCGCCTCGTCGGGACCGGCGAGTGGGAATGGTGAGACGGCGGCGAAAGCTCTCGTCGCCCAATACTCGAGCAAGCCGACCCGCTTCCCGGTCGATCAGCCGCTGGCCAAGAAACTCGCGCCCGGTCAGAAGATCGGATTCCTGCAATGCGCCGCACCGTTCTGCGCTCTACTGGGAGACCTGTACGCCCTGGGCACCAGGACGATGGGCATCCCCGGCGTCACGACGGTCAAAGCCAGTGCCTCCGCCGACGGCATCGACACCGCACTGTCGTCGGTCAAGGCTACCAAGCCGGCCGCGCTTTTGCTGCCCGCGGTCAACCTCGGGGCCGTCGGCAACAACGTGCTCAAACTGTCCAAGGCGGGTATCCCCGTCGTCGGCGCCGGCGTCATGGGCGGTCCGGCGCAGGGTATTGCCGCGCCGGTCAACGGTCCGGCCAACTACGTGGTCCACGGCAAGATCCTCGCTGATTGGGCCATCGTGACGGCCGGTCCGGGCGCAGATATTGCGTTCTACGGCAACCCTGATTTCTCGTTCACGTCGGTGATCACCTCTGCGTTCAAGGCGGAACTGGCACAGAACTGCCCCGCCTGCCACGTCCGGTACGTGGACATTCCTGGATCAGCCATCGGCTCCACCGCGCCCAGTCGCGTCGTCAGCGACCTGCAAGCCCACCCGAAGACCCAGATCGCGCTGTTCGGAAGTCTGGAAACGGCTACGGGACTGCCGGCGGCGCTGAAAACCGCGGGTATCAAGGTCAAGGTGGCCGGGTCGGCACCGGTTCCGTCGAACCTGCAGGACATGAAGACCGGTGGGATAGACGCCGCGGTCGGGCTGGACGCCGGTGTGCTGGCGTTCACTCAAGTCGATGCGGCGGTCCGGCTGGCGACCAAGCAGCCGCTCACCCCGGCCGAGTCCAACGGCGACATCCCGTCCCAACTGATCACCAAAGCGAACCTGCCCGCGGACGTCAGCAAAGGCTTCTCGGCCTACCCGGACTTCGTCGCCCGTTTCACCAAGTTGTGGGCCAACGCCAAGGCCGCCTCCTGATGCTCGACGACGCCCGCGGCTCCGCAGCGGGGTCGCCCCCCGGCGACGCGGCCCTGCTTCGGATCGCCGGACTGTCCAAGTCGTTCCCGGGCCTCAAAGCGCTCGACGACGTGTCCCTGGAAATCCGTTCCGGGGAGGTCGTCTCGATCGTCGGTCAAAACGGCTCGGGCAAGTCGACACTGGTAAAGGTCCTGGCAGGCGTCTACGCCGCTGACTCCGGTGGCGTGATCGAACACGGAGATCTGCGATTCATTCACCAGGACCTCGGCCTCGTCGCCACCCTGTCGACGATCGAAAACCTCGACATCGGACGACGCGCACCAGCCTGGGGACTGCGACCGTCACCCCGGCGCAGCGAACGCCAGGCAGCCGAGCAGGCCGTACGACGCTTCGGCGGCGACTTCGACGTGCGCACGCCGGTCGGTCGACTCTCCGCCGCAGAACGGACGATCGTCGCCATCTCTCGGGCGATGAGAGACTGGTCGCCGCCCGACGGCGTCCTCGTCCTGGACGAGCCGACCGCCGCGCTGGGCGGTGAGGAGGTCGGCCGCCTGTTCGAGGCGGTGCGGCGGGTCGCTGAGCAGGGCGCCGGCGTCCTGTTCATCTCCCACCGCCTCGACGAGGTGCTGGGACTGTCGGACCGGGTCATTGCCTTGCGCGACGGACGCGTCGTCGCGACCGGCGATGCCGGACAGGTCGATCACGACTGGCTCGTCAATGCCATCGCTGGCCGTGTTCTAAGCACGCACCGTCCGCACCGGCAACCGCCCGGAGCAGACGTCGCCCTGCGGGTGGAGAAGCTGAGCACGGACGTGCTGCACGACGTCGATCTACGGCTGCGCACCGGTGAAGTGGTCGGAGTAAGCGGACTGCTCGGCTCCGGTCGCGAGCAACTGGCCGAGGCGATCTTCGGTGCCACGCGCCGACACGGCGGCTCGATCGTGGTGAGCGAACGAACCGTTCCTGCCGATCAGCCGCGAGCGAGCATCGACAACGGCGTAGCGTTCGTGCCCGCCGACCGCGCCCGGTACGGCGCCGTGATGTCGCTGACAGCCCGAGAAAATCTGACACTGCCTCAGCTGCGTTCGCTGCGTCGGACGTTCGGCCGGCTCGATCGAGCGGCCGAGAATCGAGAGACCCGCGAATGGGTTGATCGGGTTGAACTGCATCCAGCGCTTCCCGATCGGCCGTTGCGCCTGTTCTCCGGTGGCAACCAGCAAAAAGTCGTCATGGCTCGGTGGCTGCGGATCATGCCGAAGGTCCTACTGCTCGACGAGCCGACGCAAGGGGTCGACGTGGGGGCCAAGGCGGCGATCTACGACCTGATCGACACCGCTGCTGCAGCCGGTACCGCGGTTCTCGTCGCATCGTCGGACGCGGCTGAACTGCTTTCCATCTGCGACCGCGTACTCGTCCTGCGACACGGCCGCGTCGCCGCCGAGCTGCCGCGCGACGAGTTCAGCGAGGCACGCCTGCTGAGTGAGAGCTTCGACCCGGCACCTTCGTCCCCGCCCATACCCCTGTCAACGTCGTCGAGGTGACTGGCATGGCCATCGATCAGCAATCCACCGCCCGCGTGTCCGGCGGCGAGCCGACGCCGGGACGCACTGCGCCGCGCACCGAGCCGAACCGGTGGATCAACGCGCTGTCGTTTCAAACCATCAGCGCCGTCTACATCTTCATCGCCCTGTTCGTGCTCTTCTCGTTCTGGGTGCCGGACACATTCCTGCGCGCGAACACCTGGCGGGCCATGCTCGACGACCAGTCGATCACCGCGCTCACCGCCGTCGGCCTGGTGATCCCGCTGTCGGCGGGAACGTTCAACCTGGCCATCGGCGCGCAGGTCGGTTTCGGATCGATCGTGTCCGCGTGGTTCCTATCGCACCAGGGACTGCCCATCGCCGTCACCCTGGTACTCACGTTGATCAGCGGTGCCGCGATCGGCCTCATCACCGGTCTACTCATCGTGGCCGCCAAGATCGACTCCTTTATCGCCACCCTCGGGGTGTCGTCAGTGCTCCTAGCGCTGACCACCTGGGTGTCGGGCGGTCAGCAGATCCTCGATCTCGGCGCGTCCTATCAACGCATCGCGACGAACGACCTGTTCGGCATCACCTATCCGGTCTACTTCGTGGTCGTCGTATCGCTGGCGGTCTGGTACGTGCTCGAGCGCACGCCGTCCGGTCGGCGTGTCTACGCGACTGGTGGCAACGCCGAGGCCGCCCGCCTGGCCGGCGTGCGCACCTCAGTGACGGTGGTGCTCTGCCTCGTCGGCTGCGGCGTGATCGCCGCCGCGGCGGGCTGCCTGGTCTCCTCGCGGCTCGCGACCGGTGATCCCACTGTCGGACCGGGTTACCTTTTGCCGGCATTCGCGGCGGCGTTCCTGGGTTCCACCCAGTTTCGAGGTGGGCGGTACAACGTGTGGGGCACGGTGTTGGCCGTGTACGTGTTGGCCACCGGCGTCAAAGGACTTCAGCTCGCCGGTGCCCCGGTGTGGATTCCGGACCTGTTCAACGGTCTTGCCTTGCTACTCGCCGTCGGTCTGGCCAAGCGCCAGGGACGCTCCGGGCGCGGCGCCGCCATCGCCCGGATGATCGGTCGCCGGCGCCGAACAACGGACCCCGGCGCTGTAGGCGTGGGCCCCGCGTGACGTGCCGCGCCGCCGAGGGCCTCTGTACGCATACTCACCGTCACTCATGTGAATGGAGCTCGACATGTCCACGAAGTTGACCGCCCAGCACTGGATCGACGGTTCCTGGTTGTCGTCGTTCCCCGAGCGGGAAAGCATCAATCCGGCGACCGGGGAGGTGATCGGCACTTATTGCGACGGTGGAGCCGACGTGGCTAAAGCAGCCGTCGACGCTGCGTCGCGATGCTTCGAAAACACCAGCTGGCCGCGCGACGCCATGCTCAGAGCAGCGGCAATCGGGCATCTGGCGGACGCGTTCGAAGCGCGCCTGGACGATCTGATGGACAGCCTGTGCCTGGAGAACGGCAAACTGCGTCGCGAGGCCCACTACGAGGTGCACCACATCATGCGGGCGCTTCGCTTCTCCGCCGGGCTGGCCGTTCTGAACTTCGGCCGCGTCGCCGACACCCAGCCCAACCTTCAGTCGATGTCGATCCGCCAGCCCATCGGCGTCGCCGGCGTGATCGTGCCGTGGAACTCGCCGGCCTATCTGTGCATCCGTGCACTCGCTCCAGCGCTGGCCGCCGGCTGCACCGCTGCGGTGAAGATGCCGTCCCAGGCGGCACAGACCGCTGCGCTGATGAGTGAAATCTTCGCCGGCGTACCGGACTTCCCCACCGGTGCGGTCAACATCTTCACCGAGTCCGGAGCCGACGGCGCCCGGCTGCTCGTCGACTCACCGATGGTGCCCGTGATCAGCTTCACCGGCAGCACGCAGGTCGGCCGGCTCATCGCCCAATCCGCGGCAAAGAACCTCAAGCGGGTGGGTTTGGAACTGGGCGGCAAGACCCCGCATCTCATCTTCGCCGACGCCGACCTCGCCGAAGTCATTCCCACCGTCGTGCGTTCGGTGACCGTCTTCGCCGGCCAATTCTGCATGACCGGCAGCCGCATCCTCATCCACCGCAGCGTGGCCGAGAAGGTGACGTCAGAACTGGCCGAGCGTCTGGAGTCGATCCGGCCCGGCCCGGCCGCCGATCCGGCCAGCGAGATGGGCCCGATGATCGACAAGGCGTCGGTGGCCCGGGTCGACAGGGCAGTGGAAGAGGCCATCGCCGGCGGGGCGAAGGTCGTCGTGCGCGGTGGCCCGAGCACCCTGCCCGAGTTGGCCGGCGGCGCCTTCTACAACCCGACGCTGCTGGAAGTGACCGACTCCTCGCTGCCGATCGTGCAGCTGGAAACGTTCGGGCCGGTGCAGACCGTGCAGGTGTTCGACGACGAGGACGAAGCGGTGGCGCTGGCGAACGCCACGGAATACGGTCTGAGCGCCTGCGTGTGGTCGCGCGACATCGACCGGCCGATGCGGGTGGCCAGGCGCCTCGACGCCGGGCTGATCTCGATCAACGGGTGGGCCAATCTTGCCATCGAGTTCGAGGAAGGCGGCCTGAAGTCCAGCGGTCTGGGCCGCCTCGGCGGCCTGGCGAGCCTCGACGATTTCCTCGAGTACAAGCAGATCGGCCAGATCTTCACATGACAAGGCCCGATACACCGGATGTTTCTGATGGAAGGACGTTGATGAGCACCATTGCCCTGTCAGACCGGGTCGTCATCGTCACCGGAGCGGCGTCGGGAATCGGGGAGGCGACAGCCCGACTGCTGCATGCTGCGGGCGCCGTACCGGTGCTGGCCGACCGCGACAACGAGCGGCTGAGCCGGCTCAGCGACGACCTTGACGGAGCTCTGGCCGTCGAGGCGGACATCACCGAGGACACAGCGGTCGACGCGTTGATCGCGGCCACGCTCGCGCGGCACGGGCGTATCGACGGGTTGGTCAACAACGCCGGCATCAGCTTGCACGAGCGGGTCGACCAGGTCGATCTGGACGACTTGATGCTGGCACTGCGTATCAACGTGATCGGCACATTGCGAATGACGCAGGCGGTGCTACCGGTCATGCGCGCCGCGGGCTTCGGACGCATCGTAAACGTCAGCTCCGGCACGACCCGCATGGTGCCCCTCGGTGCCGGCCCTTACGCAGCCACCAAGTCCGCGGTCAACATGCTCAGTGCGGTCGCCCGAAAAGAACTGGAAGACGACGGCATCGCCGTGTCGATCGTGCTGCCCTCCATCACTGCCACCCAGTTCGGCGGTGCCCGGTACAAGGTCGGTGAGGAGTCGTGGCCCGGATTGATCACCCAGAGCGCCGAGTATCCGGCCAGGGCCATCATTCGCGCGCTGCGCACGGGCGAGGAAGCGATCGACGTGCCGCACGGAGCTGAACGCGCCGATGCATTCGATCTGCCTGATGAGTGATTCGCTCGCCGAAGCTCTACCAACCACGAAGGGGCGTCCATGTCTGTTGTCCTGATCACCGGTGCCGCGACGGGAATCGGTAATCTCACCGCACGCGCCCTGGCTACGGCCGGCCACACCGTGTTCGCCAGCATGCGCGGCATCGATGCCCGCAACGCCGCGCACGCCCAAGAGCTGCTTGACATCGCCGAGCGCGACGGCGTCGACCTGCGTGTCGTCGAGCTCGACGTCACCTCACAGGAGTCGGCCGACGCGGCGGTGCGTACCGTGCTCCGCGCCACCGGCGAGCTCGACGTCGTGGTGCAGAACGCCGGGCATCTCTACGTCGGGTACGTCGAAGCGTTCACCGCCGAGGACGTGACTCACCTGTTCGACGTCAACGCGGTCGGCGCGCACCGCGTCAACCGGGCGGCGCTACCGCACATGCGGGAGCGCCGCTCAGGCACGCTGGTATACGTCGGCAGCACGACTACGGTCGTGGTCCCGCCCTTCCTCGGTCCGTACGTCGCGTCGAAGTTCGCCTTCGACGCGCTGGCCATGGTGACCGCTTACGAAGTGAGCCAATTCGGCATCGAGACCACGATCGTCATGCCGGGAGCCTTCACCAAGGGCACCGAGCACTTCCCGAACGCGAGCCACGCAAGCGACGACGGGGTCACCCGGGCCTACGCCGGACTGGATGAACTGGTGGCCCGCAACGAGGCCGCCACCACCGCGATGTTCCGGCCCGACGCGGACGCCGACCCAGTGACGGTGGCCGACGAGATCACCCGCATCCTGGCGTTGCCGGTCGGTGCGAAGCCGGCGCGATCGGTGGTCGACTTCCTCGACTCCGGAGTCGAGGAGGTCAACGCGGTTTTCCGCCATGCGCAGGAGCAGTTCGTGACCCGGCTGGGCTTCGAGCAGTTGCTGACGGTCACACGGTGAGCTCGCCTGCGGTCCTCGACGACTGGGCGCTGGCCGATCGCGTCGTCATCGTCACCGGCGTATCGTCGGGCATCGGCGCGGCTACCGCGCGGGCGTTGTTCGCCGCAGGCGCGCACCCGGTACTCGTCGCCCGCCGCGCCGACCGGCTAGTGAAGCTCAGTTCGGAACTGGGTGGCGCGCTGCATGTGGTCGCCGATCTTTGCGATGCATCCGATGTGCGGCGCGTGGTCACGGAGACGCTGGCTCGACACGGCCGAATTGACGCCTTAGTGAACAACGCCGGCGTGAGTTTCCACCACCGTCTCGACACAGTGGACCTGGATGAGTTCGAGCGCGTGTTGGCGATCAATGTCGTCGCAGTCGTGGCCATGACCCAGGCCGTCGTCCCGCATCTGCGAGCCGGCGGCGGAGGACGGATCGTCAACGTGAGCTCGGGTACGACGCGGATGGTTCCGATCGGGATCGGCGCTTACTCCGCAGCCAAGTCGGCGGTGAACATGCTCAGCGCGGTTGCCCGGGCAGAACTTGCCCACGACGGCATCGTCGTGTCCGTGGTGCTGCCCTCGGTGACGGCCAGTGAGTTCGGCGGCGGCCAATACCAGCTGGGTGCGGAACCGGTGCCCGGACTCGTGGTGCACAGTGCCGAGTACGCCGCCAGTTATGTTATGGAGGCCCTGGTGACCGGTGCGGCGATGGTCGACGTCCCACACGGTGAGCCTCACGATTCGTCAGCTCGGGCCCACGCCGTTGAGTAGGTTGCGAACGACGGTTTCAGCCAGGTCGGGTGTGAGTGGTCGGCCGGGCAGCATCAGTCGGTGGTAGCAGGCTCCCCAGAGTTGGTCGACGATGCTTTCCAAGTCCGCGTCGGGCCGGATCTGGCCTGCGTTCTGGGCCTTGCGGAGGCGCTCGACTGCCAGTGCGCGGCGGGGGAGGGTGTAGCGGTCGGTGAAGGCGGCTGCCAGGTCGGAGTCGGTTTGGGCCACGCCGATGAGTTCAGCGATCACCGCGGTGTCGCGTGACGTCAGGAAAGCCACGAACGCCTGCATCTGCGCGATGAGATCGCGTTCGATGTCGTGGGTGTCGTCGAAGGCGAGTTCGTCCGCGGTGGCGGCGAAGTAGGCGTCGAAGGCCAGAGCGCCGGGCGAGGGCCACCACTTGTACAGGGTCATCTTGCTGACTCCCGCGCGTGCGGCCACCTTCTCGAAGGTGAAACCGCGCATCCCGGTCTCGAGCAGCATCGCGCCGGCAGCGTCGAGCACTGCGTCGCGGACGTCCGCGGCCGGGCGGCGGCCCCGCCCGGGACGGACGGCGGCGGCGTTCGTCATCGGTTCCCTTCGCTTGCACTATATGGACAGACCGTCTACTTTAGATGTGGACGTAACGTCCACAATACTTACATCATGGAGGTCCATCGTGACAACGAATCTGACATCCGACCGGGTCGCACTAATCACCGGTGGTTCCGGCGGCATCGGCCGCGTGGCGGCCGAGAAGTTGGCAGCCACCGGCGACGCTGTGGCGCTGCTGTTCAGCGGTAACCAGCAGCGCGCCGACGAGGCGGTCGCCGCGATCTCCCAGGTCGGCGGCCGAGCAACAACGATTCGCGCCGACATCGCCGACGAGACGCAGATGGCGGCGGCGTTCGACCAGGTCGAGCAGGAGTTCGGCGGGATCGACGTCGTCGTCAACACCGCGGGCATCATGCTGCTGTCGCCGGTGGCCCAGCTCGACCTCGCCGACCTGGACCGGATGCACCGCACCAACATCCGCGGCACCTTCGTGGTGTCGCAGTTGGCCGCTCGCCGACTGCGCTCGGGCGGTGCACTCATCAACTTCTCCACGTCGGTGACCCGGCTGCAGACTCCCGGTTACGCCGCCTATGCGGCGTCAAAAGCCGCAGTCGAGGCGGTGACGCTCATTCTGGCCCGCGAACTGCAGGGCCGCGACATCACCGTGAACACGGTGGCGCCGGGGCCTACCGCGACACCGCTGTTCCTCGAGGGCAAGCCGCAAGAACTGATCGAGCGCATCGCCGGAATGAACCCCATGGGTCGCCTCGGCACGGCCGAAGACATCGCCGAGGCCGTCGCGTTCCTGGCCGGCCCGGCCGGGCGGTGGACCAACGGCCAGACCCTCTTCGTCAACGGTGGCGTCGCGTGAGCAAACAACAGCGCGACGCGCTCGACGCGCTGATGCGCGGCTGGCCGCTGGACCTGGGCGGCGAACTAACCACACAGCGGCCGCTGATGCAACAGATGATGACCTCGCACCCACTGCCCGAGGACGTGACGACCGAGCCGGGCGAGCTCGGCGGCGTCCCGGTCGTGACGGTGGACGTCGCCGGTGCCCATCCGACGCGGGTGCTGCTGTACCTGCACGGCGGCGCGTACGCGATGGGCAGCGCCGCAGCAGCGGCCGGACTGGCCAGCGAACTGTCCCGGCGGGTCGGAATCCGCGCCGTGTCCGTCGACTACCGGCTGGCGCCCGAGCACCCGTTCCCCGCAGCGCTTGACGATGCCCTCGCCGCGTACCGCGGACTGCTGGACAGTGGAGTCGACGCCGACCGCATCGTTCTGGCCGGTGAATCAGCCGGCGCCGGACTCGCCGTTGCACTGATGACCGCCATCCGCGACAAGGGCCTTGAGCAACCTCGGCGCGCGGTGCTGCTCTCCCCGTGGGCCGACCTCGCGCTCACCGGCGCCAGCATGTCCGACCGGGCCAAACTCGACCCGGCTCTCACTGCGGACGCGCTGCGCCGCCGCGCCGCAGATTATCTCGGCGACACCACCCCGATGGACCCGTCGGCTAGTCCGATCCACGCCGACCTCGCCGGTTTGCCGCCACTGCTGATCGAGGTCGGCTCCCACGAGATCCTCCTCGACGATGCCGTCCGGCTGGCGGCGAGGGCAGCGCGCGGCGAAGTCGACGTCACGCTGCACGTCACGCCCGGCGTTCCGCACGTTTTCCCAGGCTTCGCCGCGGCGCTCGACGAGGGCGCCGAAGCCCTCGACCGCGCCGCTTCCTTCCTACGCGCCGCCTTCGCCACCTGAAAGAGACTCGACGGGATGACCACGGAGACGGCATACTGGGTGGTGTCGAGGCGATGACCCTCGAAAGTGAGGCCGGGAGCCCGCCCGTGTTCCATCTGACGGGTCGCCCGGCCTTCGCGCTGTTCAGGGCAGGTTATGCACGGTGACCAGGTCCGCTACCGCCCGCTGAGATCGGCCACCGGCCAGGTAGGCCCACGTAACAAGGTCAGCGGCCCACAGCAACTCGTCGCTTTGCGCAGGCACTACTCGAAACTCGACCTGACCGAGCGCACCAGCCTGGGCCAGCGACGAGCCGATCACCGCCTTGTCCTGTTGATCCTGAGCACAGGACTCCACCACAATCCGTGCCGCCCCCAACTCCAAGACCCCTGGTATGAGCGCACGGAAGCATTCATCCCGCGCCGCCCGCTCCGACCCCCCTTGGATCGGCAGGCGCCACAGGTGGGCCGCACTGATCGGTGGCGCCTGCGCGAACCGAGCCAAGATGCGTTGCCGGCTCGCCGCGCCCTCGCTGTGCATGTGCAACCGGCGACGATTCAGCGCCCGCATCGCTCGCCGCGCACGTGCCACGTCCTGGCTGGCCACGACGGCCGCGCACAGCAGGTAGCCGGCCCGCTTGCCCTCGTCGACAAAAACTTCGACCGGCACAGGTTCACGTTATCGCCCCCGTGCGGTGGCGGTGATTGGCCTTGCCTTACACAAATCGGATGCGCGCGGCTGATCAGCCCTTGTCTCGGCGTTTCCGTCATGACGGCGTGTCGTCATCGTCGCGGGCTCGGCCTCTTCGCAAGTGCGCGGCCAACACGTATGTCGGGTGTCGATCGAGGTTGTGGCGGCTGCGGTCGTAACGCCGCGTGGTGCGGGGGTCTCGATGCCCGGCGGCATCTTGGACGTCTTGCAGCGGGACGCCGGCTTCGAGTGCCTCGGTGACGAAGCTGTGGCGCAGGCTGTGCGGTGTGATCTGCTCGGCGGCCGGGATGTGGACATCACAGCTAGCCGTCGCAATTGATCGAATGCTGTCCGGTAGGCGAGTCGCGTCGTGCCGGTGCGGTCGAGAAAGAGCGGCCCAGTGGTGGGATGGTTGTCGGCCACGTACGCGTCAATGGCTCGGACAGTTGGGGCAGCGAGTGGTTCGGTTGAGGTGCGGCCGCCTGACCAGCGAGGCGCTCGAGGCCTGGTGGCCGCCGACCTTGACCCCGAGGCGTGGGGCCGCCGGGCGTTGGCCGCGTGCACGATCGACGTCGCCAGCCACAGCACCCGCTGCTGCACATGGTCGAGCACGTCCAGGTCGGGGCCCGGCTCAGCCGCCGACGCCGGTGCTGCCCGGGCATGCCCGTCCACAACGGTCACAGCTCCTCCTCTGACTGCTTGCGGGTGCACCCGGCTGCGAACTGGTTCAGGACAACGCGAGCTGCACCACGCGGTCCACGTGCAGCTGGGTGCTGTCGAGCAGGGTGACGCCCGGCAGGTCCTCCGGCTTCACGAGCAGACAGATCTCGGTACAGCCAAGCAGCACCGCCTGCGCGCCACGGTCGACGAGCTCGCGGATGATCCGCAGGTACTCCTCGCGCGACTCCGCCCGGAACTCGTTCTGGGTCAGCTCATCGAAGATGACGTCGTCGACGAGCGTGCGATCGGCAGCAGTGGGCGTCAGCATCTCGATGCCACGCCCTTCCAGGCGCTCGCGGTAGAAGTCCGCCTCCATCACCGGACGGGTCCCCAGCACACCGAGTACCCGCACGCGCTGCCGCAGCGCGGCGTCCGCGACGACGTCCACGATGTGCACGAACGGGACGTCCAGCGCGGACTCGAGTGCCGGCGCGACGCGGTGCATCGTGTTGCTCCCGCACACGACGAAGTCCGCGCCAGCCGCCTGCAGCCGCATCGCCCGGTCCGTCAGGTAGTCCGCGGCGTCATCCCAGCGCTCCTGTCTCACGAATCGCTCGATGTCCCCGAAGTTCACGCTATACAGCAACAGCTCCGGCCGCTCGTGCCCACCGAGCGCCTCATTGACCCCATCGTTGATCTTCCTGTAGTAGTCGCCAGTGGCGACACTGCTCATGCCATGAAGCAAGCCGATGGTCTTCACCTGCACCTGTCCTTCCGTACGACGGTCGGTTCGAAGGTACGCGCGTTCGATATGACGAACCCTAGGGGACCCTTGACGGCCGGCACAGCGCTCGTGGGTGGGAACCGCAAGCGGCTACGGACCGCGTCCGGCCTGTCCCTGGCCGCCCTTGCTGCCGCATCGGGCGTGGCCAAGGGCACGATCAGCGAGCTGGAGTGCGGTCGAGGCAACCCCACCGTGGAGACTCTGTTCGCCCGGGCCTATGCGCTGGAGGCGACTCTCGCGGACCTTGTGAATGATCCACCTCAGGATGAAGCGCAGATTGTCCGGGCGGTCGACCGACCGTTCGTGTCCGGATCGCCGCTGGACGCCCGACTGCTGCACCGCAGCCAGCTGAGCGACCGCGTCCTGGAGGTGTACGAGCTGCTCGTCCACCCTCAAGCGGAGCAGCGGGCGAAAGCCCACCGTCACGGCGTCCGTGAGCACGTGTACCTCGTGCACGGCGACCTGCTCGTCGGCCCTGCCGCCAAGCCACTGTCGCTGACGGCTGGTGACTACGCGCACTACAAGGCGGACACCGACCACATCTACCGCTCGCAAGGCGGAGGCCGCGCTGTCCTGACAATGATCGTGCCGGAACCGGCTAGGAGCCTCCTGAACAATCCGCGTGGCGGTTAGCCTGTTGATCTTGGCGGCTTTGGATGATCTTCGCGTGCAGGGACATCGGTTGATCAGCGGGATTTGCTGGATGTGGAGTCGGTGGCGGGTCATCTGTTGAGGTCGGGCAGCGTGTTCGCGTTCTTGGTCGAACACCGCCGGGAACTGTTCGCCGATGAGATGTTCGCTGACTTGTTCCCGAGCGGTCGGGGACGGCCGAGCGTGCCGGGCGATGTGATGGCCGCGGTGATCATGTTGCAGTCACTGCAGGGGTTATCCGATTCAGAGACAGTGGATGCGGTGACATTCGATCTGCGGTGGAAGGCGGCGTGCGGTCTGCCGGTCACTGCGGGCGCGTTTCACGCGAGGACGTTGACCTACTGGCGGCGTCGGCTGGCTGCCAGTGACCGGCCGAACCGCATCTTCGACGTGGTCAAGGCGGTGGTGGCCGAGACCGGCGCGCTGGCGGGTAAGACGCGCCGGGCGTTGGACTGGACTGTCCTTGATGATGCGGTCGCTACGCAGGACACGGTGACCCAGTTGATCGGCGCGATCGGCCGGGTTGCCCGCGAGGTGCCCGACGCGGCGGCGGTGATCGCTGAACACTGCCACGCCCACGACTACGGCACGCCGGGTAAACCGGGGATCGCCTGGGATGAGCAGGAGGCCCGCGAGCAGCTCATCGAGGCGTTGGTCGGTGACGCGCACCGGTTGCTCGGCCGCCTGCCCGAGACCGAGCATGGGCCCAAGGCGGCCGAGGCGCTGGCGCTGCTGGCCCTGGTCGCGGGCCAAGACGTCGAACCGGTCGAGGGCTCGGATGGCACCGACGGGCGCTGGCGCATCGCGCAGCGCGTCGCCCGGGACCGGGTCATCAGCACGGTCGACGCGCAGGCCCGGCACGCGCACAAGACCGTGTCCCGCCGCCAGGACGGGTTCAAGGCGCACCTGTCCATCGAAGCGGACACCGGCATCATCATCGACTGCGCCTGACCCAGGCATCCGGTGTCGCCGCCGACGGGCAGCCAGTCAGCGAGCCCAGCGTCGGCTTGGACCTGCTTGAGAGGCGAAGACGAACCGGTGACCGTGCTGGGCGATTGGGCCTACGGTTCCGGCGAGTTCGGCGACGAACCCGGCCAGCGCGGTCACACCGACCGGGTCAAGCCCGCGTCGTGCCGCGAGTCGGTTGCCGGCGGCGGGCTGAGCGTCGAGGACTTCACGATCGATCACACCGCCGGCACCGCGACCTGCCCGAACGGGATAACCCCCAAGATCAGCCCGCGCGGTGTCGCGACGTTCAAGTCCGCCTGCGCCGGCTGCCCACTGCGCCCTCGATGCACCCGCAGCCGTGCCGGCAAGAGCCTCAAGATCGGCCCATACGACGCGTTGCAACGCGCCGCACGCCAGGCTGCTCGGGACCCGGACTGGCTGGCCGAATACCGCCAGCACCGGCCGATGGTCGAACGCTCCATAGCCTGGCTCGTGCGCGGCGGCAACCGACGCGTCCGCTACTGCGGTGTCGCCAAGAACGACCACTGGCTGCACCATCGCGCCGCCGCCGTCAACCTGCGCCGACTCATCACCTTCGGTCTCACCCACAACGGCACCGCCTGGGCGCTGAGCTAAACCAGAGCCAAACCCGTCCGGGCACCGAAACCCTTGCCTGATCGCTGCTCCGAGCCGAAGCTGGTCAACGACGCGCCGGGCAAGCTCGTCGCCCAACACGACTTAGGACTTGCGGCCAGACCGCCTTGAGACACCCGACGCGTCGCCTAGCCCGACGCGTCCGCGCTTGGCGCTCGATCCTGCGCGGCCGTTGCTCGGGCACCGTACACAGCGGTGTGAAGACATGTCCCTGATGGGCGCCCGGCACCACGTTCGTTCACGTGGCGTCCGACGTCGCTAGAAGGCGGGCGTCTCGGGTTCCATGTCGAAAGAGGCTTGCAGCTTGTCCGGCCGCTTGCCGAGCCCGTCGGTCGTCTTTCGGCTCCACGGGGCCTCTACGAGGGTCTTGGTCTCTTCGAGCATCGACTTGGGCTCCAGGTTTCGGAACGTTTCGACCTCGCCGGCGGCGACGGCGGTCAGCGTGGCGTAAACGGGCTCGGGGTCGAACTGCGAACGGGGGAACGCGAGCCCTGCGTAGTCGAACACTCTCTGCGAAGGGTCGTCCTGCCAGCTCGACCAGGTCTGGAACATGCGGTCGTTGAACCCGGTCAAGAACGGTCCCGGGTTGACGGTCGCGACCTCGATGCTGAACTCGGCAAGCTCGTCGGCCATGCTTTCGGCAATCGCCTCGAGGGCGTGCTTGGACGCGGCGTACAGACCCGTGAAGGGGTCGACGTTGAGGCCTTCTCGCGACGACACCCACACGATGCGTCCTTCACCACGCTGGATCATCTGCTTGGCGATGCCCTGTGTGAGCAGCAACGGCCCGAAGACATTGACCTCGAACTGGTTGCGCATGTTGGCTGCCGGCACGTCGACGGTCGCGCCCCCCTCGCCCACGCCGGCGTTGTTCACAATAATCTCGATGTTCCACGACAGCGCCTTGCGACGGTCTCCCTCGTTCGTTACGTCGAGCTTCTCGACCTGCATTGTGACGCCACGCTCGGCGGCTTGGCGCTTGAGAGGCTGGACCTGCGCCCAGATCTCAACGGCGGCAACGACGTCGAAGCCTTTCTCGGCCAGACGCATGGCTGCCTCCTGCCCAAAGCCGCTTCCAGCGCCCGTCATCAGTACTCGCTTCACTTGCTCTTTCTTCTCTTATCGCTCGCTGTGGGTGGGGCAGAGCAGTCGCAGTTGAGCTCTGGACGGACGCTGGACGCAGTTTTTCTAACCGGGGTCGCTATGACACTCGATACGATCAGGACTCGGTGTGCGCTGATGCTGTCAGTGTTGCGAGCTTCGTAAGGAGGGCGTCGGCCGCCGAGGAGGAGGAGGCGGGGTTCTGCCCGGTGATCAGCAGGCCGTCCTCGACGACATAGGACTCGAAGTCGCCGCTCTTGGAGTAGATGCCGCCCAGCTGCTTCAGCTCGTCCTCGACGAGGAACGGAACGACGTCGACGAGGCCCATCGCGGCTTCTTCGGTGTTGGTGAAACCGGCCACCTTCCGGCCCTGCACGAGCGGGGTGCCGTCCTCGTTGCGCACGTGGCGAAGGACCCCGGGGGCGTGGCACACGAGCGCGACCGGCTTGCCGAGGCGCAGCGCCGATTCGATCAGGGCCACCGAGTCGCCGTCCTCGGCGAGGTCCCAGAGCGGACCGTGACCGCCGGGGTAGAAGACGGCGTCGAAGTCCTTCGCCGCGACGGAGTTCAGGCGCACCGTGTTCGCCAGTGCTGCGGTTGCGCTCGGGTCGTTCTCGAAGCGTCGGGTTTGGTCGGTCTGAGCAGCGGGATCGTTGCTCTTCGGGTCCAGGGGCGGCTGGCCCCCCTTCGGGGACGCCAGGGTCACCTGCGCACCCGCTTCGATGAAGCGGTAGTACGGTGCCGCCAGCTCCTCGAGCCAGAACCCGGTCTTTTCGCCGGTGTTTCCGAGCTCGTCGTGCGACGTGAGAACCATGAGAACCTTCATGACGTGTACTTCCTGTAGTGGACCGGTCGACTACGAATGGTGTTGTGCATCCCGCGCTGCCGGCAAGGTGCGGGAAAGACTGCTCAGAGGTGCAGGATCCGCGCGGTGTGCGCGAGGGCGTTGTCGACCGGGGCGATGTCTCGGTGAATTTTCGCCATCACGCTGGCGCCCAGCCAGAGGTCGTACAGCGTCTGCGCCACAGCGCGCGCATCCATATCGGTCGACAGGGAGCCCTCCGCGGTTCCGGCTCGGATGACCCGCTCGATCCGCTCGATGATCTCCGTCGTTCCGTCTTTGAGGGCAAGGCGCATCGGTTCGGACAGGTCGGCCACCTCGGCCCCGAGCTTGACTGCTAGGCACTTGCCCTGGCAGTCCTCGAGGGTTTGGGTCTCGCGCCAATGAAGCCAGTACTCCATCAGCAGGTCGGCTGAAGAACGGCCCTGCTGGGCGAAGATCCGATCCATGTCCGCGAGGTAGTCGATGAAGTAGTCCCGCATGATGGTCTCGCCAAAGGCGTCTTTGGATGCAAAGTAGTGGTAGAACGACCCCTTGGGTGCACCGGCAGTGCTGAGGATTTCGGTGAGACCGGTGGCAGTCCACCCCTTGTGGGCAACAGTCCGCCGACCGGCCTCGAGGATGCTCTGGCGGGAGGCGGTGTCACCGGGCGGCGTATAGCAACACTAACACCTATTAGACCGGTCGTCTACTTAGGTGGCAGGCTGGCGGCTGCGACGGGTACATCCGACACCTGCTCCTGCTCGCCAACCAGGTGCTCGCGCTTTGTCTCCTAGACCATGGCGGTCTCTATGGGTTGGTGCACCACCGGAAGATGATCTTTCGGTGGAGGCGCATGTGCGTACGTATGGGATGTCTGAGGTTGTGCAGGACGCGGTCTGGTTGGGGTTTCATGCCGGCGAGTCGATCTTGAGCATTGCTCGGGGTCAATGGGTGCCCTCTCAGCATGTTCGGCGCTATCTGCAGGACTTGCTCCCACTTCCAAGGAAGGCCTTCGCTGTCAACCTTGGCTGAGCCACCGAGGTGATCTGGTGGCTGCCGGCCAGGACCCGGGAACACCAGAGGACGGGGGATGATTTCGCCGTCGACCCGGAACTGCGCCCCGCTCAGCCACTTCGCCCGCCGCGATGCCTGACCCACCGACTCCCGCAGCCGCGCGTGTTCCGCCGCGCGCACCCACAGTCCTGGTCCACGAACGATCGTCAATTGGGACGGGGCCCGGTGTTGGTGGCGCCGAGGGGCGTGGCGCGGCGTCGCCGGAGGACGTTCAGGGCCAGGATGAGCCAGAGCAGGTTTAGGGCCGTGGAGGGCCAGGCGTCGTGGGCGGCCGCCGTTGGCGGCCAGCCCCGCTGACCCAGCGAGGTTCATAACTAGGTAGCGGTGGCCGGTCGCGGTTGTGGGGTCGCGGGTGATCAGGGCGTAGGCGAGTAGGAGCGCAGCCGCGCCGGCCCAGCCGAGAAAAGCTACGGCGGCGCCGCTGATGAGCGTTCGGCGGGGACGGTGGCGTAGGCGCGTACCGGGAAGGTTCCGAAGTCGGCGATGCGGGGTGGGGTGGCGGTGAATCGGGCGCCGTGTGGTGACAGCTGCGCAAGGCCGGTGAGGTGCTCCACCACGGGGATGCCGGCGGCGAGCAGCAAAGTAGTGTGCCGGCCTGGTTCCCGCCGCCTGGGCGTCGGTCCTGCGGGCGTTCCGGTTAACAGGGCACTGCGTCAGCTCGACCAGGTCGCCGCCCGGTTCAACGCCGGCCTGGCGCGGCACGCCCCGATCATCGCCGGTGGCGAGCCGGTCGGCTACCGCGATGTCGATGACACGATCTGACGGTTCAGGCCGCGCCCGGCAACGCCGCGTACCACTCGGTGAGGGTGTCGGCGTAGAGCTTCGGGTCCTGGCTGTGCATCGAGTGCGGCATGGTGGGTAGTGAGCAGTAGGTAAACGTCTGACCAGCGGCGGTCACTAGCTGTTCGACGCGGGCGACCTGCAGGTCGGAGATGGCTCCCATGAGTGCGCCGGTGAAGGGGTCAATCTGGTGGAAGTGGTGGGTGAAGAGCACCGGCACCTGCACGTGAGTGAGCATCGCTTCGTGATCGCAGGAGGCGGTTGCGCGGCCGGAGACGAAGGCGTCGCCCCATTCGGGGTCGTACTCCCTCAGGTCCTGCGGTGGCCCGGCCGGTGCTTCGCCGGACCCAGCGGGCGCCATTCCGGCGAATGTCTGGGCCATCGAGGCCGGCAGCTCGTGGGGCAGGGCGTGCTGCATTCCGGCCCAGTCTCCGATCGACCATTGGTTGCCGAGCCACTTGTGCCACACCGTGAACATGGGGCCGATACCCTGCCGGATCGACTGACCGATCGAGGGGTTGGCTTCGGAGGCGAACAGTGGCGCGTCCTCGAACACCGCCGCGCGGATCTGGCCGGGCTTGGCGAACGCAGCCAGCCACGCGGCGATGGTGCCGCCTGAGGACAAGCCGCTGACCACGGCGGGACGGCCAATGACGAGGTCGAGGAAGCGGACCAGATCGTTGCCGAAGATGTCGAGGGTGTAGCGGCCAGGCGTCCAGGTGGAACGGCCCTGGCCACGCAGGTCGACGGCGTAAACCTGGAACCGGTCCGCGAGCAGGGTGATGGCGGCTTCATATCCCCACCACGATTCGGTCTGGGCCGGGATCAGCAGGAGCGCCGGGTTCTCCGGGTCGCCGGCGACGACGTAGTTCATCCGGATCTCGCCTAGGTCGACGGTGTGCTCGTCGAAGGCATGCGGGACGAAGATGCCGGCGTGGTCAGCGGACTCAATGTAGGAGGTCACGGGTTGTTCCTTCCGGTGTCCACTTGTCAGTGACTGCTGA
>NZ_JAVREH010000042.1:0-26666 GCF_031845305.1 Jatrophihabitans lederbergiae | reverse complement strand
ATACAACTCGACAGCGTCGCGGCGAAACTCCTCGGAGTAGTTCTTCCTCGCCATGAGTGGATCATCTCGCTTCCACCCCACCGAAGCAGGGATTGAGCGTGTCCACTACTCGGGGTCAGGTCCCACCGCCGCCTCGGGTATCGCCACCCCAAGTGCGTTCTCCAGCAGATGGAACTGCCGAAGTAACAGGTACACCGGTAGGGTGGCGACGCTGAGCGGAAACAGTAATCCGATGGTGAACAGCGTGTAGATGAACTCCCGGCCGCGAAAGGCGTACCGCGACAGACCGAACGCCGCCATCGCGCCCAGTGCCACAGCAAGCACCGAGGCGATGACCGCGATCTGCAGGCTGTTGAGGACGAAATGCCAGAACGACGCCGATCGCAATATCTTGGCGTAGTTGGACAACACCCAGGATCTCGGAAGGCCAGCCGGATGCGCATTGATGTCGGCGTTGGTCTTGAAGCCACCGAGTATGACGAACAGCAACGGCAGTACCGTGATCACAACGATTACGGCGGCGGCCAGATAGCGCAGGGAGGTTGTGGCGCTCCGCCTGGTCGAGAAGGCGGTGGACCTGCCATCGGTACGGCTCGGGGCGGGAGGCTGAGCGAGTGCGGTCGAGGTCATGATCCCGCCATCCTGGTGAGCGCGCCCTGCGTGTCACGGCGAAGCGCGAAGCGCTGATAGATCAAAGCGAACACGAAGCAGATGGCAAACAGGATGACCGTGACGGCACTGCCGAAGCCGAACTGGTAGCGCCGGAACCCGCGATCGATCAGGTAGGTCGACATCGTCGCGGACGCGCCGGCCGGCCCACCCAAGGTCATGATCCAGATCAGGTCGAACAGCTGCAGCGCACCGATGATCGACAGGAACGCCCAGATTCGAACCGTCGGTCCCAGCAGCGGCAGCACGATCCGTCGGGTGGTCTGCCAGGCGGTGGCCCCATCGATCGCCGCCGCCTCTTTCAATTCGGGCGGCACGCCTTGCAGTCCGGCGAGAAACAGGATGATCCCGAAACCGATGTACTTCCACGTGATGACCGCGAACAGCGTGTAGAGCACGATGCCGCGATCGGCCAGCCACTGGTGGGTCAAACTCTGCAGGCCGACGCCGCGCAACAGCTCGTCGACGGAGCCGCCCGGCTGCAGCAGGCTGAGCCACAGCACGGCGGTGATGGCTTCAGAGAGCACATATGGCATGAACACCAGCGTTCGCAGCAACGCCCGGCCACGGATCCGGCCGTTCAACAGCAAGGCCAAGCCCAGGCTGAGCGGCAACTGAACCAGCAGCGAGAGCACCGCGATCAGCACGTTGTGCCAGATCGCGCCCTGGAACACCGGATCGGACAGCGCCTTACGGTAGTTGTCGAGCCCGACGAAATTCGTCAACGGCCCGAAGCCGTTCCAGCGGTAGAAGCTGTAGTAGATCGCGGCGGCCATCGGGGCGAGCACGAACAGCAGGAACAGCGCTAGGGCCGGGGTCAGTAGCAAGCCCAGCTCGAGCCGGGTGCGCAGGCTCGATCGCCGCCTGGCCGACCGTGCGGTGACACGGCCGGCCGCCGCGGCCATGCCGAGGTCGGCCTGGGCGGCCGTCCTGGTGCTGGTCACGGCAGTCAGCTCGCCGAGTTGACGGCCTTGGCTACGCTGTCCGCGCCACCCTTGCCGGCGAACAGGTCGGCGGCCGCGTCGTCCAATGCCTGCCCCGGCGCGGTGGGCAAGGCGATGTCGAAGTAAACCTGGACGTAGCTGGCCTTCTGATTGAAGTTGAAGACCTGCTTGATGGTCGGGTCTTTGATCGCGGACTGAGCGGCGGGATTGACCGGAATGACGACCGCACCGGAGGTCACCAGCTTCTTCTGGATGTCGCTGCCACCGAGGTATTTCAAGAAGTTCGCGCACGCGTCGGCGTTCTTCGTGGTGCACGCGAAGCCGTCACCGCCACCCAACGCCGCGCTGGGATCGCCCTGACCTCCGGTCATCGCCGGGAACGGGAACCAGCCCAGCTTTGAGCGGAAGTTCTTGTCGGCGGTCAAGGCGGCCATCACGCTCGGATCCCAGTCACCCTGCAACTCCATGGCGGCCTTGCCGTTGACGACCAGGCCCGCGGAGCTGCCAGCCCCCTGCTGAGCCGGCGTGCCGTTGAATCCGGTCTGGAACGGTTTGCTGGCGATGAAGTCCACAACGTCCTGACCGGCCTTGGTGAAGCACGGGTCGCTGAACTTCGACGCCTTGACCGACGATTTCAGCGTGTCGACGCTGCACTCGCGGACGGCGAAGTAGTCGTAGTAGAACGCGTCCGGCCAGCGGTCCTTGCCGCCCAACGCGATCGGGGTCGTGCCCGCAGCCTTCAGCTTGGCGATGTCGGTGTTCAGTTCAGCGATCGTGGTGGGGGTTGCGGTGATGCCCGCCTTGGCGAACAGGTCCTTGCGGTACCAGAAGCCGACGACGTGAGCATCGGTAGGAACGCCGTACTGCTTGCCCTCCACCTGCCAACCCTCGCTCAGCGCGCCGAAGTCCTTGATCCAGCTCGAGGTCTGATTGCTGATATCGGCCACCCGGCCGGACTGACTCTGGGTGGACAGCAGGCCGCCACCCTGATTGAAGTAGATGTCGGGCGGGTTGGAGGACTGCAACGCCAACGGCATCTTTGTTGTGAACTGCTCATTTTGAACCGGCACCACGTTGATCGTCACGTTGGGATTGGCCGTGTGGTAGTCGGCCGCTGCTTGTTTCCACACTCCGAGCAGCGGATCAGAGGTCCCGTTGTGCCACCAAGTCAGGTTCACCTGCCCCCCTGCCTTCGAGCCGCCACCAGCGCCGCCGCTGCCGCCGCCGCTCGAGCAGCCGCCGACCAGCGCTAGAGCAGCGGTGGCCGCGACCGCCACGGTGCCGAACTTACGGATGCTTTGCATGTTGTTCCCTTCCTGACACCGCCCATCCGGTGGGATCGACGGGGAGGCGAGCTTGGGTTGGAAGGAGTTTGCATTCCCGAAACATGGTTGTCAATCGTTGTCGATAACGTTCTATACAGCTATCCTTGCGCGGTGCAGCCACGTTCCCGAACGACCATCCGAGATGTCGCCAGACAGGCCGGTGTCTCGGTGGCCACCGTGTCCAAGGTTCTGAACAACCGCTACGGCGTCGCGGCGGCGACCTACGCGCACGTGCAGAAAGTCATCTCCGAGCTGGGTTACGAGGCGAGCCTGGTGGCGCAGAGCCTGCGCAATCATCAGACGAACGTGATCGGGATTCTGGTTGCCGACCTCGAGCCGTTCAGCACCGAGCTGCTCAAAGGTGCCGCCGACGCGATCCGGGGCACCGGTTTCGAGCTGGTCATCTACTCGGCCGGCGGTCGCACCGGCGAGCACGAGGGCTGGGAACGGCGCTACCTGTCCCGGCTCAGCGGCACCCTGATCGACGGCGCCGTTCTGGTGACGCCAACCATCGTCGATGTCGACTACGGCTCTCCGTTCGTCGCGGTCGACCCGCACACCGGAACGTCGACGACCCCGACGATCGACGCCGACAACCTGCGGGGCGCGCACTTGGCCACTGAACACCTTCTCGAACTAGGGCACACCCGGATCGCCATGCTGACCGGCCGCCACGATCTGCAGTCCTCGCGGCTGCGCGAGCAGGGCTACCGCCAGGCATTGCGGAAGGCCCAGCTCAGCATCGACGAGGAGCTGATCCTGCCGGGGGAGTACAACTCCGGGCCGTCCAGAGACTCGGCCCGCAGGATGCTCTCGATGTCTGATCCGCCCACCGCGATCTTCGCGGCCAACGACATCTCCGCCATCACCACAATGGCGGTCGCCGACGAGCTCGGTCTCGGCGTCCCCGACGACCTGTCGGTGGTCGGCTTCGACAACATTCCCGAGGCAGCGCTGAGCTCACCGGGCCTGACGACGGTGGAACAACCCATCCGGGAGATGGGCAAGAGGTCCGTCGAGATGCTCATCGAGCTGATCCGTGGCCGGAGTCTGCAAGAAACGCATCTGACACTCGACACCCGGCTGCTGGTGCGCGGTTCAACCTCCGCTCCCAAAAGCTCCATCTCGAACGGAGCCCGACGTGACAGCTGACAGCAGCGAAACCCTGCCACTCTGGCGCGACCCGGCGGCCTCAATCGCTGACCGGGTTGCCGATTTGATTAGCCGGTTGACCCTCAGCGAGAAGCTTGCCCAGTTGCAAGGCCTGTGGGTCGGCATGAACAGTGCCGGCGGTGACGTCGCACCTCACCAGCACGACTTCGCCGGCGAACCGCGATCCTTCGACGAGGCCATCCAGGACGGTCTGGGGCAGCTGACGCGCCCGTTCGGAACCGCGCCGGTCGACCCGGCCGTCGGCGTCCGCGGCCTGGCCCGCAGCCAACGCCAGGTGATGGCCGCCAGCCGGTTCGGCATTCCGGCTCTTGTTCATGAGGAGTGCCTGACCGGGCTCGCTGCGTGGCAGGCAAGCGTGTACCCGTCACCGCTGTGCTGGGGTGCCAGCTTCGATCCCGACCTCGTCCAGCGAATGGCGGCCCAGATCGGCGCCACGATGCGTGGTCTGGGAGTGCATCAAGGTTTGGCACCGGTGCTCGACGTGACCCGCGATCTGCGCTGGGGGCGTGTCGAGGAAACCATCAGCGAAGACCCTTATCTTGTCGGCACGATCGGCAGTGCTTACGTCCGCGGCCTGCAATCTGCCGGCCTCATCGCCACCCTCAAGCACTTCGTCGGCTACTCGGCCTCACGAGCGGGCCGCAACCTGGCGCCGGTCTCGATCGGCCGGCGCGAACTCGCCGACGTGCTTCTGCCGCCGTTCGAGATGGCGCTGCGTGCCGGAGCTCGTTCGGTGATGAACTCCTACGCCGACCTCGACGGGGTGCCGGTCGCGGCCGATGAAACCGTGCTGACCGGCCTGCTGCGCGAGACCTACGGCTTCACTGGAACCGTCGTCGCCGACTACTTCGCAGTCTCTTTTCTGCACAAACTGCATCACGTTGCCGGCACGGCTGGTGAAGCCGCAGTGCTGGCCCTCACCGCGGGCATTGACGTTGAACTTCCTACGGTCAACTGCTACGGCAAGCCGCTGCAAGAGGCCATTGAGAGCGAAACGGCGGAGGTTGCACTCGTCGATCGGGCGCTGGAACGGGTGCTGAGCCAGAAGTGCGAACTTGGCCTGCTCGACTCCGATTACTCGCCCGAGCCGGGCAATCCTCACATCGAGCTGGATCCGGCTTCGGCCCGGGTGCTGGCGCGCGAGCTTGCCGAACGGTCAATCGTGTTGCTGCACAACGTCGATGACGCGCTGCCGCTGATCGCCGGGCAGCGGGTAGCCGTGGTCGGGCCGCGAGCCCACGAGCCGGGCGCGATGATGGGCTGCTACTCGTTTCCGATGCATGTCGGCGTTCATCACCCGGACGTGGCGCTGGGCCTGGAGGTGCCGAGCCTGCTGGATGCGCTGCGCGCCGACCCGGCGGGCTACCGGTTGAGCTTCGCCGAGGGCTGCCCGGTGCTGGGCGGCTCCGATGCCGAGATCGCCGAGGCGGTCCGTGCGGCAGAGCTTGCCGACGTGTGCCTGGCGGTGCTCGGTGACCGAGCCGGGTTGTTCGGTGGCGGTACCTCCGGCGAGGGTTGTGACGCCACCGACCTGCGCCTTCCCGGACGCCAGGAGGAACTGCTCGAAGCGCTGCTCGGCACCGGCACGCCGGTGGTGCTGGTGCTGCTGGTCGGCCGGCCCTACGAACTGTCGCGCCAGCTCGATCGGCTGGCCGCGGTGGTGTGCGGCTTCTTTCCGGGAGAAGAGGGCGGCCCGGCACTGGCCGGGCTGCTGAGCGGGCGGATCAACCCGGCCGGCCGACTACCGGTCTCGTTTCCGGCGGCTGATGCCAACCAGCCGGCTACCTACCTGGCCTCGCCGCTGGCCCGGCGCAGCGAGGTCAGCAACATCGATCCCACGGCGCTGTTCGGCTTCGGCCACGGCCTGTCCTACGCACCGGCGGCCTGGGGCGAGATCATCCTTACCGATGCTGGTCGACAGTGGCCGACCGATGGCAGCTGCACGCTGGTGCTCAGCCTGAGCAACCCGAGCAGCCGGCCGACCTCTGAAGTCGTACAGGTGTATCTGAGCGACCCGGTCGCCGAGGTGTCCAGACCGGTGCAGCAACTGATCGCAGCACCTCGGGTCGAACTCGCACCCGGCCAGACCTGCTCGGTTTCGATCACCCTGCACGCCGACCTGGCTGGCTACACCGGCCGCGACGGTTCTCGACAGGTCGACGCCGGCGCGGTCGAACTGCGGGTCGGCGCGTCGAGCACCGACCTCCGCGCTCGCTTCGATGTCGATATGGTCGGAAGCCGGCGCGTGATCGGCTTCGACCGCGTGCTGCAACCAGAGGTCGAGATCTCGACCAGCTGAACCTGCAGCTGCCCGCACTGGCGAAACACACCCAGGAGAGTCATGTTCGTCGACCTTCCGCTCGAAGACCTGCGTCGATACCGGCCCGACGTAGCCGAGCCCGCCGATTTCGACGAGTTCTGGGCAGCCCAGGTGGCGGCCGCCCGCGCCGTCGGCGGTGAGCCGGTGTGCACCAAGGTGGCCAGCCACCTCAGGCACAGCGAGGTGTATGACGTGACGTTTTCCGGCCACGGCGGCGCCGCGGTGAAGGCGTGGTTGCTGTTGCCGCACGAGCCGTTGCCAGAGGCGCCGCTGATCGTGGAGTACATCGGCTACGGCGGCGGACGGGGCGATCCACTGGACTGGCTGAGCTGGTGCAGCACCGGATATCCGAACCTGGTGATGGACACCCGAGGGCAGGGCGGTGGCTGGCGCGGCTCGGACACGCCCGACCCCGGCGATACCGGTGCGCCGAGCTCACCAGGATTTCTGACCCGTGGCATTGCCGATCCCGCAACGCTCTATCACACCCGGCTGTTCATCGACGGCGTGCGGGGCGCTCGACGCGGCCGCCGGGCTGCCCGAGTGTGCCGACCGGGCGATTGTTACCACCGGCCACAGTCAAGGTGGCGGCCTCGCGCTGGCGGTTGCTCAGCTGCACGGGGGAGTCGCCGTGACGATGCCCAATGTGCCGTTCCTCGCGCACTATCGACGCGCGATCCAGATCACCGCCAGCCATCCCTACGGTGAGATTCGCGAGTACGGCGGCGTGCACAGCGACCGGATCGAGCAGGTGTTCCGGACGCTGTCCTATCTCGATGTCGTCAACCACGCGAAGCGATGTCAGGCCGCGGCGCTGTTCTCGGTGGCGCTGGCCGACGACATCGCGCCCGCCTCGACCGTGTTCGGCGCCTTCAATCACTACGCGGGCCCAAGCGGATCGAGGTCTATCCCTTCAAGGACCATGAAGGTGGTGGAACCAGGCAACTACTCGCGCAACTTGACTATCTTCGCGAGATTGCCAGCTCGCCCACCGGATTCCGGCCGCTCAGTGCCGAGCGCACCAGCAGTTCCGGGCCGAGCTGAGTTGTGTTCTCGATCCTCCGGTCAACCGGCCCATAATCCGTCGGAGTAAGACGTCCAGCAGGCTCCCATCGACGCACCTCAGCCGAGCAACTCGATACTCATCGGAGGAAACCATGGCACCGGTACCAACCCGCGACGACAAGTTCAGCTTCGGACTGTGGACGGTGGGCTGGCAGGCCCGCGACCTGTTCGGTGAAGCCACCCGGCCGGTGCTGGCCGGCGTCGAGGCGGTGCACAAGCTGGCGGAGCTGGGCGCGTACGGCATCACCTTTCACGACGACGATCTGGTGCCGCCGGGCAGCAGCAGCGGCGAACGGCAACGGATCGTCGATGAGTTCAAGCAGGCGCTGGCCGATACCGGCATGGTGGTGCCGATGGTGACCACCAACCTGTTCGGCGATCCGGTGTTCAAGGATGGCGGTTTCACCAGCAATGATCGGTCGGTGCGCCGCTATGCCCTTCGCAAGGTGATGCGCAACATGGACCTGGCCGCCGAGCTGGGCGCCGGAATCTATGTGTTCTGGGGTGGCCGCGAAGGCTCTGAGGTCGACTTCGCCAAGGACGTCCGGGCTGCGCTCGACCGCTACCGCGAGGGCATCGACCTGCTCGCGCAGTACTCGATCGACAAGGGTTACGGCATGCGGTTCGCGATCGAGCCGAAGCCGAACGAGCCGCGCGGCGACATCTTGCTGCCCAGCATCGGACACGCGCTGGCCTTCATCTCCGAGCTCGAACATGCCGACATGGTTGGCATCAACCCCGAAACCGGGCACGAACAGATGGCGAGCCTGAACTACACCCACGGCATCGCCCAGGCACTCTGGCAGGGCAAGCTGTTTCATATCGATCTGAACGGCCAGAAGGGCCCGCGCTACGACCAGGACCTGGTCTTCGGTTACGGCGACCTGCTGCAGGCCTTCTCTACAGTGGACCTGTTGGAGAATGGTGCGCCCGGCGGCGGACCGA
This sequence comes from Jatrophihabitans lederbergiae, assembly GCF_031845305.1. Lineage (NCBI taxonomy): Bacteria > Bacillati > Actinomycetota > Actinomycetes > Jatrophihabitantales > Jatrophihabitantaceae > Jatrophihabitans > Jatrophihabitans lederbergiae. Next base: position 18,225 of record NZ_JAVREH010000042.1, on the reverse strand, counting down.
CCTACGACGGTGACCGGCATTTCGACTACAAGCCGTTGCGAACCGAGAACATGGAGGGCGTCTGGGAGTCGGCCCTTGCCAACATGGAGCTGTACCTGACCCTGCGCGAGCGGGCCCGAGCATTCCGCGCCGATCCTCGGGTGCAAGAAGCCCTGACCGACGGCGGAGTTCCGGACCTGAGCCAACCGAGCCTGAACGAGGGTGAGACCCACCAGCAGCTGGTTGCCGACCGCAGCGCCTTCGAGGACTACGACCTGGAGGCTGCCCGCACCAAGGGCTACGGCTTCGCTCGGATTCAACGGCTGGCGATCGAACACCTGCTGGCCGTGGGCTGACCGGCGGGACGGGCTCAGCCGGCGGTGAAGTCGCGAAGGCGAGAGCCCGTCCCAACCGAGGTCGCCCGGGACGCGCATGAGCAGGCTAGTGCTCGAGGAGCATACGGCGCGCTAGGCGAGCGATCTCGCGGGTCGCGGGCGACAGGATGCTTCCCTGTCGCTGCACGATGGCGATTGTGTCGTAGAGAGGGTCGGCGAAGCTCACCGTGTGAATATTTTCGGGAAACCCCTTTGATTTCGAGACCGCGGTGGAGACGATCGTGCCGCCACCGCCAAGGGCGACGATCCCCAGGGCGGATTCGACGTGTTCCACCTCGATCTGCGGGGTCAGGGTGATGCCTTCGAGTTGGGCCCGTTCGGCGAGCTGGCGGCGCGTGGGGTCGCGCCAGCCGTAGTGGGCGTCGTAGAGCACCAGGTCGGAGGCGGCCAGGTCGGCGATGGTGACGGGTTTTGCGGTCTTCGCAGGGTCTGCCGAGGCGAAGAGGACCTCGTCGCGCATCAGCGGTGTCACGTTGAGCTTTTCGCTGTCGATCGGCAGCACCACTAGACCGGCTTCCAGGTCGCCTGCCGAGACGGCGTCTGCCACTTCGACGCTGTTGAGCCCGATGATCCGCAGCCGGACCTGTGGATACCGGTTGTGGAACGTCTCGAGAAGCTGCGACAGGGAGTAGTAGTTGGCGTTGCGCAGGAGCCCGAAGGTTGCGACGCCACCGCTCAGGGAGGTCATCGAGCGGAGGGCTCGGTCGGCGCCGTCGGCGGCCGTGACGGCCTGCTGCGCGAAGGGGACGAGCTGCTCGCCGGCGCTCGTGAGTACCAGGCGGCGCGAGCCTCGGGTGAACAGTCGGATGCCGTAGCTCTCTTCGATCCGTTTGATCAGTTCGGAGACGGACGGCTGCGTCATGCCTAGGTCGGCCGCTGCGGCGGAGAACGTGCCCAGCAACGCGACTCGGAGGAAGGCTCGGAGTTGGTTCATTGTCATAGGCCAACCCTATGGCTCACCGAAGACAACTCGGCCTTGCGTGCGGCCAGCCGGGCACACAAGCTCAACACATGAAATTGAGTCCCCGCTTTCTCGCCCAGCACGCCGACCGGTTCACGCAGCTCAAGGCCCCTGGCGTTGACGCGCCAGAGGCGCAGCGCGACCCGGCTGTCGCCGACACGGTGACCTCGATGCTGCTCGACATCGAGCGCAACGGACTCGACGCCGTGCGTCGCTACTCGCGCGACCTCGACGGTTCCGACCGCTTCGACTTCGAGCTGAGCGCGACAGACCTCGCCGCCACTGGCGGTCGCCTCGTTCCCGAGCTGCGCGAGGCAATCGAACTCGGCTCGGCCCGCACGAAACAGTTCGCGGGCCTGCAGCGCGAGCACCTCAGCGACTTCGAGTGCGAGGTCATGCCCGGCCTCGTCGTCGGCCAGAAGTACGTCCCGGTCGGCAGCGTCGGGGCGTACCTGCCGGCCGGGCGATTCCCGTTGACCGCGAGCGCCTTCATGACGGTGGGTGTCGCCAAGGTGGCGGGTGTTCCGACCGTGATCGGCTGCACGCCGCCCCAGCCCGGCGGCGGGGTCAACGCCGCGGTTGCCTACGCTGCTCACCTGTCGGGCATCGACCATCTCTTCGTCCTAGGCGGTGTGCAGGCTCTGGCGGCGATGTCGTTCGGTCTGTTGGGCCGGCCGCCGGTCGACATGATCGTCGGCGCCGGCAACGCCTACGTCGCCGAGGCCAAGCGCCAGCTCTTCGGCACCGTCGCGATCGACCTGCTCGCCGGGCCCTCGGAGGTGGCTGTCATCGCCGACGAGACGGCCGATCCCGAGATCGTCGCCGCTGACTTGCTGGGCCAGGCCGAGCACGGGCCCAGTTCGCCAGCCGCGCTCGTGACGACTGCGGAGACGCTCGGACGCGACGTGATCGCGGCCGTGGAGCGTCAGCTTCAGACGCTCTCGACGGCGTCGATCTGCGGTCCCGCCTGGCACGACTTCGGCTCCGTCATCCTGGTCGCCAACCGGCAGGACGCCGTGCTCGTGATGGACGAACTGGCCCCGGAGCACCTGGAGCTCCAGACCGCGGACGACCAGTGGTATCACGACACGTTGACGAATTACGGGTCGTTGTTCCTCGGCCACTGGAGCACGGTCGCGTACTCCGACAAGGGCATGGCGGGCACCAACCACACACTCCCGACTGCCGGCGGCGCGAAGCACTCCGCCGGACTCTCCGTCTCCCGTTACCTGAAGCCGCTGACGTACCAGCGCGTCAGCCGAGCGGCCACTCCCATCCTCGCGACCGCCGTCGACGTCATCTCGGCCAGCGAAGGCATGTCCGCTCACCAGGCCACAGCCACTCTCCGTCTCGACACCTACAAGGTGTAGCTCCGAAACGTTCCCGGAACTGTTACGCACCTCCCACGTTCGACCTCACCCGGAAGAAGCCATGACACAACCCCGCACCGCACGAGTCCTTGCTCTCGCTGTCGGCGTCGTCGCCGCCTCCCTCGCCCTGTCCAGTTGCGCAGCTCCAGGAACCGGGTCGACCAAGACCAGCGCCAAGCACGATGACATCACCGCGAAAGTCAGCGTCGCCGACGTCGAGAAGCTCGGCAAGGTCACCGTCAAGATGTGGGCCGACCAGGCCGAGCAGCCGCTGATGAAGTCGGTGATCCCCGACTTCGAGAAGAAGTACCCGAACGTGGCCGTCGACATGACCTACAAGAGCTTCGACGACCTGACCGCCACCGTCGTCAACGCCGCCGCCAGCGCCAGCCCGCCCGACGTGTTCCAGGGCAATATCGGCTACGCCGTCGACGGCGCGCTCGTGAAGGCGAAGCTCGTCCGCCCCCTCGACGACGTCGCGAATGTCTACGGCTGGAACTCCGGCACCGGATCCTCGACGCTCGCCCCCGCCAAGTGGAACGCGGCGGCCACGACCTTCGGCTCGGGCACGCTCTACGGGATGTCGCCGATCAGCGAGGTGCAGGGCATCTACTACAACAAGGCCAAACTCGAGAAGCTCAGGCTGAAGGCGCCCGCGTCGATCGCCGACCTCGAGAAGGATCTGCCCGCGGCGAAGGCCGCGGGTGAGCAGCCGATCATGCTCGGCAACTCCGATCAGTACGCCGGCACGCACATCTTCAGCGACATCGCAGTGACTGAGCAGAAGCCTTCGAGCATCGTCGACTGGATCGGCGGTAAGAAGGGGTCGACCTTCGAGACCCCGGGCAACGTCAAGGCCGCCGACACGATGAAGGACTGGGCCTCCAAGGGCTACTTCGGCACCGGCTACGACGGTCTGAGCAATGAGGACGCCATCGCCAAGTTCGCCAAGGGCAACGGTGTCTTCTTCGTCGGCGGATCGTGGAACGGCGCCTCGCTGAAGAGCGCCGACTTCGGTCTGGGCTCCCTCGTCACCGGCGGCGTCGGCGCGACCGCCTCGCCCTGGCACATCAGCTCGAAGACGAAGAACACCGCGGCCGCCATCGCGTGGCTGGACATGCTCCACTCACCGAAGGTCGGCCAAGAGATCCTCGACAGCGGCCGACTCCCGGTCATCACCGACGGCGTCACGGCCACCGATCCGCTCCAGAAGCAGACCCTGACCGCCCTCAAGGACACGATCGCCGCCGGAACGCAGGTCGGTTACTACGACTGGAGCACGACCAACATGCTCACCGTCATGGGTGGGGCGCTGCAGGAGGTCATGGCCGGTCGCACCAGCAGCACCGCCTTCACCAAGACCGTCCAAGCGACCTGGGCGAAAAGCCACAAGCAATGACGCTCACCAGCAGCACTAGCAGTACCAGCAGCACGAGGAGCATCAGGAGCGCCGTCACCGCCCGCACCGGGCGGCGTCGGCGCTCCGCCCTCACCCGCGTCAGCTGGTCGAGTCTGCTATACGTGGCTCCGGCACTGATCTTCTTCGTGGTCTTCGTCATCTATCCGATCGTGGTCTCGATCCGGACCTCGTTCTACAACTATGACGGGTTGACGGTCGCGACACCGGCCGGGCTTTCAAACTACGTGAACGTCTTCGTCGATCCTGACCTGCGGGCGGCCCTGCTGCACTCGCTGCTTCTGCTGGTGTTCTACTCGGCGTTACCCGTCTGCATCGGTCTCGTACTCGCCGGCACCATGTCTCGGATCCGGGTCTACGGGCTGACCGTCTTCCGGGCGGTGCTGTTCCTACCGCAGATCCTCTCGAGCGTCGTCGTCGCCGTCGCCTGGCGCGGTCTCCTGGCTTCCGACGGCCCCGTCAACGGGGTGCTCGAGCACGTCGGCCTCGGAAGCCTGGCGACCAGCTGGCTCGGCAATTTCAATACCGCCCTGCCGTCGATCGGGATCATCGGCACCTGGGTCGAATACGGGCTGTGCATGGTGCTCTTCCTCGCCGGCATCGTCACGATCGACCGGTCGCTCTACGAGGCGGCTCGTCTCGACGGCGCCGGCCCCGTGCGCGAGTTCTTCGCCGTCACCCTGCCGGCCCTCCGCCCGCAGATCTCGATCGCCCTGATCCTGACGATCACGTTCGCCCTGCGGAACTTCGACCTCATCTGGAACACGACCCGCGGCGGTCCCGGTACTTCGACGACCGTCCCGTCACTCTTCGTCTACCTCGACGCGTTCCAGAACCGTGAACTCGGCCAGGCGTCCGCCCTCGCCGTCGTGCTCACGATCATCATCCTGATCGTCGTCGCGATCGTGCAGGTCGCCGTCCGTGAACCCTCCGGCCGGCCGCGCCCTGTAGGCGCAGAGAGGGGGACCAGGTGAAGGTCTCGGCCCGGGAGTCCATCGGCACCCACGCACTGCTCGTGATCGCGGCGCTCTTCGCCGTGTATCCGCTCGGCTCCATCATCGCGGCGTCCCTCCAGCGGGCGACCGGCGCCGGGATCGGCTGGAACAATTTCTCGGTCGCCTGGACCCGTGGCCACTTCGGCTCCGCCCTGATCGCCAGCGCGGTCGTGGCCCTCACCGTGGTCGTGGTCACGGCGGTCGTGTCCTGTCTCGCCGGCTACGCGGTCGCGACGATGCGGGTGCCGGGCGGCCGACTCGTGATGGGCATCCTACTTCTCGGTCTCGTGCTGCCCTATGAGGTCACCGTGCTGCCGCTCTACCAGTTGCTGTCCGGCTGGGGCCTCATCGATACCTACTGGGCTTTGATTTTGCCCCAGATCGGGCTCTCGGTTCCGCTCGGCGTCTTCTGGATGCGGTCCTTCTTCCAGTCGGTCCCGGTCGAGATCCTCGAGGCGGCCAAGATCGACGGCGCCTCCCGCTTCAAGACGCTCCAGCTGGTGCTTCTGCCCATCGGGGGGCCCGCCATCGCGACCCTCGCCACGATCCTGTTCCTCTTCACCTGGAACGAGTTCCTCCTGGCGCTGATCCTCGTCCCCGAGAACCAGGCCGTGCACACCGCGCCCCTCGCCCTGTCGTTCTTCAGCGGAACCGACCGCGCGAGCAACCCGAACGTCACGGCTGCCGCCGCCGTGCTGGTGGCGCTGCCGATCATCGTGGCGTATGTCATCCTGCAGCGCCGCCTCATCACCGGGCTCACAGCTGGAGCGGTCAAGTGACCGACGCTACGGGAATCGTCCGCGTCGTCTGCGCACAGCTCTCCCCGGTCCTGGGAGAGCTGGCCGGCAACCAGGATAGGGTGCTGGCGGCCGTCTGCAGTGCTCGTGCCGATCGTGCCGACGTCGTCGTCCTACCCGAACTCGCGACCTCAGGCTATGTGTTCCAATCGTCGGAAGAGGCCGCAAGCGTCGCCCTGGCCGCCGACGACGCCTTCTTCGGCCGGGTGGCCGAGCTCCTGGCGGGCACGAACTCGATCGTCGTCGTGGGGTTCTGCGAGCGAGGCCCGGGCTCCACGCTCTGGAACGGCGCCGCACTCATCGACCGAAGCGGCGTCGTCACCGTGTACCGGAAGACACACCTCTGGGATCGCGAGACTCTCGTGTTCACCCCCGGCCAGGATCCTGCGCCCATCGTCGAGACCGTTCACGGCCGGATCGGGATTCTGATCTGCTACGACCTGGAATTCGCCGAGATGCCCCGCGCACTCGCCATTGCCGGCGCCGACCTGATCGCCGTCCCCACGAACTGGCCGTCAGGGGAGCATCCCTCCGACGAGCGCGCTGCCGAGGTCATCTACGCCCAGGCCGCCGCACGCTCCAACGGCGTCTTCATCGCCTGCTGCGACCGCGCCGGCGTCGAGCGCGGTCAGGCCTGGACCGAGGGCAGCGTGATCGTCGATCAGTTCGGCTGGGTATGCGCCGCCGCGACGTCGGGTGGTCGGGCCGGTCCTGGCGAATCGGGTGTGGGCGAATCGAGGGTGGGCGAATCGGGGGTGGGCGAATCGAGCGCGCGGGACCCGGCGCTCCCCGTTCCCACAGCTCGCGCCGACGTGTTCCCGCGCCTGGCCCGCGACAAGTCCATCTCGCCGCACAACGACCTGCTCGGTGACCGCCGCCCCGAGCTGTACGCCAGAGGACAGAAATGATCGACCCCCGCCACACCGACTGGTGGCGCGACGCCGTCATCTACCAGGTCTATCCCCGCTCGTTCGCTGACAGCAACGGCGACGGGATCGGCGACCTGCCCGGCATCACCTCCCGGCTCGATCACCTCGACCGGCTAGGGGTGGATGCCGTCTGGTTGTCGCCGTTCTACCCCTCGCCGCAGCGCGACGGCGGCTACGACGTTGCCGACTACCGCGACGTCGATCCCCAGTTCGGCACCCTCGCGGACTTCGACCGCCTCACCGACGGGGCACATGCCCTCGGGATCCGGGTGATCGTCGATCTGGTTCCTAACCACTGCTCTTCGGACCACCCCGCTTTCCAGGCCGCACTCGCCGCGGCTTCCGGCAGTCCGCAGCGCGCCCTCTTCCACTTCCGCGACGGTCTGGGCGCCAACGGCGAGCTGCCACCGAACGACTGGCCGTGCATGTTCGAGGGGCCGGCGTGGACCCGCGTCACCGAGCCGGACGGGACGGCGGGCCAGTGGTACCTGCACCTCTTCGACCCGTCGCAGCCGGACTGGAACTGGGACAATCAAGCGGTCCGCGACGACTTCGAGTCCACCCTGCGGTTCTGGCTCGACCGCAACGTCGACGGCTTCCGCGTCGACGTGTGCGACGCCCTGGTGAAGGCGGACGGTCTACCCGACTGGCCGCACCCGACACACGGCGTCGTCGAGCCGATCGACGGCCGGATGCCGCCGATGTGGGATCAGGAAGGCATCCACGACATCTTCCGCTCATGGCGACGCGTGCTCGACTCGTACGAGGGCACCCGAATCCTGTGCGCCGAAGCCTGGCTGCCGTCTGAGCGGACGGCGCGCATCGTGCGACCCGACGAGATGAACCAGGCGTTCAACTTCGCATACCTCGAGCAGCGCTGGGACGCCGTCGCGATCCGGTCGACCATCATCTCGTCGTTGCAGGCCAACGACGTGGTCGGCGCCCCGACAACGTGGGTCCTGTCGAACCACGACGTCATGCGGCATGCCAGCCGCTTCGGCTACGACGGCACGGTGGCTCTCGAGGCCGGCGTCGGCGCCGACGACCCGCAGCCCGATCGTGCGCTGGGGTTGCAGCGAGCGCGGGCCGCCACGGCGATGATGCTCGCCCTGCCCGGCTCGGCGTACCTTTACCAAGGCGAGGAACTCGGTCTTCCTGAGGTGACGGATCTTCCCGACGACGTCCGGCAGGACCCGGTCTGGGAGCGTTCCGGTCATCGGATCCGCGGTCGCGACGGGTGCCGGGTCCCCCTACCCTGGGAGGCCACCAAGTTGTCATTCGGCTTCTCGTCCGTGTCGTCGAGCGACACCTGGCTACCTCAGCCCGACTACTTCGGCCCCTACTCCCGCGACTCGCAGAACGACGACCCCGAGTCGACCTTGTGCCTTTACCGAAGGGCACTCGAGATACGCCGAACTCTCACCGGACCGATCAGGTGGGACGAGTCGGCAGCGGACGGCACGATCGCCTTCGCGCGCGGCGATGTGAAAGTGCTGGCCAACGTGAACGGCGAGCCGGCTGCGCTGCCCGAGGGAGCGAGCGTGATTTTGTCCTCGAGCCCATATGCGGAGCCGGGTTCGCAGGTACCGCCGAATACGACAGTGTGGTTCAGGTGTGAAGAGGCCTGACGTGCCGGCTCTACGCGACCTGACTGTGCCGGTAGCCGAACATTCCGTTGCGCAGGTCGGAGTTCAACCTCGCGGCTCGGTGGTGGTGGTAGCTCCTTGCTCAGTGCGATCCACCATGGGGTGACGGGTGGCTGTGCGTGGAAGCAGTACGCGGCCGAGTGCGCCGGCGAGGAGGGGACTGGCGGCTGCGAGCAGAAGGAGCACAGCAACGGAGGTGTGTCCGGCTAGCAGTCCACCGAGGGCTGCTCCGGCTGCGGTGGCGGTGATTTTGGCGCCGGCGCCGAGGGTGAAGATCTGGCTGCGGAGGTTGGTGGGAGCGTGGTCGTTGCGGGTGACCAGCAACGCACCGAACAGCGGGCCGTTGCTAAATCCGGCGAGAGCGAAAAATGTGGCTGTGAGCGGAAGCGATGAGGAGAACGCCGCGGCGCCCAGCGGCAGGCCTACCCCGACGAGTCCGAGCATGACCACGGTGCTCGCCCGCTCAGGGCGCCCCGGCCGCCAGGTCCAGGCCAGCGAGCCGAAGAGCCCACCGGTCGCGACGGCGGTCAGCAGCCAGCCGGCGGCTGCGGCGGAGTGGTGCTGCGTGGCGATCAGGACGGCGATCACCGGCAGCGCGCCCATCCCGAGCTGGCCGATGCTGGTGGCTGCGGTGACAGTGGCGAGCACCCGGTCGCGCACGAGCAGCTTCGTCCCGCCCAGCAGATAGCCAATCCTCCGTGTGGCGCGCTGCTGGTGCGCGCGCACGGGCACGGGCAGGACGGCGGCCAATGCGGCGCCGAGTCCGGCTGAGCCGGCCAGCGCGTACGTGGCCCCAGCCGGGGAGCTGGCGGCGGCGATCGCGGCACCGGCCGCCGGCCCCACGATGCCGGCACCGTTGTAGGTCAGCGAGTCCAGACCGAAGGCCCGGGGCAGCCGCTGAGCCGGCACCAGGCCGGGCAGCTGGCTGGTCAGCGCTCCGGTCAGAGCCGGACCGCAGCAGCCACCGGCCAGCAACACCCCCACGAGCACGGTGAGCGGCAGCCTTCCCAGCCCGGTAGCGGTGGCCGCAAGCGCGGCGGCAAACCCGCAGCCGGCGGCTGCCACCACCAGCCGTGGGCGGCGCGCCCGATCGGCGAGCGCCCCGACCAGCGGTGCGGCGACCACATGCGGCACCAGCAGCGCAGCCACCAGCACGCCCCCGACCGCGGCGCTGCCAGTGCGCTGCAGCGCCAACAGCGTCAGCACGACACGGGCCCCTTCGTCGGCGAGCCGAACCAGCACCGCCGCCGCGGCGTAGTGCGTCAATCGACCAGACACCCGTACCACCGCCCCGACTCGCCACCATGGTCTGTCACCTGCTCAGCCGGTGACGTGCTCACTGAGTCTTGCTGCCAACCGGATCACCAGTCAAGCTGGTGACGTGACCAACCAAGAGGGTGCCGCGACCTTCGAGTTCATCGCCGACCGGGCCGTGCTCGATTTCGTCGCAACCGTCGCTGACCGCGGCACTACGCACCTGGAGAAACTGCGCGTGCCTGGCGACGTCGCTCGCTGGGTGCAGCAGTCCGGCATCCTGCACGACGCGCTCCAGGTGACCGACGAGCAGCTCACACACACCAGAGCCGTCCGTGAGGCGATCTTCGGTCTGATCACCGCGCTGATCGACCGAGGCCACCCGTTGCCGACCGACCGCGAATTGGTCAACGGCGTCGCGACCCGCCCGAGACCTGTCAGCCGGCTCACCGCAACCGGCCAGGTCCGCCGCACTGGTGACCTCGACGCCGCACTCGCCGTCCTTGCCGCCGACTGCATCGATCTGTTCGACGGCCGCGACCGAAACCTGCTGTCCTGGTGCGCCGATCCCACGTGCACCCGCCCGTTCATCGACCGCTCCCGTGGCCGCCGCCGCCGCTGGTGCGACATGAAAGGCTGCGGCGACCGCGCCAAAGCCGTCGCCTACCGCCAACGCCACCGCACCACGAAAGTCGGCACCTGACTCCATCCGGCCCGAACGGCGGCACCCTTCCCCCGCAGCAGAGACCCGACCGGGCAGAGGGGTTCGTGTCGGTGATACTGGCCGCCATGGCCGATGAACAGGGCGTTCTGGATGCAGCGCATGCATCGCGGATGCGCTGGCACGAGCCGACGCAGGCCCACGCCGGCAACTTCTGCACTCGGACTTCCGATGGACCTCGCACCGCGCGGAGGTCAGCGGCACCGCGGCGGCGGCGAAGTCGATGTCTTGGCGAGGCCGGCTATCTGCTCACCGGCTTCGCGACCGCCTGCGACGTTGGGCGCTTCAGTCTCGATCACCGTCAGCTTGGCACCGGAGCCGCGCAGGGCCTGCTTGACACCTTTGAGACGGTCGGCGACCTGGTTCAGCCCGACCGGGCCACCGACGAAGACCAGCACGCGATGGCCGCGTTCGAGCAGATGCGCGGTCGCCAGCCGACCACATCGTCGACGGACACCGAGCACTGGCTGCTCGACGAGCCGCGGTCGACGAGCACGATCGGGGTGCCGCGGCGACGGATCTCGGCGGTGAGCGGGCTGTCGTAGAACGCCGGCACCAGGAGGATGCCAAAGGCACGCTGTTCCTCCAACACTGACAGGTAATGCTCCTCACGTTCGGAGTTCTCGTCGCTGTTGCACAGCACCAGCGACAGCCCGTGGTTGGCGGCGGTCTTCTCCACCCCGCCGGCGATGTCGGCGAAGAATGGGTTGCCGGTGTCGAGCACGATCAGTCCGATCGTCCGGCTACGTCCGGCCCGCAGTTGCCGGGCGGCCTCGTTGCGGACGAACCTCAGCTCCTCGATCGCGGGCAGCGGGATCACGTCAGGGTCGATCAGAGACGCCCAGACCGCCGGAATCGAGCGGCGGTCCATGATGGCCGTCGGAACGCCAGGACCCCGAGGCAGACAAGACAAGGACGGCCGCTACTGCCGCGACGGCGACGGTTCCGGCCAGGATCGCGGCCCTAGCCTTGGTTCCGGCGACGCTCGTGGCCGTGTGCTTGGGCAGGATGGTGAGTTGAAGGGCGGGAACGATGCGGGCAAGCACGTGCAGTCCCGTGAGGACTGCCCACACGATGAACAGGCCCTGGTGCAGGGTCAGCCAGTCCAGGCGTTGGCCCAGGGTGGTAATCAAAATCGTGCGGCTGCTGTCTCGGCCCAGCAGGATCAGCACCAGGCCAGAGGCGAGTAGACCGAGAGTCGAGGCGACGACGCCCGGCCCGAGGATGCGTAGCAGCATCGGTGGGGGTCCGGCGTGGCGGTACACCGGATTGCGCCGGTAGTAGCGGGCGATACGCCAGCCCGTGCTCGCCGTCTTGAGCAAGGCTGGCGGGAGGAGCAGGGTGCCGATGACGATGTGCCAGCTGATGAGGCCGTCGACGTTGATCAGCGTGACGAGCTCCGCCAACGACAGGACCAGCAGCAACAAGCCGGTCCAGGCGGTGACGCGTGCGTTGCCGGCCGGACCACCGGTGCTCGGCGCCACGGGGTCATCGCGATGAATCCGGCCCAGTGCCGCGTGCAGGGTGTCAGTCACGACCGGGGGTGGGACAGTCCGGCGGCCAGGCGATGTCATGGTGTCATCCAAGCGGACCAGACGCTGGAGAACCACCCGGCAAGGCGCGCCGCCGTGGAGGTGGCCGCGCCACGAGCTTGCGGTGGATGTGCCGCACGACGCGGTGGATTCCTTCGCCACCGCGGCCAGTCGCCGATCTGCTGGCAATCCGGCCGCCCTGGCGCCCGGCCCGCTCGGCCGGTCAGGTCCGGTGCGACCAAGTCAGGATAGCCCCGGTGCGCCGGATAGGCCGTCCTGGACCAGGTCGTCCGGACCGCTGGCGTTGGTCGGCACCACGGTCAAGCCGCCCTTCGTCTCGTACATTCACACCACGCCATCGTCAGCACCTCGTTGATCAGGCGCAGCAGCTGCTCCACGCTGTGCAGGTGCCGCTTGCGATACGACTTGGTGCTCGGAACCTGGGCGATCATCTGATTCAGGTACATCCGCACCACAGGATCGGAATCGATCAACTCCTGGGTCAATCGGAACGACGTCTTGAGGCCGACGTCAGATACAACCCAGCTCTGTAGCCATACAAGCCTGAGAGGGCTACTGATGGGGCTCGGAGTGGGGCAGGCTCAAGGTATGGTTATCATTGATATTCCGGCAAGCACTCCGACACGGCGCGGGCTGAGACTGGTTCCGGGGCTCGTGGTCGTCGCGGTCGCTACTGCTGTGGCGTACGTTGTCGCTCGCGCTGTGCCGGCGCTTAATCCCTCGACCGTCGCGGTCATGCTGGGTGTGCTCCTGGCCAACATGGGCTTGCACCGGCGAGTGCTTCACCCGGGTACCCACCTGGCGAGTCACCGGTTGCTGCGGATATCGATCGTGCTGCTCGGGCTGCAGTTGTCACTGCGGCAGCTGGTCCATCTTGGTTCGGGGGGTCTGGTGGTCGTGCTGCTCACCGTCACCGTCACCTTCCTGGGGACGCAGTTACTCGGTAGGGCGATGGGTATGTCAGCGGCGCGCGGCCTGCTGGTCGCTACCGGCTTCTCGATCTGCGGAGCGTCCGCGGTCGCAGCGATGGAACCCGTCGCGGGTGGGGATGAGGAAGATACCGGAATCGCGATCGCGCTGGTCACCTTGTGCGGCAGCCTGGCAATTCTCATCCTGCCGGCGTTGCGGGTGCCGCTGGGTCTCGACGTGGTGTCCTTCGGTTCCTGGGTTGGGGCGAGTGTGCATGATGTTGGCCAGACGGTGGCGACGGCCGACCGGGTGCCGGGCGCGTTGAGCACGGCTGTCGTTGTCAAGCTGACCCGGGTGGTGCTGCTTGCGCCGCTGGTCGCGGGGTTTTCTCTTACCCGCCGAAGGCAGCGGACGGGCGCACTGAACCGTGGGCGGCGCCCGGCCCCCGTCCCGCTTTTCGTCGCCGGTTTCCTCGGTTCGGTGGTCATAACTAGCACCGGGGCCCTACCCCACGTAGTTCTCAACATCGCCAAGATCATTCAGGGTGTCCTGCTCGCCGCCGCTTTGGTTGGACTGGGCACCACCATCCATCTACCGACGCTTCGTCGTACCGGCGGCCGAGCACTGCTACTCGGCCTGGCCTCCTGGATCCTCGTCGCCAGCATCGCCTACCTCGGCGTGCGCCTGCTCGGTCGCTGATCGGGACCTTCTCGGCAGCGCTCTGACCCTTGCCGATACGACCGAACTCTGGTGGGCAGCGCCTCGGCACAACGTGGCTGCTTCCGGTTACCAAGCAGGCGCTCCGTCAGGCGGACCTGTCGCTCGGTTCGGCGGACGCGTTCGCGCGTTCGAGGTTCTCGAGGCGTTCCAGGCGCTGGACCAGGCGACCGAGGGAGGGCAGCGTCGCGAGGATCGCTGTGCGATCCTTCTCTGCCAGGTCACTGAAGGCGGCGTCCAGGCGGCGGCCGTTGGCGCCGAACCAGGCCTGCAACTGATCATGGCCAGTGTCGGTGAGGTGCACGGTGACCGCTCGGCGGTCCTGCTGGTCGACGCGGCGGTCGACGAGCCCGGCTAGGACCATCTGCTGGATGACGTTGCTGACGGTATTGATCGCTAGCTTCTGGCGCCCGGCGAGTTCGGTGACCCGCAGTCCCGGTTCCTCTGCCAGGCGTTGCAGAATCTCGACCTGGGCCATGGGGAGCCGTTCCCACGGGAATTCACTGCGGATGCTGGAACGCAGGATGCGGCGTAGTCGGTTGACGACATCGGCCAGGGCCCACACCTCGACCGGTGTTGAACGGTCGGGCACAGGGGACTTCGTTCGGCGGACCACGCCACCATGTTAGCTCTGGGATAAAATAGTCCTGTGCTAGAAATATTTGGGCGTGGGGTGAGAGACGCCCGGTGGTGGCGTGAGCTGATCCTGTCGCCGCCTGCTATGCCGTCTACGACGCCATCCGCGGCGTCATCGCCGGCAGCGTGCCCTAAGCCCAAGGCGACGCCACCGACCTGCTGCGCTGGGAACGCTGGACTCCCGGGCGCGTACCGGAGCGCTCGTACGGTGCTGGCCGTCGTGACCGGGTCGGCGCTGATCGGGTTCTGGCGATTCCCGACCGCGCCACCCCGTCTGCTCACCGGTGGAGGCTTCCACGACACCCTGGCCGCCTACGGCAGTTGGGGTTGGTGGGGCAGGTTGACCTCGCGCCGGTGGCTCCGCGCGCTCGCGATCGCCTATCCGGTGCTGACGGCCTTGGTGGTGCTGGGCGCCGCCAACCATTACCTCACAGCCGTCGTTGCCGCCGCCGGGCTGTGGTTGCTCGCTGACCTGGGTTGCGGTACCTGGCACGGACGAAGATGACTGGGCCCAGTCGTGCGGCGCCAGCAGCGGCGGCGGCCGAGTGACCCCGAGCAGGCGGGAGAAGACCAGTCAGCGGCTGCGTCAACCGCAGCCGTTGCTGCGGAACCGGCTGCCGTCCGGGCGCGGCGCGATGGAGCAGCCCAACGTCACCGGGGATGGCGAGGCCGCGCTGAGCCCGAGGTTCTGGGTGGCCTTGGTCCTGACCGGGGTCGCGACGGGGCTGCTGGGCGCGGGGCTGATGGCGTTGCTGTTTCACGTCGAGCACGCCGCGTTCGGCTACCACACCGGTGACTTGGAGTCCGGCGTCAAGGCGGCTTCGGCGTTGCACCGGGTCATCTCTTTGCTGATCGCCGGCGTGTTCGGCGGTCTTGCCTGGTACCTGCTGCGCCGCTACACCCCGGGCACGAAGCCCGAGATCGACGACGTGCTGTGGAGCCACTCGGGGCAGCTGTCGGTCCGCCGATCGTTAGGTACCAGCGTGATCTCAGAGATCGTGATCGGCATGGGTGTCTCTCTCGGCCGGGAGGCCGCACCGAAGACGATGGGCGGGCTGTCCGGTGGCCTGCTCGGCCGCTGGTTCGACCTGTCAGCAGCCCAGCAGCGGCTGCTGATCGCCGGCGGTGGGGGCGCCGGCTTGGCGTGCGTCTACAACGTCCCGCTCGGGGGCGCGTTCTTCACCGCCGAGATCCTCTGTGGGTCGGTGTCGATCGCGACGATGTTGCCGGCGCTGGCCTGCTGCGGCGTGGCCACGATCACCGCCTGGGTGTATCTGCCCAACCAGGCGACCTACCTGAACGTGCCGGGCTATCACGTCAGCGCCGCCCTGCTGGTGTGGGCGCTGCTGGCTGGCCCGCTGATCGGGCTCGGAGCCGCGGCCTACATCCGGGGGATCGGCTGGCTGTCGCACCACCGCATCACCGGAGTGCCCAGCCTGCTCGCCCCACCGATCGCGTTCGGCGCCCTAGGCGTAATCGGCATCGCCTACCCGCAGCTTTTCGGCAACGGCAAAAACATGGCCCACGACGTGTTCCTCGGCGGCGGCAGCCTGGTGTTTCTGCTGGTGCTGGCGTTGTTGAAGCCGGCGGTGACGGCCTTGTGCCTCGCCAGTGGTGCGTCCGGCGGGCTGTTCACCCCGGTGCTCAGCACCGGTGCCGTCCTTGGCGGCGGCCTCGGACTGCTCTGGTCCCACCTGTGGCCCGGCACCCCCGTCGGTGCCTACGCGATGGTCGGCGCGGCGGCGATGATCGGCTGCGCGATGCAGGCACCCATCACCGGCCTGGCCCTCGTCCTGGAACTGACACACAGCGGCTTCGGGCTGATGACCCCGATGATTGTGGCGACCGTCGTCTCCACCGCGGTCGTGCGCTACATCGACGGCTACTCCATCTACTCCGCCCGCCTGCCCGCGTTGCCACCTGCCGCTCGCACCGTTCCGCCGGAGGAATGATCAGGCGGACGGGGCGACCGGCAGCGTGGTACTGCCCAGGAATAGTCGGCCGTGGATGCTGCCGTGGGCAGTGCGGGCGGCGACGAAGATCCAGGTGGTGAGAGCCCGGCGTAGCAGAGAACGGCGGCGTAGCGGAACAGGTCCAAGCCGGTGTGCAGCGCCGGAGCACTGGTGCCGTGACGCAGGTGCGACGGGAAAGGCCAAGGACCATACGGAAGACAGGCCAGCGACCGAGTGCGTGGTCATGGTGTCAGTGGCGCGACTCCTGAGCTGCCGCCGGGCGAGGTGGAGATCATCGCCCGCGCGTGGGACGACCGCCGCGATGCAACCGGAATCCGCTGCCGACTTGTGGAATCCCAAGGGATACGTGAACAACTCCTGGCCCCGCATCCGCGTTTACACCACCCCCAGCCACCGGAGAGCCGAACTGCGGGCTGTTTTTCATCAGTGCAGGACGCTCGGAACGATCGTGATCGGGACGGCGCTGCCGTGCAGCAGACCGCATACGGTGGGCCGCCCGAACAGTCGCTGCAACATGGGCCGGTCGTGGCTACCGACGACGATCATGATCGCTGCGCCACCGTGCTCGAGCAATACACGTGAGGGTTCGCGTTCTGCCGCGACGATGTCCACGTGGACGCCACTCTCAGGCGGCCGACCGAGTGTGAGATGCAGGGCCTTCTCGGCTCGCGCCCGCGCCGCCTCCTTCAGGTTCGAGTCGGGAATGTCGAAGTCGTCGAGGTCAGGATCGATCGGTCGGTCGTAGGCGGTGACGACGAGCAGCCGCGCGTGGCGCAGTTGTGCTTCCTCGGTAGCGAATCGTAGCGCGGGAGCGCTTTCCGGACTCGCGTCGAAACCAACCACAACAGTGGGCTTGACCATTGTCGGCCTCCTTCTGTAGCGCCGTCAGGGTCGGATTCGGGTGGCACGCCAAAGCGATACCGCAAGCAGACAGCCCACGGCGACCGGTAGCAACCACCACGCCGGGACGGACGTGCCGGACAGCGCCGCGGTGCCGGCGAGGGCGATGAGCACCCCGGCTGCGATCCGCCAGTCGTCGCCGACGATGAAGTCCCACCAGAACAAGGCGAAACTCCGCAAGCCTGCAACCACTCGCGTCATGATGCCGCCGTTCCGACGCGGCCACGGCCGCTATCCGGCCGACGAGCACCGTCAAGCCGTCTCAGCCGACTTACTGCCGCAGCGGAGAAGGCAAGCACGCCGGCAATGATCGCGAGCAGGGCTAGATCGGCCCCAGGCCAGCGTCCTCCGGCACCTTCGACGCCCCAAAAAGTTCCGAAGGATGTGAGCAGAACGCCAACCGCAAACTTGAGGTGGTTCTCAGGGACCCGGGCCAACGGTGCCCGGGCGGCGATGCCGACGGCGGTGACGAGAACTACGGCGGCGGCAGCTCCGATAGCGGCGAGCGGTATGTTGCGTTGGTTCGCGCCGAAGGTGAGGACGATGAATGCGACTTCGAGTCCTTCGAGCAGCACGCCCTTGAAGGCCAGGGTGAACGCATAGGCATCGCCGATCAGCGGAGTGCCGCCGACCTCAGCCTGCGCGGCAGCCCGCTGCTGTCGGGGCATAGATGGCCTCCTCATCGTGCAGGGCTTTGAACCCGGACGCGCGGAGAATGGCTTTGCGGAGCCAGCCCAAGCCGAAGACCAGAAGCAACCCACCGATCACAAGGCGCAGGATGTCGATCGGGATGACGGTGAGCGCCGGCCCCAACGCACCGACTATGACCGCCAGCACGATAAGTCCGGCCCATACGCCAACCAGGGTTGACTTCCAGCCGCGGGTCAAACCGACTGCAAGGACGATGGTCAGGGCTTCTACCGATTCCACGACACATGCGGCGAATACGGGACCTGACCCCGAGTAGTGGACACGCTCAATCCCTGCTTCGGTGGGGTGGAAGCGAGATGATCCACTCATGGCGAGGAAGAACTACTCCGAGGAGTTTCGCCGCGACGCTGTCGAGTTGTATC
>NZ_JAVREH010000041.1:0-27373 GCF_031845305.1 Jatrophihabitans lederbergiae | reverse complement strand
GCCAAACCCTGATCGACCCCGACACCGACCACGCCCTGCTCGTCTTCACCGCCACCCCAGGCACCCCCAGCCACGACATGCTGCAGCTACTCGCCGTCCTCGGCCACACCAGCGTCACGACCTAGTGTCCTGCGCCAGGAATTCGTAACTTAACGGGCCGGTGGTCGGGCAGCTGCGCGAGGGCTCTCTTGGCGACCGCGATGTGTCGGCGGCGGTGTTCGACCCTGCGTTGCCGCGGCGCAGCAGGAACGACAACGGCTCGCCGGTGCCGTCCGGGCCGTGGTCGAGGAAGCTGAGCAGTGGGTGGAACCCGAACCCGCGCTTGAACGTCGGCGCCGCCTGTTCCTTGTCCGAGTGCGCGGTCAGCAGGGTCGCGTCGAGGTCGACGATCACCGGCTCATCAACGCTGGCTTGATGATTCGGCGCGTCGGCCCCGGCCAGCGCCCACACGCTGCCCCGAGTCGCCGCCCGGGCGGAGTCGATCGCCGCCAGGGCCTTGCCGGCATCGGCGGCGAGGGTGTCGACCAACCGGGACACCGTCGGATCCGAGGCCACCGCCCCGAACACACGCGGTTGGTCCCGCAGCACCGCGATGTCGGCCAGGCAGTCACCGCCAACGGCCAGCGAGAGCGCCAGGTCGATGATGATCTTGCCGGGGTTGTGCGCAGCGTTCGGCTTGCGCCACGGCACCAACGCCTCTGACAGCGCCCGGTCCAGCCCAACGATCCGGACGGTCTCGACCAGCTCGACCGCCCCACCCTGCGACACCATCGCGGTCCCGGCCGTGTCGGTCCGCACGCGCGGATACAGCCCGTTACTCTTCACCCTGAAGGTGCTCCTCGCTTGACGTGATCATGGCCTCGACAACCCTGATCCTGTCTGGCTTGGAGCCCTTTTAAATTGATCAACGCGCCGTCACCATGAAAGCCCCGGGTTAGTGTTCGGGCAGGCGAACCGGGAATTTTTGGACCTGCTGCTCGGTACCGTCCCACCCGGTCGTCCGCAGCCAGTCCTCGAAGGTCAGCAGCCCCGGGTGGATCTTGTGCAGCAATTCGGTGTCGCGGTCCTGGCCCAGCACGTCGCGTTCCTGGAAGAGCTGGAACATTGCGGCAAAGTCGTGCCCGACGTCGGGAACGGATGCTCGCAGCACCTCGAGCGGCAACGGCGCGTAGGCGGTCGGCGTTCCTGTTACGCGCTCGAACGCAGCCGCGATTTCTTCGCCGGTCAGGCTGTCGGCGACGATTGACAGATCGCGGGCGCCCCAGGCCTGCCAGTTCTCGAACATGTGTACCGCGAACCAGGCGATGTCCTCAAGGCTGATCAGCGGGTATCTGCCGTCGCCCAGCGGCAGCACGAAGGTCAGCCCGTCGCGCCCATCTGGCAGGCGCCCTGGCTGCGGAGCCAGCCGTAGCTGGAAGTTCTCCATGTACGGCGCTGTGGTCAGGACCGAGACGTGCTCGCTGTACCAGCCGTCCACCTCCTGCTGCATCATTTCCTCGGACCGTTGCAGGTTGATGTGCGCTGCGACGGCGGCCTTGCCGTCGTAGTGCGGCACCGGAAGGCGTCCGTGCGTCAAGGTGACGGCGCTGTCCAGAGACGACCACACGAATTTTTCGACGTCGGCGCCGCGCGCTGCCTCCAGCGCGGCGAGTCCTTGCCGGTACTCGCCGACAGCGCTCCTGGTGGAGAAGAAGTCCGTGTTGCAGAAGACGCGCGCGACGTCAGCCATGGCCTTGCTCAGGCTGCCCGGGTCGTTTACGTCGCCCTGGACCATCCTCACCCGACCACCACCGTGCGTGGTCAGCTCGACGGCCTGTTCGGACTGCGGATTACGGGTGAGGACGCTCACGGCACCGTCGGACGCTTGGAGCAGGTGTCTGACGACTGTGCTGCCCATCGCGCCGGTTCCGCCGATGACAAGGGTCTGGTTCATGGTCGGTGCACTCCTTCGGGTTGTGCGGTCTGGTGGAGCACGTGCGCTGCCACCTGCTGGTGCGTGGCGACCCACACGTGGTCGCCCGCCTGCTGGACGTGGTCGAGGACCTGGTCGAACATGTCGGCCAGGAGCGGCCGCCCCCCGACGTGCGCGTGGATCGTCAGGTTGAGGATCCCGGGTCCCGGGGCCCGGAGGAGGTGGTCGAGCAGCTCTCGGTGGACGTCTCGGTAGGTCCGTGGTCCGGCCATGGCGCCGCGCACGTCGGTGAAGTCGCTGTGCATGATGGCCACCAGCGGGCCGCGCGGCGTCGGCACGACGTACGGCAGCTCCCGGTCGTTGTAGTCGCCCGACCACGAGTAGCCGGCCTCGGTGAGCAGCGCAGCGGTGTGTGCCGTAGCGGTCGCGCGCGGACTCATCCAGCCGGTCGGCCGGGCGCCGGTGAGCGCCTCGAACGTGTCGACGCACCGACGGATGTTGTCGCGTTCGTCGGACACGTCAAGGTGCACCGGCAGGACGTCCTGGGACACCGAATGCGCGGCGATCTCGTGTCCTGCAGCGTGTACGGCGAGCACGGCGTCGGGGAACCGGTCAGCGACCGTGGAACTCGTGCCGAAGGTCGCGAGCATGCCGCGAGCCGCCATGATGTCAAGCAGGCGCCACACTCCGGTCGTCGCCCCGTACTCGGACCAGGAGACACTGTGCGCGTCAGGTACACCCGGTAAGGGCCATGCGGCAGCCATGGGGGCGTACACCGGCCAGTGACCTTCCGACCACAGCTCCAGCGCGACCGTTACCATGACCGCGACCTTCCGGTCGCCCGGCCAGGTCGTTACTTCACGCGCCAAAGGAGATCCTCCCTGCGAGGGTTGCGGCGGCATCTGCAGCCCCGACCGCCTGGACCGAGCGCGCGGACCGGCGACCATGTCACGGGCCGCCGGTCCGGCGCACGTCGTCGAGGGCCTCTCGCAGCGCTGCCGGTCCGGCGCCCTCGTGACCGCCATCGATCGGCAGCAGGAACGGGAAGCCGCCCTTGCACGATGTGCTCGTCGCAGTGACACACAGGCCGGAGGCGCCGATGCGCACCAGGACCTCGCCGGCCTTGGGTGGGTCGTGCTCGGCCTCCTCCACCGACCACTCGGTCCGCCGCTCCCAACAGATGGCAGCTTGGGTCTTCATTGGTGACTCCCTGGTTCGTCGACAGAGACGGTCGGTATGGTGGTGGTCAGGCAGGCGCATGAGGCTGAGCCACCCGGAGGTCGGGTCAGAGGTAGATGGACTTGAGCTGCTGGTAGTTCGCCAGTCCCTCGGGGCCCAGCTCGCGGCCCAGGCCGCTACCTTTGACACCCCCGAAGGGCGCGATCGGGTCGGTCATGTACTGGTTGATGCCGATGGAGCCGGTACGGACCTGGCGCGCGACTTCCAGGCCGTGCTCGGCGTCGCGCGTCCACACCGAGCCGCCTAGGCCGAAGTCGGAGTCGTTGGCGATGCGGACGGCGTCGCGCTCGTCCTCGTATGGCGTGACCACCAGCACCGGGCCGAAGATTTCTTCCTGCGCGATGACCTGGGCGTTGTGCACGTCGGCGAACACGGTGGGCTCGACGTACCAGCCGCGGTCCAGGTGGGCCGGCCGGCCGCCGCCGACGACGAGCCGGGACCCTTCGCCCTTGCCCTTGGCGATGTAGCCCTCGACCCGGTCGCGCTGGCGAGCGCTGGCCAACGGCCCGACCTGGGTCGCCGGGTCCAGCGGGTCCCCCACCTGCAGCGACTCGGCCAGCGCCGCGACCGCGTCGACGACCTCGCCGTACCGGCTGCGCGGCGCGAGCACGCGGGTGCTGGCGAAGCACGACTGGCCGTTGTTCATCATCGTGGCGGCGAAAAACTCTTGGCGCATGAGTTCGGGGTTGAGGTCGGCGTCCTCCAGCACGATCGCCGCCGACTTACCGCCGAGTTCCAGCGTCACCGGTCGCAGCAGGCGGCCGCAGGTCTCGGCGACCCGGCGGCCGACGGCGCTGGACCCGGTGAAGGCCACCTTGTCGACGCCGGGGTGCCCCACCAGGTAGGCGCCGACCTCGCGGTCTGCCGGCACGATGTTGATCACGCCGGCGGGGACGCCGGCCTCCATTGCCGCCTCGGCGAACAGGTAGGAGTCCAGCGCCGTCTCAGGGGAGGGCTTGAGGACCAGCGTCGCGCCGGCCGCCAGGGCGGGGGCGTGCTTGCCCGAGGCGAGGGTCTGGGGCGCGTTCCACGGCACGATGGCGGCAGCAACCCCGATGGCTTCGCGGCGCACGACGACCGGGCGCCCGAACATGCCGTCCCGGACCTCTTCGACGGGGGTCTGGCAGACCAGGTCGGCGTAGTAGCGCAGCAACAGGCTGGGCAGCGCCCCCTCGAGCATCTGGGCCAGCGCCATCGGCATGCCGTTCTCGCGACATACCAGGCGCGTGAGCTCGTCCTTGCGGTCGTCGAGCGCATCAGCGAGCCGGCGCATGACGCGGGCCCGCTGCTCAGGTGCCCAGGTCGACCAGCCGGTCGGGTCGTCGAACGCGCGTCGGGCCGCCGCCACAGCCGCGTCGACATCGGCGTCCTGCCCCTCAGGGGCGCTGCCCAGCACCTCTTCGGTCGTGGCGTCGATGACCGTAATGCGCTGCGAGGAGCGCGGGGCGACCCACTCGCCGCCGATGAAGAAGGAGTCGCGATGCAATGTCATAGCAGCAGCGTGACTCAGTGGACGCAGCCGCGGAACTGGCTCGTGGGACATTGAAGGTAACATTCGGGCCATGTCGCACCGCGTGGCCGTTCTCGCCCTCGACGGGGTCATGCCCTTCGACCTCAGCATCCCGGCGTGCGTCTTGCACCAAGCGGTGGACGCGGCCGGGCGGCAGCTGTACGAGGTGTCCACCTGCTCGCTGGGAGGGCGGCCGGTGCGCACCAACCAGGACTTCAGCATCACGGTGCAGCACGACCACACCCTGCTTGCGCGCGCGGACACCGTCGTCATCGCGACGCACGAGCCCGCCGCAGGGCTGCTCGCCGTGGCCAAGGTGCCACCGGAGGTGGGTGCCGCCCTGGAGCTCATCCGGCCACACACCCGCATCGTCAGTCTCTGCACGTCGGCGTTCCTGCTGGCTGCTGTCGGCCTACTCGACGGCCAAGGAGCGACGACTCACTGGGGCCTGTGCGGCGAGCTCGCCCGGTTGTTCCCTAAGGTAGACGTCGACCCGGAGGTGCTCTTCGTGGACAACGGACGCGTCCTCACCGGAGCCGGGGTAGCTGCGGGCATCGACCTGTGCCTGCACCTGGTGCGCCGCGACCACGGCGCATCGGTGGCGAACGCCGCCGCCCGACGCTGCGTCGTCGCTCCCTGGCGCGACGGCGGCCAAGCCCAGTTCATCGACCACCCGCTGCCGCCCGATGCGGACAACTCGACCTCGACGACTCGCCTGTGGATCCTCGATCGGCTCGCAGAACCGCTCTCGCTCACCGATCTTTCCCGGCACGCCAACATGAGCGTGCGCACCTTCACCCGCCGGTTCCGCGCCGAGGTTGGGCAAAGCCCCCACCAATGGATCAACCAGCGCCGGGTCGACCACGCACGGTCACTGCTGGAGTCCACCGACCTCAGCGTCGGGCAAGTCGCCTCCGCCGCCGGGTTCGCCGACCCGGTCCTGCTGCGCAAGCACCTGCAGGCGTCCGTCGGCTTGTCACCGGGGGCCTACCGGCGCACCTACGCCGCAACCGGCTCGAACGGCACGAGCACGCACACCGCCGGCTCGCCGGCACCGGTGACGCTCGCCCTGACGGCCACCAGCAGTCCGGGCGCCGCACACCACCAGGACCCGCTCTCCGGCCCGGTGTGTTCCTCGACCGGGCGAGGGGTGGCATAAGAGGTTTATGGCGAAGCGCTGGTTGAGCGAAGGCGGTATGTACTCGCCCGCTGTCATTCCACCGTACCCGGAGTGATCACCCGCGGACACAAGCTTGCGAAGGCTTGAAGACGATTCGGTGAGCGGGGGATTCACCGGTGCTGTCTCCGTGACCGTCGAACATCCGGTGAGCGGGGCCGGCGGCGGAGTCGACGCCCACCGGGGCAGATCCACGGCTCGTGCCCTGCTGGGCGTCCTGCTCGTCGTCGCCCTGACCGCCGGTGCCGGCGTGGCGCTGGCCGAAGGGCCGGCCCCTGGTCGCCAGTTCGTCGTGCCGGCAGCCGGCAGAGTCCCGGTCCTCGGGGATAGCACGCCAGGAGCCACAGCCCTGCTACGTCCCGAGGAATCACGCCCCGGCATCGGCCAGACAGGAGTGCGCGGCCAGACAGGAGTGCCCCCGTGCGGCCAGGAACCGCCACCAGCCCGATGACGATGCGGCCCACGCGGCTGGTCATCCCCTCCGTGCACCTCGATGCTCCGGTCGTCGGAGTCGACGTCGTCGGTGGGGCACTGGCCGTACCGGACGACGTGCACACCCTCGGGTGGTGGTCCGAGGGGCCGTCCCCGGGCGCCGTCAGCGGCACCCGCGTGCTCGACGGCCACGTCGACAGCGCCCGGCAAGGACTCGGAGCGCTGGCCGTCGTCGGCCATTTGAACCTCGGCGACATCATGATCGTGGACTCAGAACAGGGCGAGCACCGCTACGTGATAGTCGCCCAGCGCACTTACCACAAAGACGCCTTGCCCAGAGACATTTTCGCGACCACCGGCCACTCCCGACTGGCGCTGATCACTTGCGGTGGCCCGTTCAACAGCGCCGCGCGCCAGTACGACGACAACATCGTCACCTACGCCGTCCCCGCCACAATGATCCCCGCCGAGAGGGGCGGTAACACGGTGCAGGTTATCGCTAAGCCGCTGCTCGGGCGGACACACACTCGCGTGGCCACAATCGCATTTGTGGTCCCGTCCCACGTCGGCCCACCGGTCGACTGTGACTTGCAGCGGTAGTTGACGCGGTGCTGCATCGCTATGTGGCCGTTCGCCCGCTGCACGGGACGCCGGATCTTGTCCGAGAGGGGAGCCTTGCGGGACGGGTCGAACGAGGCTGTCCGTGGTCAGGGGCGGATCGATCTGCGGATCAGCTGTGTCGTCTCGGTCGGGCGCTCGAGGTTGGGGAGATGGCCGGCCCACGGCAGGTCGACGTGGACGGCTCGGGGCAGTCCGGCCGCCAGTGGTCGGCGACGGCGCGGAAGCACGCCAGGTCGCGGCTTCCGTAGACGACGGTGACCTCGCCGCGAAGCTCGCGGATCTGAGGTCGCCACTGCCGGGCGTCTGCCGCCGTCGAGTGCAGCAGCAGCACCGCCGGACCCGTGCCCTCCAGGACGTGATGCAGGATCATGACTGCCAGTCCTACCAGCGCTGCGGTCTGCCAGACAACACGGCCACCGACGGCGGCGCTGCCTCCAGTCCGAAACACCTGGACGCGCGTCCCGGTGTCCGTTCCTTGGGTTCTCGCGGTGATCGCAACACCTGCTGAGTTGAGGTGTTGATCATCCGGTTCGCTAATCACATGATCACCGAGAACGTGCAGATCTTCTGGTCCGAGCTGCAGCGTGGCGAGTTCATCAGCGACGCCGCGGTTGCGGCAGGGACGTATCGCAAGCAGGGCACGCGGTGGGTGATCGCCAACGGGGGCGTGCGTCCACGTCGGGGCCGTGGTCTGAAGGGCCGGTGTCTGTCCTTCGCCGAGCGGGAACAGCTTGGGCTTCTGCGTGCGGCTGGCATGTCGATGCGGGCGATCGCCACCCAGCTTGGTCGCAGCCCGTCGACGATCAGTCGGGAGCTGCGGCGCAACACAGAGGTGGGCGGTTATCTGGCCAGCTCGGCGCATGCGATGGCATATCACCGGGCGTCACGACCAAGCCTGCGAAGCTGGCGGTGAATCTGGCGTTGCGGGCGGCGGTCGAGAAGGATCTTCAGAAGCGATACTCACCAGAGCAGATCACCGGCCGGCTACGCATCGAGTACCCCGACGACCCTTCAGATGCGGGTGTCCCCAGAGACAGATCTACCTGAGCTTGTTCGTGCCGGCCCGCTCGCCGCTGTCACCGCGACTGACCCAGCGCCTGCGCACCGGGCGAGCGATGCGCTACCCGAAGGTCGCCCGCCAGCCCTCTGGCCGTGGCCGGCTGCGCGGCATGGTCCCGCTGCACGAGCGCCCCACCGAGGCCGATGACCGCCGGACGCCAGGTCACTGGGAAGGCGACCTCGTCATGGGCAGGCGCCCCTCGGCGGTCGCCACGCTCGTCGAACGCTCCAGCCGCTACCTGCTGCTCGTCGCGCTGCCCGACGGGATCAAGGCCCAAGCGGTGCAGCCAGCGCTGCGCGACGCGCTCAACCACGTCCCAGCCCAGCTGCGCCGGTCGCTGGTCTGGGACCGCGGCCGCGAGATGGCCACCCACGCCGACCTGACGGCCGAGACCGGCTGCCCGGTCTACTTCTGCGACCCGAAGAGCCCGTGGCAGCGCGGCACAAACGAGAACACCAATCGGCTGCTGCGCCGGTACCTCGCCCGCGGCGAGGACCTGCGCGGGCGCGACCAGCAAGCCCTCGACGAGCTAGCGGCCCGCCTCACCAACCGGCCTCGACGAGTGCTGGGCTGGCGCACACCGGCTGAGGTCTACGCCGAAGCTGCAGCCGGCCACGTGGCGACCGTTCCGTAAGGGGATCGCTTCCCCCGGACACGGGGCGGCCCGTGTCCCGTTAAGTGGCCCCTTGCGCTCGACTGGACGGCGCGGCCGGGGGGTCGGTTCGATCCCGGGGTCTCCGGCTGCTGGTTGGGTCTTCGTCAACATCAATGGCGCAGACGTGCGCCGGAGCATTGACACTTTGCTAGCCGTTCGCAGGCAGCGCCGCGTCGTCTTCTACGCCAGCAGTGCCAGTCGCTCGGCGATGGGCCGGTGCAGCTGCGCACGCACCGAACGCGTCTGCTCGTCGGCGAGGATTTCCAGGTCGCCGGCCTCCAGCCCGTCGAGGGCTGTGCGCACGATGTCGGCTGGGTTGGACTTGGGGCCGTTCAGCCGCTCGGACATGCCGGTGTCGACGAACGACATGTAGAGGCCCGAGACCTGGATCCCCCGCGGCGTGAGCTCACCGCGCATCACGTCGGTGGCGCTCCACATGGCCGCCTTGCTCACCGCATAACCGCCGCTGACAGGCCACCAGGCCATCACCGAAGACACGTTGAGGACAGCTCCGGAGCGTTCGGCCAGGCGGTCGGCGAACGCTGTGACGAGGGCGAGCGGGCCGAAGAGATTGGTCTCCAGCTGCCGCCGCAGGGACTCGGCGCCCGGCTCGAGCACTGACGTGGCCTCTGCGATACCCGCGTTGTTGATCAGCACGCTGACGTCCTCGGCGGTGGCAGCGGCCCGCGCGACGGACTCTGCGTCTGTCACGTCCAGGCGCAGGGGGACGACTCGGCGATCGGGAACCTCGATCGCGTGGGAGTCGCGGGCGGCGGCGTAGACCTTTGCCACGCCGCGCTCGAGAAGTTGTTCGACGTAGTAGCGACCCATGCCCCGGCCCGCGCCGGTAACAAGGACGGTCTGGTCGGCGAGTTCGGTCACGATGATCTCCGGCATCTCGATAAGATGTACACCGATCGGTGTATATCCCCGAATGTAGACCGCTCGGTGTACTCCTAGCAACGGGCGCCCTACGATGTGGGCATGGCGACGGCCGCACCTGTGGTGAAGACAGGTCCTCGCGAGCGGCTCATCACGACCGCTCAGCGGCTTTTTGCCGCCGAGGGAATCCGCTCTGTAGGAGTCGACCGGCTGTGTGCCGAGGCGAAGGTGTCCAAGCGGTCGCTGTACCAGCACTTCTCTGGCAAGGACGAGGTCGTGGCTGCAGCGCTTCACGCCCAAGCCGACCAGCACTACCTCGGCCTGCACCGAGACGACGGTCTACCACCGCGCGACCGGGTGATCGCCGTCTTTGAGCGACTCGACCACCGCGCCCGCTCCCCAGAGTTCCAGGGCTGCCCTTTCATCGGCGCCGCCAGCGAACTCAAGGACCGCGCGCACCCGGCCTCCGTGGTCGCTCACGAGCAGAAGCTCGGGCTCACGGCCCATTTCGCCGACCTGCTAGCCCAAGGCGGCGCACGCGAGCCCGACCTGCTCGCCCAGCAGCTGACTCTCATCTTCGACGGGGCCAGCGTCCACGGTGTCATGCACGGTGGGGCGACCCCCGCCACCCTCGGGGCCGTGGAGACGCTCCTTGCAGCCCACGGAATGTAACCCCGCCCCGATCCCGTCCGTGGGCCGCGTTCAGCCGCGAGCACCACGATATTCGCCGCAAGGCGGCCATAGTTGCGATCAGCGGCATCTCATCAGCGCGAAACGAGTGGGCTAGGCGGCCCAGGGGCGCACCGTTCCGTAAGGGGGGCCTATGCGGGACACTGAGCCCCATGAGCGGACTGCTGATCGGCTACGCCCGGGTCTCGACCAACGAACAAGACCTCACCGCCCAACGCGACGCCCTCACCCGGCTCGGCGTCGACCCCGAGCGGGTCTACGTCGACCACGGGCAGACCGGCACGAACCGGCGCCGCCCCGGCCTCAACGAAGCCCTAGCCGCCTGCCGCAAGGGCGACGTCCTGGTCGTCGCCAAGCTCGACCGGCTCGCCCGGTCGCTGCCCTACGCCCGCGACATCGTCGCCGACCTCACCCACCGCGGGGTCAAGCTCAACATCGGCGGATCCGTCCACGACCCGAAAGACCCCATCGACCGGCTGCTGTTCAACGTCCTGGCCATGGTCGCGGAGTTCGAAGCCGACCTCGCCCGCACCCGCACCCGCGAAGGCATGGCCGTCGCCAAGGCCAAGGGCCGGCTGCGAGGCAAGCAACCGAAGCTCACCGCCGCGCAGGAGAAACACCTCGTCGAGCTCTACTGGGCCGGCCAGCACACCACCGCCGAGCTCGCCGCGCTGTTCACCGTCGCCCGCTCCACCGTCTACCGCGCCGTCGAACGCGCCGGCAGCACGCCCCCTCGCTCGCGGTCAGGGCGTAGCCCTGTAGAACCACAGCAGGGTGGTGCGTTGACCC
Source organism: Jatrophihabitans lederbergiae (assembly GCF_031845305.1). Classification (NCBI taxonomy): domain Bacteria; kingdom Bacillati; phylum Actinomycetota; class Actinomycetes; order Jatrophihabitantales; family Jatrophihabitantaceae; genus Jatrophihabitans; species Jatrophihabitans lederbergiae. Next base: position 16,406 of record NZ_JAVREH010000041.1, on the reverse strand, counting down.
GTTGAGACCGCCACCCTTTTCCTTACGTAAAGCGAGCCGCCGCGACAGTCCCAGGCCGCGCCGGTGTAGCAGGCGCAGGCAGCCCCGGCTAGAGCGGCGTCGGTGACGTCCAGCCGGGCATCTACGGGCCGCCGTCCTCCAGCTGCAGGCGTTAGGGTCGCTCTACCTCGGCGGTATGTCAGCAGCGAACCTAGCCGCCGCGGGGCGGATGCACGCTTGTGATCCCGCACATGTTGCACCCCTGTCGAGGATCTTCCGTGGCCGATCCGGAGCCGCAGAACTCCTTCGGGTTCTAAAGCGCACTCTTCTGCATACAGGTGCTTCCGACGCGTCCTAGTTTCTTGGATGTGGAACGCCTACCGGTCGCGCCCAGCGGACGTTATCTGAGCGGTGAGTTGGCGGCGATCTGATGAGCGGCAGCCGGGACGGGTCCGGGTCGTGTTCCCACACACGCACCGCCAGCCGGCACGCCGCGCCGCGCCTGTTGTTGAGTGTGAGGTGTTCACCGCTGCTGAGATCAGGTTTCCTGCGGCGCCAGTGGGCACGGTCCACGTGCTGTGGGGCTTGTCAGGTGGCCATGGATTGCGCGGTTGTCGGCGGCAGGTCGTCTTCGAGTGTCGCGCAGGCTTGGGCTGCGACGATGACGGCGTCGAGGGTGTCTCTGGTCCGTTGGAGGGCGGTGATCTGCTCGTCGATGCGGGCGCGTTCGGAGTGCAGCAGTGCGTGGGAGTGGGGTGCGCGTTGCGGGCCTACCTCCTTGACGCAGGGGAGCATTTTGAGGATGGTCCTGCTGGACAGCCCGGCGGCGTAGAGCTGCTGGATGAGGTCGACCCAGCCGACGTCGTCGGCGCCGTAAAGTCGTTGCCCGGCGCCGCTGCGGGAGGCGGTCAGCAGGTGCTGTTCCTCGTAGTAGCGAAGGGCGCGCACGCTCACGCCGGTCAGCGACGCCAGCTCACCGATACGCATCACTCCTCCGTTCGGTCGATCGAGTTTCGACCGGTCGCCGTAGCCGGCGCTGTCCACGGTGGCAACGGCGGTCATGCGCCCACGGCAGTGTCGTAGAACTTGGCGGGGTCGTTGGCCAGCGTCGCTTTGATCATGGTGCTCCAGTCGTCGACGAGAACTTCAAGTTTGCCGGACTCGATGCCGTCCAGACCTGCGCGGGCGACGTCGGCCGGGTCGATCATCGGGCCTTCGTAGCCGGCCATGATGTCGGTGTCAGCGGCGCCCAGGTGTATGCCGGTGACAAGGGTGCCCTGGGCTGTGAGTTCGAGTCGGACACCGTTGGTCAGGCTCCATTCCGCGGCCTTTGCCGCGGCGTAGGAGTTCACGCCGTCGTAGGAGAACCAGGACAGCGCGGACAAGACGTTGAGGATCGCGCCTCCGTTGTTGCGCGCCAGGATGGGGGCGAAGGCACGCACGACTGACAGCGTCCCGAAGTAGTGCGTGTCCATCTCCAGGCGGATCTTCGCGAGGTCCCCGGTGACGAGGTTCTGGCCCGTGGCCAGGCCCGCGTTGTTGATGAGAAGGGTGACGTCACCGGCGGCCGCGGCGGCGCGGGCGACGGCGTCGGGGTCGGTGATGTCGAGTTGCAGCTTCTCGACGCTGGGCACGTCGATGAGTTCCGGGCGGCGGGCGGTCGCGTACACCTTCGCGGCTCCGCGTTCGAGTAGTTGTTGGGCGAAGTGTCGTCCGATGCCCCGGTTGGCTCCGGTGATGAGGGCGACGGATCCGGCGATTTTCATGGTGAACTCCATGTCTGAGAGGTGAGGTGGTCGAGCTGGATAGCGAAAGTCGCGATGTGGGGTCAGGACGTGAAGGCTTCACGGTGACGGCGGTCGTCCCCGGCGTGTCCCGCGTTCGTTCCTGCCGCGGGGGTCCGGCGGCGTTTACTGGGCCGCGGCTAATGGCCGCAGAGCGCGTTGGCGCTGATCCAGGCCGCGCCTGTGTTCAACCTGCTCGGGTGCGCGCTGGTGATGGCGGTGAAGTAGTCGGTGGCGGTGACGCCCTGGTCGAGCAGCCGTCCCGCGTCGGCGAGGTAGGCGCGGGTCTCGGCCAGCACGCGGGTCGCGTCGTCGTCCTTCGTCTGGTCTTTGTGGCCGGCTATTACGATTGTGGGCTGCAACTTCTCCACCACGTCCAGGGCGTCGAGCCACGCATCCCGGCCGCCGCCGGCGGACTCGGCGAGATACATGTGCACGCCGTTGTAGGCGACGTCGCCTGCGACTACCAGATCCAGTGACGGCACGTGCAGCACGGTCGTGCTGTCAGTGTCGGTGTGCCCTACCTCGAGAACGTGCAGCTCGTTGCCCTCCAGGTGCAGGATGTTCGACTCGAGCGGCTCAGCTGTCACCGTCGTCGAACCGATCAGACCGGGGAACATGACGTCCCACAGCTGCGCGCGCATCTGCGGTGAGCTGTTGAACGCCATCACGGCAATGGTGCCCGGTGTCGCGACGACCTTGGCGTCGGGGAACCTGGCGAGCAGCGACGTGACACCGAACCAGTGATCACCGTGGCCGTGGGTTATGTAGATGTGCGTCAACCGCTTGCCTTCCCGCTCGATCTCGCTCACCAGCTGCTCAGCCTCGGCGATGGTCGTCGGGACGTCGACCAGGATGGCGTCGGCGTCGCCGTAAATGAGAGTCGAGGCCAGCGGCGGCGCCATCTGCGGTTGACCGTTGGGCAGCGGTGGGGGAGCGGCAACAGGCACCTGCTCAGAAACCAGGACCCGGTAGGACAGCTTGGACGGTGCAGACATCAGTGACTCCTTCGTTTGAAGTACGCCGGCATCCGACCGACGCGCCATAACGGTAGAAGCTCACGTTGACGTGAGAGGCAAGCGAATCCGCAAAGTTTTTCCCGCGACGGGCGGGCACGCCCGGCTGAGCAGCCCCCGACGGATGCCGGCCTGCCCGCGAACGGTGACTGTCCGTCAGACTGGCGTGGCTGGGAGCGTCGTAGGCCATGAGAGGTACGCCGCCTGGGCGTGTTGACCGAGCGGGTCGAAGCGATGGGTCGGCGGCGCGACGGTGGCAGCGGCCGCGCCCTACTCCCATAACTGCCGTTCCGCTTCCTTGGATATGGAACGACTGTCTGACCGCGCCGACAGCGGAGTGTGGAGCGTCGCGAAGTTGTCACCACGTTCGCTCGCAGACTTGTCACTGCGCGGGGTTGCCCGCTCGTTGAACTGCGCGGTAGACGGTGGATCTGCCGACGGAGAACAGTTCGGCGAGTTCGGCGGTGGTGTGTTTGCCGGCGCGGTAGAGGCCAACGAGGTGGCTCTCCTGGGCTGGGCTCGAGCTTGGGCTTGCCACGGAGCCGGCCCTTGGCCTTAGCGAGCTTCATGCCCTCTCTCGTGCGCATCCTGATCAAGTCCGACTCGATTATGTGGACAGATGCGAATGCGCAAGTGCCGCGTATGCAGAGTCGGCGGCTCAGAGAGCAAGCGCTGAAGCGTGACATGATCGCGGAGTGGATCAAGAGCGCACCCGATGGAACCACAACACGCATTACCACCGGCTAGTGATCGCCACGATCCCCGACGGTGCTGGGCGAGCTTTGGATGTCGGCTGTGGTGAGGGCATGCTCGTCCGCGAACTCCGGAGGCACGTGCCGGAAGTGGTGGGCATCGACCTTGATCAGGTGAGCATCGACCAAGCCGAGGTTCAGAACAACGACGATGCTGGTTCCGAATTTGTGCTGGGCGACTTCCTGACGCATCCGTTCGAGCCGGCGTCCTTCGACTTCGTGACGTCGGTCGCCACCTTGCATCATGTCGATGCCGATATCGGGCTGTCTCGCATCCGTGACCTGCTCAGGCCCGGCGGAGTCATGTGCGTAGTCGGGCTTGCACGCGCCCAGCTCCGTGACTTCCCGCTCGAACTTGCCAGCGTTCTAGCTCACCGATATTTCCTGCTGTCGAGGAAGTACTGGCAGCATCCATCACCGACCGTTTGGCCACCGCCCGAGACTTACGCGAGCATGCGCCGCATAGCGGCCGAGTTGCTGCCCGGAGCGCGGTTTCAGCGTCACCTCCTGTGGCGCTACTCGCTGACATGGACCAAGCCGAGTTGCTAGTTCGGGTCCTGAGTGTCGCGAAGGTCGCGCAGGAGCTGCTCGATGCGTTTCTTCGTCGCGGTGTGGCGCTCTACCTCGCGCTGCCAATTGCGTTCGGTGGCGTCGTCGATCAGTTGCTGTTCGACGGTGAGGCGTGCCTGTAGCCGAGGCGTGTAGTCGCTGGTTGTGAGGAATTTTGAGCAGGTGAGCACGAGGTCGCATTCGCACGGACCTTCGGTGGGTGTGCGTAGGCAGTGGCCGAGTTCGAGTTCGGTCTTGAGGAAGTTGGTCTGCAGCCACGACACCGCTTCGGGGTCAAGACGGTGCTCCTGGTGACGCCGCGGTAGTGGGCTTTGCGGTTGCCGCGGGTGAGCCAGGCGATGGAGCGCTCGACCATCGGGCGGTGTTGGCGGTACACGTTTTAAAAACTCAGGCGTTTCGTCCTGGCGCCGTGCGGCGCGTAGCAGCGCATCGTGTGGGTTCAGGTGGAGTTTGCGACCGCGTGCGCCTGTGGTGCAGCGGTGTCCTAGCGGGCAGCTCCGGCAGGCGGCGCCGAAGGTCACCGTCCGCGCGCCGGTGATCTGGCGCGTCATGCCGGCCGGGAAGGTGACCCAGCCGGCTGGCTCGTTGACGGGGAAATCATCGAGGGTGAACCCGCCGGACACGGCGGCCCGCAGCGGAATCGGTTTGATGATCGCCTCATGCCCGGCGTCGGCGAGCTCGGCGCGGGCCTCGCCGGAGCCGTAGGCCGAATCGGCCAGCACCTGCACCGCCAACAGGGCGAGGGCATCGGCGGCCTTCGGGCCCAGTTCCTGCCCCGGCAGATGCCCGAGCAGACGGTGTGCGTCACCGACCAGCGCGTCGACCAGCTCGGCGCGGGCCTGCTCGTCGTTCCAGGCGATCGGCGGCTTGCCCGGGTCGTCATAGTCATGCGCCCGGCACTGCGCCGCGACCACCGTCGCGGCTCCGGGGACCTCGCGGCGGACGCGGCGGATCGCGGCGATCAACTGCGTCACCGTGTCCTGGGTGGCGACCGCGTCGTCGAGGATTGTCGAGTCCAACGCCCGGCAGGTCTTGCCGGTCAGCACGCTGGTTCCGGCCACGACCGCCTTGACGGCGTCGAAGATCCGGTTCGGCCGGTCCGGGGCGGCGAGCCGCCGCCGCCAGTAGGTCAACGTGCTCGCGTGCAACGCCGCCGCCGTGACCGGCAACCCGCACGCAGCTTTCCACCGCAGATCGAAGGTGACCGCGTCGACGGTCTCGCTGTCGGACAGGCCGTGCAACGCCTGCAACATGATCACCGCCGCCATCACATCGGCCGGTACCGACGGTCGTCCGCGCCCGGACGGGAACAAGTCCTCGAACAACACCTCCGGGAACAACCGGCGGCGATCCGTGGCCGGGAACGCGAACACACTGCCCGGTTTCAGCAGATGACCCGCCACCGACTCGACATCCAACAGATCCCGCTGACTCTCCGACCGTCCCTGGACACGAAGATCATCCCAAGAACGGGTGCCAACAGGCGAGCCACGCAGATTGTTCAGGAGCCCTCCTAGATCGACAACACCAGTACGCCGAAGTGCCGCTCCGGGTTGAGTAGGAGATCACCGACCTTGGCGCAAGCCTGGCTCCGATCTTCGCCCAGCTCTCCGATTGGGGCGCGGCCAACGCTTGGACGGTTGAGCAGGCGCGGGCCGACTACGACGTAAAGCCGCTGGTTGTCCGCGGACGCCGTTGACGGCGACCTGTGCCGCATTCCTTCTCACTTGAATCTTTGTGGTGGCCACTACGACCGCTCAGGCCGGTGCCCCGCGGAGGTTCGGTACGTCGACGTCCCGCAGGTCAGCAGATCATCGTGCGCCTGCGTGCGAAAAGTCGGCGCAACATCTTGCCGCAGTCCGTCTAGGTTGCGCTCTGAACAACGGGGATCGCAACCGGTGTTGCTCGGCCAGTGCAGCAGACCGTCGAGTCAACTGTCTGCGGGCTACCCTGTAAGTTACGGACGGACCTTCCGCCCGCAGCAGAGGAGACCACCGTGGCCAGGAACGACGATCACAGCACGGGTGACGGTCGCCAGCCTTACTCTGACCAAGGCGGCACTGAAGGGCGGCACGCGCAGACCCACGACGTTGCGCGTGAGGCCGCCACCAACTCCACACCTTAGAGCGAGGAACCGGACGAGTTCGCCAACGACCTAGCCAACGACAACCGGTAGTGCCCGACTGCCCGCCCAACATCCACATGGTCGCGGCCCGCTCCCTTGCGCGGTGCCTGTGAAGCAGCCTTCCTGTGTCCAGCGGCCAAGACGGCGTCACGCTCGTTCGGACTAGGGTGGCCTGGCTCAATCAGCGAGGCTCAGCGAGGCCACCTTTGCTCGCCATCAGAAGCTGGCGCAGCAATAACAGCGACTGAGCCTAGGACGTTGGTATTTCTACGAGCGTGATCAGTTCGCGTCGTGCGCGCGCGGTCGCTGAAGATCGCGGACCTGCTGGGTGAGCAATTGTCTATACCTGTGGACCTCGATTATGTGGTCACGGGTTGCTGGCGAGGAGTTCGATCTGGTAGCCGTCGGTGTTGTTGAGGTAGGCGGCGTAGTGGCCGGTGCCGCCGGCGTGCGGGTGGGTGTCGGTGAACATCAACGTCCAGCCGTTGTCTCGCGCGAGCTGGGTGAGCGTGTCAACTGTGGCGCGGTCGCCGGCGTGGAAGGCGAGGTGGTTGAGACCGGGCCGCTGCCGGTCGTGCTCGGTTGCTGTCAGCGCTGGTGACTGCTCGATGACGATGTAGGTGTCGCCGAGGCGCCAGCTGCGGCCGTTGGCCCAGTCTTGGAAGGGCTGGTAGCCGAGCGCAGCGAGTAGCCAGCCCCACTGGGCAGCGGCCCGGTGTAGGTCGGGCACCCACACCTCGATGTGGTGAACGGTGCCGACGGCGGGGGTCATGCGGCAGTCTCGGCCAGGTCGGGCTGGTGGTCTTGGTCATCTGTTCCTTCGACGTGTTTGCCGTTCACGAACACCGCGCCGGCGCGGACGAGGGCGACGAGATGTGGCGCGTTGACGGTCCGCCACCGGTCCTGGGCGGCGATGATCAGCTTGTAGGCCATAGCCAGGCCGGCGGCCTTCGCCCCGGGGCCGCGGGTGATCTTGGTGCGGTGGCCGACGGTGGCGAAGGTGGACTCGATCGGGTTCGTGGTCTGCAGCTGGACCCAGTGTTCGGCGGGTAGTCATAGAATGCGAGCAGCTGCTTGAGGTCGTCGGTGATCTTCGCGGCGGCCTTGCCGAGCTTCGCCCCGAACAGCTCCATGAACGCCTTTGCTGCGGTCCTGGCGTGGGTCTTGTCTTCCGCGCCCCAGATCTCGGCGAGGGCCTTCTTCGCGGCCGGGTGCGCGGATTTGGGCATCGCAGCGAGCACGTTGCTGGCCTTATGGAACCAGCACCGCTGCTCCTTTGTGCCGGGGAACACCTCGCGCAGTCCGCCCCAGAACCCGAGCGCGCCGTCGCCGACGGCCAGCACCGGGCCCGCATGCCGCGGCGCTTGGCATCACGCGGCAGATCAGCCCACGACTCGATTCCCGGTAACCGTCGGACAGGGTGATCAACTCCTTCGACCCGTCGGCGCGGACCCCGATCAGCACCAGCAGACACAGCTTGTGCTCCTCCAGACCGATGTTGACGTGGATGCCGTCGGCCCGCACGTAGACGTAGTCCACGCCCGACAGATCCCGCTTCGCGAACAGGTGTTGTTCGTCTTGGCACTGCTCACAAAGCCGGGTGATCGTCGAGGCCGAAAGCCCCGCGCTCGTGCCGAGGAACTGCTCCAACGCGGGCACGAAGTCGCCACCGGACAGGCCGTGGAGGTAGAGCAGCGGCAGCACCTCGCTGATCTTCGGGCTGCGGGCGACACCATGTCGGCAGCATCACCGAGGCGAACCGCTTACGCTCACCGCTGACCTCATCAACCCGCTTGTCGTTGACCCGCGGCGCCCGCACCTCGACCGCCCCGACCGTCATCGTCACCGTGCGCGGGTCGTGACGCCCATTGCGCACCACCAACCGGTGCCCATCCTCATCGACCTGCTCGACCAGCGCGTCGACGTAGGCGTCGACCTCCGCCCGCAGCGCCGCCACCAGCATCCGCCGCGCACCTCACGCGCGATCTCATCCAACAACGAACTCCGCCGGCACCTCAGCCGGCGACACCTGCCCCGAACCGCCTGTCTCCACTACCTTGAGCACGGACCTACCTTCCCGACCAGCGTTGCCGCGCCGGCCTTGCTCGATCACCACATGGCTACCGGGAGGTACGTCCCACCCTGCCTCAACCACAGGTTTCAAGCATTGCTCGCCATCGTGAACTACCGCTATGACGCCAACCCGCTGCCCCACGGCGAAGGGCACTGACTCCATCACGTCCTCCCATGGACAGATGTATGTCGCGGCCTCCGCGCCGGCCGCCGGCAACGTCGGGGCCGCCTTGTACCAGGTGCATTTAGTCGGTGGAGTGGCGAAGTTGTCCGCGGCCCCGTTCTATGACTCGAGCACCGCCTCGGTCGCCAACACCGGCAGCAGCCACGGCCAGAGCAACAACCAAGCCCTGGCCGATCCCGACTCAAGCACCGTGGTGCCCTGCCGGGAGCCCGCGCTTCGCCGGTGACGTGATGCTTGACAGCCAGGGTGACCAGCAGCAGGTATATGCCGCACACCTGGACACCGATGAGCAGCAGCTTCAGGTCCTCAAGCTCAGCCAGGCCGTGGATGACACCGCGTGGGCCACTGCCCGCACCGGAGCACTGGTTACCAGCGACTCGACCGACAACACCATCGTGGTGGTTACGGGACCGCTTTTCCGGGGGTGCCCCACCTCCGTTACACCGGCGGGTGCCAACAACGCCCCGGCCCAACCGGGCCCCAACTATCTTGGTCGCATCAATCTCAACACCGGAATGGTGTCATCAGTGCCGACAACCGGTGACAGCCTCAAACCGGGCGGCCTGATCTTCCTGGGCGCCAGCGGGTTTGGCCACGACGACCAATAACCGCTCATCTGCGCCTACCCGCCATTCGGAAACTTCGCTTCGGCCGGATCGCGTCTTATTACGGGGCGCGTGTTTTCAACTCCCGAGCCGACCTCGGCACTGCCCCGAGCGTGCAAGGTACGCGCCCGGTGATGAAAGGTCCATCGCACCCTTCGCCGATCAGGCAGACTGGCAGCGTGACGGAAGCCGAGACGGAGTCGGGGCTTCAGTTGTCGACCGCAGGCAGCGGAGCGGGGGGCGGCTCAGCTGATCGGTGGTTGTTGTTGGTGTATCGGATTCCGTCGGAGCCGACCCGGCTGCGGGCTGCGGTGTGGCGCCGGTTGAAGTCGCTGGGGGCGGTGTACCTGCAGAACTCGGCAGCGGCGTTGCCGGCCGGCGAGCACGCTGAACGGGCGTTACGCAGGCTGCGACGGGAGATTCTGGAGATGGACGGTACAGCGGTGCTGTTGTCGTGCTCGGCGCTGGTCGGCGATCAGGACGTCGTCGCGCTGTTCCAGGCGGCACGGGATAGCGAGTATGAGGAGATCCTGGACAAGTGCCGCGACTTCCACGCGGGTCTGGACAAGGAATACGCCGCGGATCACTTCACCTACGGTGAGCTGGAGGAGAACGAGGTGGAGCTGACCAAGCTCCGTAACTGGTATGCCAAAGTGAACAAGCGTGACGTGTTCGGCGCCCCGGCGCAGGCAAGCGCGTCGGAGGCGCTCTATGGGTGCGAGCAGGCCCTGGAGGCCTACGCCACCCGGGTATACATCGAAGAGGGCGAGGGGGATTGACCCCCTCGCCCGATCCGACTGTACTTTCTGGGCTGCTAGCTGGTCGCGCGCCGGGTGACGCGGTGGATGCTGAGCGGCAGCAGGATGAGGACGGCGATGGGCACGATCCACCACAGGGCCACGCTGGTGGAGCGGCTGGCCAGGTAGGTGGCGGCGAAGGCGAGGGCCACGCCGACGGCGACGCGCCAGTCGTCGCCGATGATGAAGTCATACCAGAACGCCGCGAATGCTCGGAGTTTGCTGATCATGAGTGGGTTCCTCCATGGCTGGTCGCCATAGCGACAGGGACCGCGCCGGTGTTGGCTGGCTTATGCCGGAACAGGGCGACCATGGCCAGGGCGTAGAGGCCGATGGCGGGGATGAGGACGAGCAGCGCGGCGTCCGAGCCGGGCCAGTGCGCCCCGGCACCTTCAGCGCCCCAGAACATCCCGAACGCGGTGAGCATGATGCCGACGATGAACTTCATGCTGTTCTCCGGAACTCGCGCCAGCGGCGCGCGGACCGCGACCCCGACTGCGGCGACCAACAGGACTGCTGCGGCGGCTGCGGTGGCGGCCAGCGGAATGTTGTGCTGGTTGCTGCCGAAGGTCAGCGCGATGAATGCCACTTCCAGGCCCTCGAGCACCACGCCCTTGAACGACAGGGTGAAGGCGTACCAGTCGGCTACCAGACCGCGCCGCTCCGGTAAAGCTTGCTGGGCTGCGGCCAGTTCAGTTTTGAAGATCAACGCCTCGTCGTGCAGGGCCTTGTTGCCGCTGGCCCGCAGGATCGCTTTGCGTAGCCATTGCAACCCGAACACGAGCAGCAATCCTCCAACGAAAAGCCGCAGGCCACCCAGCGGGATGGCAGACACGGCCGGCCCGAGCGCGGCGATGATGACCGCCAGAGTAAGCAGGCCCGCGAACAGGCCGATGATCGCCGAGCGCCAGTCCCGAGCTGTGCCAGCCGCCAAAATGATCGTCAGGGCCTCGACCGCTTCCACGATGCAGGCCAGAAATACCGCAATGAACAGGGCTGAACCGCTCACGAAGTGCTCCTCGCTGGTTCGGACGCCGCGCCGGCATCGAGTGGCGCGACAGGGTTCATACTAACAGTGGTTAGATTCGATGGGTGACTTCCGCTACCTGGCTCCTTGGGCGCGTCAGTTGTGTAGGCCAGGCACTGCTCGGGGTCGAGCTGGACGGTCACCCGCTCGCCGCGTGGGTGGGCCTGTGCGTCATGGACCGCGGAGATCAGGTGCGGACCGGCGGCGATCACGTGGTCATAGCCACGGCCGCGGTAGGCGACGTCGATCACGTTGCCGTGGAGCACGTTCGTGGGCTGCTCGCTGCCGTGCGGGTCGGCGGTGATGCGGGTCGCTGCGGGTCGGATAATCAGCCGGACGGCGTCTCCTGCGCGCACCGGGCCGATGGACCTGGCGCGAAGCACGAGGTCCCCGACGCGGATGTGGGTGTGCTCGGGGCCAGGGTGCACGACCCGGCCGCTCAGTTCCCCCGCGACGCCGGTGAATCGCGCAACGAACGGCGTCGCCGGTCTGCGGTAGACCTCCTCAGGTCCGGCGAGCTGGATCAGCTTGCCCTTGTCCAGGACGCCGATCGTGTCGGCCAGGGCGAACGCCTCGGATTGGTCGTGCGTGATGTAGACGGCGGTGGCGGCGCTTTCCCGGGTCAGGGTGGCGATTTCTACTCGGAGTCGTTCCCGCAGGTCGGCGTCGAGGTTGGACAGCGGTTCGTCAAAGAGCAGCAACTGGGGTTGGGCTACGACCGCACGCGCCAGCGCCACGCGCTGCTGCTCTCCCCCGGACAGCTCGTGCGGGTACCGCTCGGCGTGCCGACCGAGCCCGACCCGCTCCAGAGCGGCGTGCACCCGCTCACGCGCGCTCGACTTGTCCAGTCGCCGTCGCCGCAGGGCGTAGCCGACATTGCCCAGCACGGTGAGGTGGGGCCACAGTGCGTAGTCCTGAAACACCATCGCGAGGTTGCGCCGCTCTGGTGGCAGGTGCCGGCTGCCGGCGCTGGCGAGCTGGCCGCTGAGTCGGACCTGGCCTTCATCGAGCCGTTCGATGCCGGCCAGGCTGCGCACGAGCGTGGACTTGCCTGAACCTGACGGGCCGAGCAGGACCAGGAACTGGCCCGGTTCGACCTCGAAGTCGACTCCGTCGAGCGCGGCACAATCACCGTAGCGTTTGACGGCTCCGCTGACCTGGACGTGATGGCCCAGCGCAGGCTGGGTAGGTGTGCTCATCGGGTTCCTCCTACGCGCCGCCACCCGGCTGGGGTGAGCAGCTGAAACAGCGTCCAGACGACGGCGACCACGAGCAGGGCGAACCCGATCGCCAGTACTTCCATGGCTGTTCCGCCGCCGTAGTCGTAGTTGGCTAGCGCTTTGGTGATGCCGACCGACACCGGGGGTTTGCCCGGCGGGTAGAGCAGCTGGGACACCGGCAGCTCCAGCAGTGTCCCGGCGAAGGTGAGGACCCAGGCAGCGACCAGCGGGCGCGCCAGCAGCGGCAGCACCGTGCGCAGCCAGGAGGCGAACATGCCCGAGCCGTGCACCCGACCCGCTTCGCGCAGTGACTCCTGAACTTGACTTACGCTGCCCAGCAGGACCCGGGATGTCGAGGGTAATGCGGTGGCCAGATATCCCAACAACAGCAAGGCAGACGTTCCGTAGAGGTGTAGCCCGAGCCGATTGGTCAGCGGGAGGTTGTAGGTGAAGATGTAGCCCGCAGCGAACACGATCCCCGGCAGCGCCACCGCCGTCAGCAGCAACAGATCCAGCACCCGGCCGGTGATGCGGCTACCTCGCGTGGACAGCAGCCGGGCAGCTACCAGCCCCAGGATCGCGGTGACTGTTGCGGTGAGGGCTGCGAGCTCGGCTGAGAACTGCAGCGGAGCCCGCAGCGCGGGGCTGTGCAGCACGCGGCTGTAGTTGGCCAATGTCAGGCGATGGCTGCCCAGCAGCGAGCCGAGACCGTCGGTCAGTGACGCCGAGATCGCCCCGAACATGGGAACCCCTAGACCGATTGCCACCAGTCCGGCGAGGCCTGTGACGGCCAACAGGTGGCTGGTGCGCGCAAGGTGCTTTCGGCGAGCGGGCCGGCTTCGGCCTCCGAGGACTCGGTAACTGCGCCCCCGCAATGCGCGGGTCTGGGCCAGCAACGCCAGACCGGCCATGGCCATCAGGACCCACCCCACCGCAGCGGCAACGGGAAACTGGACGGGGAAGTTGTCGATGGCGTTGTACAGCGTGAACGTCGCGACGGGGAAGTGCGCGTCGTTGGCCAGCGTCGCCGCAACCCCGAAATCGCTCACCGATTCCGCGAACACGATCGCAAATGCCGACCAGCACGCCGGCGCCAGCAGCGCCAGTACCACGCGAGCGGCCGCCGTCGGGCCACCGCCGTGGACCCGCGCCGCCGCCTCGAACTCCTCACCCAAACCCCGCAGCGCACCCGACAGCGCGAGATAGGCGAAGGGCACCCCCTTCACAGCCAGCACCACCACCACACCCACCGGGCCGTAGAACACGTGTCTGAACCCGGTGACCGGCACTCCGAGCAGCTCCAGGACACCCGCGGGTTCGAGCAGCCGCTCCCACCCGAGCGCGATCAGGTAGGACGGGCCCAGCAGCAACGCAAACATCGACCCGGCCCACAGCCGCCTGCCCACAACATCGGTGCGCAACACACTCCACGCGACCCCGGCGCCGGCCGCGGTGGCCACGCCGGCGGCGGCAATACCGACAACCAGGGAGTTCAGCGTGCCCCGCAGCAGCGTGCCGGTGAGCGCATCCCGGAAGCCTTGCAGCGTGAACCACGCGGGCCCCTGACCCAGCAGGCGTGGGCTGAACGCGACCAGCAGGAACAACACGATCGGCAGCACCAGGATCGCCACGATCAGCAGCCAGAACAGCAGCCAGGGCCAGCTACGGAACCTCGACAGGCTCAACCTCGCGCCGTCGGGGCCGCCGCCGTCCGATGTCGGGACGGCGGCCGAATGCGCCGATGGGACAACGGTGGTCACGTCGCTACTTGATGCTGCTGTCGAAGAACGTGTTGACCTGGTTCTCCAACGGCCCCCAGAAATAGGGGTCGATCTTCTGGTAGGCGGCCGGGAACGCCGGCAGGTCAGCAAGTGCCGTTATGCCGGGCACGACCGGCCAGAACAGCGAATCACCCTTCGGGTCACCGGTCTTCATCGCATCCTGACCAGCTGGCGACAGGACGAACTCAACGAACTTCTTCGCCTCGTCCTGCACCTGCGCCGGGGCGGCCTTGTCGATACCGATCACCCCGGGCAGCAGGGTCGACTGGGGCAGGTAGGCGAGCTTGGCGTTGAAGTTGGCGTTCTTCGGCGCCTTGGCGACCTCGCCCGCGGCCGCGGAGCTCTGGATCAGACCGTAGGTGATCTGCCCGGTTTCCAGAGCGTGCAGCGTGTCGCCGTTGGTGGGAAACACGTGCAGCCCGTTGGCCTTCAGCTTCTTCAGGTAGTCCTCCCCGGCAGCGACGCCGCCGGACTGGCCGCCCAGCTGATTCATCAGACCCGCGATGAACGGGTACGTCGGACCCGACTGGGACGGGTCATTCATCCCGACCTTGCCGGAATACTGTGAACCGAGCAGGTCCTGATACGACGCCGGCACCGCCGACGTTCGGGCGCTGTTGTAGATCAACGCCGCCATCACGGTGGTGCTGACCGGAACATAGGAATGATCCGCCGGCACGAGTGCCTTGCCTACCGAGTTCAGGGCTGCGGTCGGCGTGTACGGAAGCAACTGACCCTGCTTGTCCAAGGCAGCGAACGCGGTATCCCCGTCGACCCACAACAAGCCCCACTGCGGGTTGTTCTTCTCCGCCGCGACCTTCGTCAACAACGGGCCGGTGCTGTCATCCACCAACTTCACCGCAATGCCGGTCGCCGCCGTGAACGCCTTCGTCACCGGCGCGTCATACCCCTGCGCCGAATACACGACCAGCGGCGTGCCCGCCCCGCCGGGCGACGCCGGCGAGGCGGGCGTTGACGACGAGGTCGGCGACTGGGCGGCGGCCGCGCTGCTGGCCGCAGGAGTTCCGCCCGAGGACGACGAGCAACCAGTGACCAACGCCGCCACACTGACAACGGCGCCGACAGACAGCGCGAGACGGATTGAGCTGGACATGCGGACTCCTCACAACCTGCGTCACAACCAACGCGATGAACTTCTAACGGCCGTTACAGATCGTGAATGACCCTCGTTGCCGTCTGGCGTACCTCAGGTGGCCGGAGCATGAATAGGTACACGCTGCGCTTCCGGCCGGCCGAGCACGGCACGAACGACCCGACAACATCCAGTGAAAAGTTTCCCTGCCCGACGCCGGCCGTTCCCCCGAGCCCGCCTATGATCACCTCGTGTCGCTGCAGACCGCGGTCCGAGTGCTGCGCCAACGGTGGCGCGCCAGCCGAGAGGCAGCGCGCCGACGTGAACAGGACTGTCGCCACGACGGAACCGGACACCAATGCTTGCCCTGCTGCGTCCAGGCCCAGCTCTTGTAAACCGGCTCGGACTCGACCAACGCCGCCGCCGTATCGTCACCGGCGCCTGGCTCGACGACATGACCGATGCCGAACTGATCAACTTGACCAGAGAGGAGCTGGGGTTGACCCGTCTGGGGTGGACATTGATCGCGTGATCTTGGGGTCGCGCGGGAGGATGTTCACATGCCAGGTTCTCGTAAAAAGTTCACTCCGGAGTTCCGGGCTGGGGCCGTGCGGTTGGTGACCGAGACGGGACGGCCGATCGCGCACGTCGCGGCCGAGATCGGTATCGGGGCGCAGCTGCTGGGCCGGTGGGTCGCGTCGGCTCAGCCCGCTGCCCAGGGCGGTAGCCGGGCGTTGGATGTCGACGAGCGGGCCGAGCTCGAGCGGCTCCGGGCGGAGAACGCCGATCTGCGTTTGGACCGGTCGTTCCTGAAAAAGGCCGCGGCGGTCTTCTTCGCCTCCGATCAGAACCGGTAGACATGTTCCGGTTGATCAACGCGGAGAAGACTAACTACACGATCACCAAGATGGCCGCACTGCTCGAGCTGTCCCGCTCGGGCTACTACAAATGGTCGGCCGCGCAGGCGGCCGGGCCGAGCCCGACCGTGGTTCGGCGCGGCGGGCTGGACGCCAAGGTCGCCGCGTTTCACGCCGCCTCTGACGAGGTATATGGCTCGCCACGGATCCTGGCCGACCTGCGCGAGGACGGAGAGACCGTCTCGCGCAAGACCGTCGCGGCGTCGATGAGACGCCAACATCTGCGCGGTATCAGCCCTCGCAAGTTCACCACCGTCACCACGATCGCCGACGCCGGGCGGGCCACCCCGCCCGACCTGGTCAAACGCACGTGGGACACCGGGCAGCTCGACCGGGTCTGGACATCTGACATCACCTAATGGGAGGGCCGGGGTGACCCGGCGGTTCGCGGCGGCTGGCAGGAGCCCCTGAGATTTCACCGGTCCAGGTCGAGTGCAGGGTGGTGGGTGAGCTGCTGACAGGTGACCACTCATTTGACGCAAC
>NZ_JAVREH010000040.1:0-28099 GCF_031845305.1 Jatrophihabitans lederbergiae | reverse complement strand
GCCTTCCTCGACAGTCTCTGACCCCGAGCCCGGCCGACCCGGATTATGCCGACCAGCCCGCGAGATCACCCAGCATCAGCAAGGGCCCTCGACCCTCACGCGGCATAATCCGGCGGTCGACATAGGCCGACGACTTCGTCGTGTTGGTTCATGGCAGCCGCTCCGACGCCGAGGTGCTGCGTGAGGACGTCGCGCAGGTCCTGGCCCCGATGGGTTTGCGCCTGTCGGCGGTCAAGACCAGGGTCAGCCATATCGACGAGGGTCTGGACTTCTTGGGCTTCCGCATCCAGCGGCGGCGCAAGCCAGGAACGGCGAAGCGCGTGGTCTATACCTACCCGTCCAAGAAGGCCCTCGCGGGCATCATTGGGCGGGTCCGCGCGCTGACTCGACGGACAGCTCATCCGTCGCTCGCGGCCCTGCTGCGCCAGCTCAATCCGGTGCTGCGGGGCTGGTGCACCTACTTCCGACACGGCGTGTCGAAGGCGACCTTCGGCTATCTCGACGAGTACGCGTGGCGTCGAGTACTCCGATGGATCAAGCGCCGATATCGCAAAACGAAGTGGGCCGTCCTCTTCCGCCGCTTTTATGTGAACTGGCGGCCAACCGAGGACGACATCGTGCTGTTCCAGCCACAATCGGTGACGGTCAGCCGTTACCGCTACCGGGCTTCGAACATCGCGACACCCTGGGCGACGACCACGACATGATCAACGCCGACTGGCATCAGTCCGTGGAGAGCCCGGTGCGTGGAGACGCGCACGCCGGGTTCGGTGGGCGGGTCGGGGAAACACGCTGTTCCTCTGAACAGTGGTGCGCCCCGGCCCGACCCAACTCGTCCACGCACAGCACGATCGCCTTGTCCGGCGGGTTCAGATAGAGGCCGACTACGTCGCGGATCTTGGCTTCCAACTCCGGATCGGTGGAGAACTTGAACGTCTCGCGCCGCCAAGGCTGCAGCCCCCACTTCTTCCACGTCCTAGACACGGTGAAGTCGCTGATCCCCAAATGAGCGGCAAGCAGCCGGCTGGACCAATGCGTCACGCCCAACTGTTCGGGCGGCGGCTCCAGCGTCGCGAGCACGATCTGCACCGGGTCGATCACCACCGGACGACCCGACTTCGGCCGATCGTCCAACCCGGCGAGCCCCTCAGCGGCGTAACGCCGTTTCCAGCCGATCACCGCCGGCTTGCTCAACGTGACCCGCCGCACGATCTCGGCCGTCCCGACACCGTCTGCAGCCAGCAACACCACCCGGGCCCGCTGCGCGAGCCCGGCGCGCAGCGACGGTGACCGCGTCCACGACGCCAGCACCTCACGGTCACGTTCGGAAACCTGCACACCCACAGTCAACGGCATACATCATGATCCCACGAAGTAACGTTACTTCCCTAGCGCGACACTAGTGGGCTCAGCCCGCGTTCCCACAGATGATGCTGGAACGCCGCCTCCTCGACGACGGTCACGCCGCCGTCGAGCAGGAGCCGGAGCACCGCGAAGAACAGCGGATAGGTCCGTCGCGTGAGCGGGTCGCCGATCGCCGATTGAAATCCCGGTCCGTGGGCGTGGACCATGCCTTCCTTGATCTCATCGCGACAGATCGCCGGACAGCCCACGGCGGCGGCCAACCGGTGCGCCAACGTCGTCTTGCCCGAGCCAGCTTGCCCGGTGACGACTATCAGTCGAGGGCCCAGCTTCAACTGCTGCTCGGCCTCGGCGGGCGGCATAAATTCCAACAGGGCCCTCCCCGTCCTGTGGCTGAACAGCATGATGCCCAGGACGAGCGGCAGAGCGGCGGCCGCCTTCGGCCCGTTTGCATCGTTGGCTTGTTGCGTGGGTTGCGCTTGCCGCACTCTCCCGGGCGTGTCGCTGGGCCGGCCTATTGGTAGGAGATCATCAGCGGCGCGGGGTGGTGGGCCATGGTCTGGGCGGGGTCGAGCATCGGGGTGTCCTCGCGGTAGAAGTTCTTCCAACCCAAGGGCATGCCTGCCGGTGCGGTGGCGGTCACCGCACGCCAGGTGGCGTTCTTGAGGGCGGGCGAACCGTTGCCGTCCATGTGGATCAGCAACTGGATCTCCGGATGACGGGTATCAAGGTTCTGTTCGTTGCGAATCATCGACAGCTGGAACTGGTGCAGCACGAGCAGTTTCTGTGGCAGGTGCGCCGTGGCGGTGAGCTCGGCCAGCCAGGCGGTGACGGCATTGATGTCGGCGGCGTCGACACCGCCGATCTGTGCCAGCGGTCTCTGTCCCGGCTCCAGATGCCACTCCGCGTCCAAGGCCAGCCCGACCCCGGGTAAGCGCAGCAGATCGGTGTAGCGGCGGGCCTGGTCGAGGAAGTCGGCGCGGCCGGGCTGCAGGTCGAGCACCACATACATGCCCGCCGCGCTGGCCTGCTCGACCCACGGCTGCAACGAGGTTACCGTCGACTCCGACGAGTAGTCCCCGTCGTCACCGGGTTCGGAGCTGGCGGTCGTGGCGATGATCTCAAAGGTGGGGACCACGGGTACGTCACTGAGCGGGGCATAGGAGGCGGCGAGCTTCTTCGCGCGGGCAATGCTCGACGGCAGGTCCTGCGCACCGAGCACCCCCAGCGCCGAGGTCCCCGGGTGGCCATACAGCGCCACCAGTCGGCGGCCGGGAACAAGACCCGTCCCCGCCGGGCAGCTGGACGGGTGCCGTGGTCGGTGACGCAGTCACCGGCATGCCGGCCGTATTCATCGGAGTACCCGGCGGTCGCTGCGAGCTCGACGGCGCAAGAACAGGCGCTGCTCCCGGTGGTGTTGGATCGGCGCAGCCGGCGGCGAGCAGCAGCACCGCCGCGGCCAGGGCTGCTGCTACCTCACCAACCGATCGCAGCACCCCGAACCGGTGAAGGCCGCCCCTGTTCTTACCCACGTCGATCCCCCTTTTCACCTCCACAGGCCAACCAGCGGCTCGCGGCGTCGCCGCCGAGATGACCGTAGGCCGGGAGTTGACCACGCAGCGCAACGCCACGCCCACGCTGTGGTGCCGCCTGCTCATCGACGATTGGCAGTGCAGTGGGTGTTGACAATCCCCGCACAGGCCCCGATCCCGCGCTGTTCGCCGATGTCCCACGTGCTGCCAGTCTGGGACACACCCCTACCCAACGCTCTGCCAGGAGGCGTTCACCCCGTTGCACCGAGCCCCCTTCTGTGACCCACGCCGATAAGTGACACGGTTCTTGCAGCGGTATTCCGCACGGTCACTGAGCGCCGCAGGCCAAGGGGCGTCGGCGTATAGGGATCCCCTGCGGGACGCTGTGTAGGTTGAGGCTTCACCGCGCCAAGCGGCGCTGAGGCGGTTAGGACTACACCGGGTCCAGAAGCGTGTGCTGCGCTCCCCGCCGGTGGTTGCAGCGGCTCAGGCATGGGCCGCCAGCGAAATTGTCGGTGGCCTACCCTCACGCAGAACCTCAGTGTCGGTGGGGTCACGCTCCGAGGCACGTTGGTCCGCTTACCGCATCGCTGTCAGCTCGGAATGGTCGTCCTCAGGATGTGGGCCGAGCTGACCCGGCCCAGCTGAACGTGGTGCCTACTTCACGGTGACCGTGAAGCAACCGAACGAGGTCTGCTGCCCTGGGCCGATGTTAACGGCGTACGGGCAGAGTGTGTGCTTGCCCGCCTTCAGGTGTGCCACTCCGGCGAAGCCTTGCTTGGGCCCAGTGTGGCGAGCCTTCTGGACGTCGGGCCGGGAAACGCCGGAGGGCACGTTGAGGGTGTACTTGTGATCGACGGTCATGTGAATGACCAGCGGTTGGCTGGGCCACCGGCCGCGAACGCATTCGGCTCACGGCTGCGCTGCACGTAGAAGTCCACCTCGCTCGCGGCCAGCCCGGCCCGGGCCAGCGCCGCCGACCACGCCGGAGCAAGCAGCGCAACCTGCGCCTTGGTCGGCCGACGAGAACCGGCAGCGACTCGGACCGCGACACTCTCACCAACCCGCGAAAACACGGCTGCGCCGGATCCGATCCAGCCCAGCAGCACGGCGCCTTCCCACTCGCCCATCCATCCGAACAGCACGATCAGCAGCAGCACGCTGCCGACCATGGCCGGGACCGCGGTCAGCGCACGCCAGGCACCGAAATGGCCAGCACGACGCGGCACCGCGCCCACCGGAACTCGCACGGTCATCGCTGTCATTCTCGGCCACCCCTCAGTCCGCCTGTACGGAATCTGAGCGTGACACCGTGTACTGACACCCGACGCCTCACCTCACGCCCCGCCACGAGTGCCACAGCGTCGCCGACGCCCTCTACGGTGCGACACTCGTGAGGAAGCTACGAGCATGGTTGGAAGGGGCAAACGGCACGACGTCGCAGACGGGCAGCTGTCATTCGATTCGCTGCTGTGGGGACCGGCCGCCGACGCGGGGAAGGAAGGGGAAGGCGATGAGCGAGACCAGCACCAACCCACCGCCGCCGAACCCGTACGGGCAGATGGCGCGGCAGCACTGGGCGAAGTGGCGGCCGAGCGAGCTGAGCCAGATCCCGGACCCGGAGGAGTTCTTTTCGAGATTGGGTCTGGAAGCGGAGGCCCAGATAGATCAGCTGGCAGCGGACCTGGCCGGAGACGACCCGGGCGGGGAGGGCTACCTGGAGAAAGTGGGGAGGCTTCGCATGGCACGGATGACAGCAGAGAGCCAGGTGCTCCGGGAGCTGATCTTGCTCCCGGCCGAGCCGGAACACCCGGAGTACGACCAGGAGGACGACGAGCTGCCGAGCCAGTACCCGGCCGAAGCGCCGTGGCTGCCGGTGGTGATGACCGAGGACCATCCGAACTACCACGACCTGGACGACGACCCGGGCCTACGCAAGACCTACCTCGACCAGACCAGCGACTCCGACAGCGGCACGACGAGCCACCCCACGACCTAACGCCGGCGACGTTTCGGGCCGCCACCCAAGACGACCTCGCACCGGGCGGCGCGGCTGCGAAGGTGACCGCCAACGTCGCCGCACTGACGTTGCTGCGCGAGCTGCAGACGGCCGCCCGGCCCGCCACCGGCGACGAGCAGCAAGTGATCGCCCGCTGGTCCGGCTGGGGGGCCGTCCCTGCCGTATTCGACGAACGCAGCGAACGGTTCGCCGCCGCCCGCGCGGAGTTGAAGCAGCTGCTCGACGAACGCGAATGGCGGGCCGCGTCCAAGACCACCCTCAACGCCCACTACACCGACGCCGCGCTCGCGCAGACCATGTGGGACGTCGTCACCGACGCAGGATTCGGCGCCGAGAGCGAGCCCGTTCGGGTGCTCGAGCCGGGCTGCGGCGCCGGCACCTTCATCGGCCTAGCGCCGGCCGCGGTCACCGCCAAGGACAGCGCCCTGTTCGGGGTCGAGCTGGACCCGACCACCGCAGCGATCGCCCAGCATCTGTACCCGCACGCCGACATCCGTCAGGAATCCTTCGCCCATACCCGTATGCCCCGCGACTACCTCGACCTGGTCATCGGCAACGTCCCATTCGGCAAAGTCGCCCTCCACGACCCCGTGCACAACGGCGGCGGCCATTCGCTGCACAACCACTTCATCATCAAGTCCCTCGCCCTGACCCGCCCCGGCGGCGTCGTGACAGTGCTGACCAGCCACTACACGATGGACGCGACCAACCCGGCCGCCCGCCGCGAGATCGCCGCCATGTCCGACCTGGTCGCCGCGGTGCGACTGCCGATGTCCGCGCACCAGCGCGCCGCCGGAACGCAGGCCATCACCGACGTGCTCGTGCTGCGCCGCCGCGACCCCGCCGACGGGCCAGGCGACGCCGACGGGTGGCCCAGCACGGCTGCTAGAACCGGCTTCCAGCGCTTGCTGCCACGCGGCTCCGGTTTCGACGGCGTCGCACACTACGTCGGTGGTATCGATCAACGCGTCGTACGTGTACCCGGAGCAGCGTTTGGGCGGTCATCAACCGAGACGCTCGGGCCAAGCGATACCGCGCCAGGGCCTGCTTTCGGTACAGCGGCGGAAACAGGCGGTGAGCAGCACGGGTTGCTCCGACTAGGACCATAAGCTTGAGTGCCGAGAGCCCACGGGTCACTGGCAAGGCTGGAGCCAACACAGAAGCAGCTCAGTCACACATGGTGATCCCGTCACGGTCAAGGCCAAAGAAACAGCGACCACGTGGGACGGTCTCATTCTGTCAACCAGTCGGTCGTCACGTCTTTCGGGTCACGTCCTATGGACAGCGGCGGGTGGCAGTTGTTTGCTGCCGGCCGCATGGCTGCCGTGGTGACGTGCGGCGCGCGTCGTGCGCCAGGGGTGCCGGTAGGTCGTGGTTGGCCCGTGGGTCTTGGCGATGGAGCGCGGGGCTGACGCCGTCGACCGATGGTATGGCGGTGAGCGGAGCTGGCACGAGGCGTGAGAGCCATCCGAAGCAGGTGGGCAGCACGGCGTTGAAGGTGGCGAAGTTGTGGGCGCCGCGTGGCAGCGCCAGGGTCCATAGCTCAAGCGGTGGACGGTGCGCTCTGGCCAGCTGTTCTCCGGCGCGGTACGAGGCGCGGTCGGACCGGATCGAGACCACCAGCAAGTCCAGTGCCGGTGCTCGGTGGTGCTGAAGCTGCCAGATCAGGTTGTTGGCGTCGGCCAGTGCCCGGCTTCCCCCGAACAAGCTTCCGGTCGTGGCGTCATGCGCTGCGGCGTTGTATCCAGCGATGGAAACCGCTGCCCCGAACAGGTCGGGATGCCTGAACGCCAGGTTGGCCGCACAGTAGCCGCCGGTGGAAACGCCCAGCACACCCCACGGTGAGGACGAGGCTCGGAACGCGTCAACGGTCGCGCGGTGCACGTCGATCGTCAGGTAGGTGTCGACCTGCGGACCGCGCGTGACGTTCACGCATTCGGTGTCACGGGGCGAGACGACGTTCTGAACAGGGATCACCGCGATGAACGGCACGCTTTCGCCTGTGCTTATCAGATGATCCAGAACGTGGGAGATGTGGCTCACCCGGAGCCAGCTCTGAGGGCCACCAGGAAATCCGGACAAGAGCTCGACCACCGGAAAGCTGCGCCGGGAGTACGCCGGATCGCCGTACTGCGGCGGCAGATACACCGTCGCCGGATCAGCCAGCACCCCACTGTCGGCCGCCGGAACAGCAAGGGCCACGACCGTCCCCCGCCCGGCCCGGTAGTTCGCGGCCAGCTTCGGGCCCAGCACGCTGTCCATGCTGCCCGACCGGGCGGCGTAACGGGTGGCTGGACGGTGCTGACCCAGCAACTCGCCCCAGGAGGAGTAGAAGACGAACACATCGTTGACCGACACTGCCACCACCAACACGGCGGTGAGCTGGCACCCGAACACCATGAGACCCCGGACCGCCCACCGCGCCACGCCGAGCGCGGCCAGCTTCTCCCAGCACGCGACCGTGCATATGACTGCCGACAACGCCAGCGCGATGACCATCGCCAGCGTGCCTGACCCGATCAACGACATGACCGCGACTCCTCTCCTGGTCGCCCTGCAGAAGTCGACTGCTGCCACTCTCACGCCCACTGTGGCCTCGGCAACTGTGAAGCCGGTGTGAATCAGACGGTGCCAGTACCTCATGTCATGTTGCAGCGACCGTCCTGGGTTCAGGGGGCACCGTGGCACGACCGGTCATTGCTAGGCGGGCATCGCAGGAATTGGGAGGGTGGCGGCACCGTGCGATGCGCGCGGACCGCCGGTTCACCGATGCGATCGGCTGACACGACAAGCGCCTGCCGACGCGCGCGACCTGCTGCTGGGACACATCTCGGTCCGTGGTGATCGGGCGGCCATCGGACCCGTCAGCCGAGGACTCCGCGCTCGATGCGCTGCACCAAGCCCTGCTGCCAGCCGGGCTCGGGCTTGGCCGTCTCGATCCACCAGGTCGCGCCGGCGTCGGCGTAAGCGGCCAACTCGCCCGCGAGTGCCGTGGGGTTCTCGGTTACCTCGGCCCAGACGGCAATGTCATAGCCGTCGAGCCGTCCGCGCTCGGCCAGCACCTGGTCGCGCACACCCGCGATCTGTACAACGCTCGGGCGCGCGAGTCGTCCGTCGGCCCACGCGATCGGCACGGCGCCGTCCCAGCGCGCGGCCCGGCTCATCGGGCGGCGCAGGGGCAGCGTTCCACCGACCCACACCGGTATCCGCGGCCGTTGCGCGGGCCGGGGCAGAAAGCGCACCGGTTCCATCCGGTAGTGCTTGCCGTGGTGGCCGAAGCGCTCACCGCTCCACAGGCCGTCCAGGATCGCCAGCCCCTCGTCGAGCATCTCGGCGCGGGCCACCGGATCGGCCTCGTCGCCGAAGAGGGCGAAGTCGCCCCGGGCGGGTGAGCCGATTCCGACGCCCAGCACCAGCCGCCCGCCGCTGAGCAGGTCCAGGGTCGCGGTCTGGCGAGCGAGCACCCATGGCCTGCGCCGCGACACCGGGGTGATCATGGTGCCGACCTTGAGGTGGCGGGTTCGGGCCGCGATCAGCGCGAGCACCAGCCAAGGGTCAACGATGTCGGGGCCGGCGCCGTCGTTTGCGAACACCAGGTGGTCCCATAGGAAGAAGGCGTCGAAACCGGCCTGCTCGGCGGCGACGCCCAGTTCCACGAGGTCTGCGGGGTTTTCGGCGAAACACGGGGCGGCCAGGCCCCGCAGTGGTGAGGTCATGCGCGCTCCCAGCAGTGAAGATGGCTCACGCCATGGCGGATGCCAGTATGTCGGCCGTGACTCCGACGTGGTCCTCGGCCCGCGCCTCGACCTGGGCTGCCGTTTCGGGAAGGCACAGGATCGGCATCAGCCCTACGCCGTGACCTGGCCGCGGGCTGGTCGTGGTCAGCGCGACGCCGATAGTCAGCCAGCCGCTGCGATATCCGGCGTTGTGGCGCACGTCCAGATCGCGCACGGCCACCAGATCGCCGATGGCCAGCGCGCCGAGGCCGTGGTCGGTCGCGATGGCCTTGTCGACCTGCAGGTCCAAGTCCCACTGATGAGCTGGCCGGCCGATGCCGTTGCCGATCAGCTTCGACCCGACGCTGCCGCGCACCTGGGCCGAGACGCCGCTCTCGCCGAGGTCCAACGGCAACATCGCCAGCAGCCCCGGATCGATGTTGAGCAACTGCCCGCCAAGGTTGGCCAGCGGCTCGGGCAACCGGGCGCCCTGCCCGAACGCGCGCACCGCCATCGCGTCGCCGGGCACCAGCCGGGCCAGCACGTCGGGCTCGAACCACGCCAACACCCGGCCCTGCTCGCCACGCTTGCCCAGCACGGCGCCGGTCGCGCCCGCGGCGGCGCCGGAGCGGACGGTGACCCGGTTGCCCAGGCACGCGAAAGCCGTGAGGGCGTGCCTGGCCGCCTGCTCGGGATGCACTATCGACACACCAGGGCTGGCGTGATCGGTGTCGTAGCCGAAGACGCTGTCGCCCAGGCCCAGGCCCAGCACCACACCGCCGTCGCCGGTCGGAACGTAGGGACGGCCGTCGGCGTCCACCAGGTAGGGGTTGCTGTCCAGGCCAGGGTGCTCGATGACGCCTGCGGTGTTGGTGGCAAGGACGATGTCGGTGCTCATGCGCTGGCTCCAAGCCCGGTCAGTGCCGCGAAGGCGTTGCTCAGGTTGGCCCGGTCATCGAGCCTGATGTCGAAGGCCCCGGTCGGTCCGCTGAGCAGCGTGCTCGGCCCGGGGCCGTGGCCGAACAGCCGGCAATGGCCGGTGCTGATCACGCCGACCGTGGTGTAGCCGGGGCGGAATCCACGGCCGTACCGGTGGTCCTGGTCCTCCAGCACCACCACATCGGCGATCCGCAAGCGCTCCAGGCCGAGCGAGAGATCCTCGCTCTGGCCGGCGTAGGCGCCCATCAGGTCGGTGTTTGCGTATTCGGAGTACATCCCGGCGCCCGCGCCGACGGCCTCCGCGGGCACCCGGGCGGCGACCGGCACCACGAGCCGGCCGTCCGCCCCCGTCTCCAACCCCAGGGCGTCCAGCAGGTCCGGAGCGCAGTTCTTCACCACCACGTCCGCATGGTCGGTCAGCTTGAGCCGCTGCCCCGCGGCATGCACGCTGACAGCGTCGCCGGTGCACACCTGCGAGAGTTCTTCCTCGGCGAAGTCGGCGAGGACGTAGGCGTGCTGGCCGATGACGCGCCCGGTGGCGCCGGCAGCCGGGCCGCTGCGGACCGTCACCACGTTGCCGATGCAGGACAGGAACTGCAGCGCCATGTTGGGCCGATCCTCGCGGTGCCGGATCGACAGCCCCGGTTCCAGGTGGTCGGCGGCGTAGCCGGCCGCCGGGTCGCCCGGGTGCACGCCCAAGGTCACGCCACCCATGCCCGGCAGGACGAACGGCGTTCCATCCGCGTCGGTGCGGTAGGCGTGCCGGTCACCCAGTGCGGGCCACACCTCTCCGGTGAGCACCTGGGTCACCAGGCGGTCGCGGTTGGTGGCAAGGGTCATCGTGAAGCTCCGATCACAGGGGCGGACCCGAGCCGGAAACCGGCGGCTCGGATGGCTGGGGCAGTGCTGGACCCGTTCCAGACGTTCATCAGCGGTAAGGTCCGCCGGGTGCTTGCCACCGCGTCCACGCGCGAGAGCAGCCCCAGCACCGACTGGGTGAACCGCATTCCGGTCAGGGGCCTGCCGAGCGCACCGTCGACGATCTCGAAGCAGGCGTCGCGGGTAACGCCGGTGATGGTGCTCGCGTTGCGGTCGACCATGCGGGTGTACCAGAAGCGCTGGATGTAGACGCCGCGCCCGACCCCGGCGATCAGCTCAGCCTCGGTGGCGCCACCGGCCGACATGACTAGGTTGGCAGCCTGGGTCGCCGGCGGTTCCTCGCGCGCGATATGAGCGTGCCCGGTGGAACCGAGGCCGAGCTGGGCGCCGGTCGCCAGATCGGTGACCGGCGAGCCGACGACTCCGGCCCGCAGCAGGTCGACCCGCTGTTTGGGGACGCCCTCGATGTCGAAGCCGATCGGCAGCCCCACGTCGGCCAGCGCGTCGTCGGCGACCGTGACCAGGTGGCTTGCCAGTTGCTGCCCGGCGCAGCTGGCCGATACCCCGACTCCCGCCGCGGCGAGTTCACCGGAGAATCCGAAACCGGGCAGGAACTCCAGCAGCTCGGCGGTGGCCTCGGGACCCAGCACGACGTCGTACTCGCCCGGCTCCAGTTCACCGCGACCCAGGCCGGCCACGGCCTGCGCGGCACCGGCGCGCAGGGCCTCGCTCAGTCCCAGCCGGTGCACCGCCCGGCCGAGGTCGGCGAAGTGCGCGGTGCCCTCGGCCACCGAGAACGTGAAGGCGCCCGAGGCCTCGGTCGCGGACGTGGCCCGCGCGACGCCGGCGCTGGTGGCCACCACCAGCTGGTTGACCGCCCGGGCGAACATCCCCGCCACCGAGCCGCGCACCGCGTCCGCCGTAGCGCTGGCCTCGGCCACCAGGGCCGCGCGGGCTGCCGCGTCGAAGGCCGCCGTGCCGTCGTCGAAGAAAACCGCGCTGCCGGAGCCGTCAGCGCTGCCGGTGTCGGGCGTCGCCACCGTGGTGTGACCCGGGGCGGGCGCGGCCGCGGCGATGCCACGGGCCATCCGGGCAGCGGTCAACACGGCCGCGTCCAGACCCGCCAGGCTGCTCGCGGAGGCGCGGGCGGCATGGCCGTCCACGACCGCCCGGACCATCACCTGCACCTCGGTCACGTCCTGCGGCTGGTGGATCCTGCCATCGGCGAAGCGGGTGTACTCCCCGGTACGGGCGAGCACGAAGGCGTCGAACTGGTCCGCGCCACCGCCGGTGACCGCCTTGGCCAGCTCGTGCAACGCCCGATCGCCGTCGACGGCGGCGTCGAAAGGCGGTGTCCCGCTCATCAGGCCACCCCGATCCGCTGCTGACGCACCAGGACCGGCGCGGCGCCGTGGCTGAGGAACCCCCATTGCTTGGGTTCTCCCTTGCCGCACGGATAGCCGAAGTTGCGGACCTCGTCCGGGCCGGCCACCGCTTCGACCGCGCCCCAGAACTGCGGCGTGATGCCGCCGTAGGAGAAGTTCTTCAGCAACCGACCGCGCCGGCCGTCGCGCACCTCGTAGGCGACCTCGGTGCCGAACTGGAAGTTCAGGCGCTGATTGTCGATGGACCAGCTGCGGTTGTCATCGATGTAGTAGCCGTGGCCCAGCCGCTGGATCAGCTCGTCGAGAGAGCCGCTGCCCGACTCCAGGTGCACATGGGTCGAGAAGCACACCGGCAGGTAGCCCCAACCGTCCGAGCGCGCCGCTCCGGTCACCGGCAGGCCGGCCCGGGCGGCGGAGTCCCGGGAGGACAGCGTGTTCTCGACGACGCCGGCCACGACCAGCGGGGTACGCCGGGCCGGCGATCCCTCGTCGTCGAAGGCGAAGCTGCCGCGGGTTCCCGCGACTGTCGAGTCCGAGGTGATGTTGACCGCCGGCGAGCCGTAGCGCAGGCTGCCGACATCGGCGACCGAGATGAACGACGTGCCGGCGAAGTTGCGCTCATCGCCCAGCATCCGGTCCAACTCCAGGGCATGGCCGCAGGATTCGTGGATCTGCAACGACACCTGCTGGGCGCCGATCACCAGGTCGGCGGTTCCGGGGTCCGCGGTGGGCGCCCTCAGCAGCGCGACCGCCTCTTCGCCGACCCGCGCGGCGTTGCCCGGCAGATCCAGCTGCAGCACGAACTCCCAGCCGGCGCCACCGGTGTTGCCGTGGAAAGAATTGGGAAAACTGCGCCGCTGCACGTCGTGGTCATCGACCGCGACCGCCAGCATCATCGCGCCGGACTCGGTCAGGTGCTGGTGCTGCCGCGATCCCTCGGTGTCGGCGAAGTGCCGGTGCTGGCGCTTGGCGTTGATGCCGGCCTGCGCGTCGCGGACCTCGCCCGGCGCCGACATGCCGGCCAGCACCTCGCTGAGCAGCCCGTGGCGCTGCGCGTCGGACACCTCGAACGGGTCCGTTCGCACCGCGGTCTCATACCGTCCGGAGCTGCCCTGGCGTGGTGGCAGTCGAACCGGCGGCCCGAGGCCGCCCCCCGCGCGGGCGACCGACACCGCCTGCCGGGCTGCGGCGCCGGCGTCGGGTGCGCCGGCCAGCGGCCGCGAGGCAAATCCCCAGGCGCCGTCGACCAGTACCCGCACGCCGATTCCCAGGTTGTGCTCCCGCCGCTCGTCGGGGTCGGCGCCGGCACGGTGATAGAGTCGCAGCTCCTCGCACTCGACGAGCCGAGCATCGGCGAAGTCCGCGTCGCCGCCGACCTCGCTCAGGGCCGCTTCCAGCAGTTCCGTGGCGACGGCGTCCTCGGACAGCTCGCCCCACTGGTGTGCCGATCCGCTGCTGGACCGCTGCTGTTGCGTCGGCGAGTCCGTTGATCTCATCGGGGTAATCTCCGTTCGGTCCTGAGAAAGTCGGCGAGCTGGGACAGGCCGTGCACGATGGCGGACCGCTCAGCCGCAAGCGACAGCCGAAGATGGCTCCGCCCGGCCGGGCCGAAGGCGCTTCCGGGCGCGGTCGCCACGCCGCGGGCCTGCAGGAAGTCCAGCGCGAAGCGTGCTGTGTCGGTGATCTCGTCCGGCAGGCTGAGCCAGAGGTAGAACGCCCCGGCGGGCACGGTGTGGGTCAACTCGAGTTCGGTCGCCGCGGACACGGCGGCGTCGCGTCGCTCGCGGTAGGCCTGGCGCATCTGTCCGGCGACTTCTTGCGGCCCGCTCAACGCCTGCACCGCGGCCCACTGCGTGACCGTGTTGACCGAGGACGCGATGGTCTCCTGTACCCGCGTCATCCTCGCGATCGTGGCGGGCGCGGCCACGGCGTAGCCGACCCGCCATCCGGTCATCGGGTAGGTCTTGGAGAGCGAGAACGCCGTGATCGAGGCCGCCATCGGCGCGGCCACCGAAAACGTCGTGTTCGGGCGGTCGAACCAGAGCTGGTCATAGCACTCGTCCGAGACCACCCACAGCCCGTGCTTGGCGGCCCACTCTCCCAGCTCTGCCTGATCCGCGTCCGACCACACCGCGCCGGTCGGGTTTGACGGGGTGTTCAGCACGACAGCGCGGGTCCGCGCGGTGCGGACTGCCTCCAGGCCGGCTCGGCCGGCGAAGCCGCCGGTCGCCGGGTCAAGGGCGTAGCGGACCGGTCGCGCGCCCACCGCCAGCGCGATCGAGGCCAGGTTCGGCCACCCCGGATCGGGCACCAGGATCTCGTCGTCCTGATCGAGAACAGCCCGATAGGCGCTGTGCAATCCGCCGACACCGCCTGCGGTGACGAGCACCTGGTCCGGCGAGATCTCGGCGAGGCCGTTGTCGCGCACGAGCTTGGCGCAGACGGCCTCGCGAAGCGCCGGGATTCCCGCGCTCGGCGCGTACCGGGTGTGGCCGGCTCGGGCGGCGCGGTACGCCGCGTCGACGATCGCCGGCGGCGTCGGCCAGTCCGGCTCGCCGAACTCCAGGTGGACCGCGTCAGGATGCGCCCACGCCGCGTTGGCGAGCGCTCGGATGCCTGAAGGCGGCACCTGCTCGATCTGGTGTCCCAGTGCCGGCCGGCTCACCACACACCCCGGAACTGGCCGCCGTCACAACTGACGAAAGCTCCGGTGACGTAGGAAGCGGCGTCCGAGGCGAGGAACAGCGCCACCGCCGCGAACTCCGCCGGATCGCCGTAGCGACCGGCCGGAATTCCCGCGGCGCTCGCCGCGCGGACCTCGGCAACCGGGCGGCCTTCGCGCTCGGCCCGCTTGGCGTCGAGCTGCGCGACCCGGGCGGTGTCGATCCGGCCGGGCAGCACGCCGTTGACGGTGACGCCGTCCGGGGCGACGGTGGCCGAGACGGTCTTGAGCCAGCCGCTGAGCGCCGCCCTTCCGGCGTTGGAGTAGGACAGGTCGGGCAACGGCTCGCGAACGCCTGAGGACAGCACCGCCACCACGCGGCCCCAGGACTGCGCGCGCATGGCCGGCAGCAGCCTGGTGGCGAGGTCGATCGGTGTCACCGCGAGCAGTTGCAGGGCCTTGCGCCACTGGTCTGCGTCGGTGCGATCGGGCGGGCACGGCGGCGGGCCGCCGGCGTTGAGGACGAGCACGTCGGCGCCGCCGAGCCGCTGCAGGGCGGTCTCGGCCACCAGCTGAGCCGTTCCCGGGTCCGCGGCGTCCGCGGCCAGCACGTACACCGTGGCGCTGGTGGAGCGCAGCTCGGCGGCGGTCTCCTGCAGCCGACCCAGGTCGCGCGCCCACAGCAGCAGATCCGCGCCCTGGGCGGCGAAGCCCTGCGCGATCGCGCGGCCTAGGCCGGAGCTGGCGCCGCCGATCACGACCCTGCGCGCGCTCACGCCCAAGCTCCTGCCGAGGCCACCGACAGTGCCGGCCGCTCCGGTTTCAGGCCGACCCGGTCCAGCACGTCGTCTAGCTCGGCGAGGGTGATCTCCTCGAGGTTCGGGCGCAACGCCCTCGTCCGGGCATGGGCGATCACACCGCGGCGGCGCAACACCTCTTTGCGGATGCCCAGGCCGACCACCGGCTGACCCTCGAAGCTGAGGTACGGCAGGTAGCGGTCGAACAGCGCGGCGGCGTGGGCGTGCTCGCCGTTGGCGACGGCGATCCGAAGAGCCCGCAGGATCTCGGGGAAGGCGAACCCGGTCATGGTTCCGGACGCGCCTCTGCGCAACTCGGCGTAGGCACTCACCCCACCCAGGCCGCCGAAGACGGTCAACCCGCCACGCTCGCTCAGCAACCGGCTGATCTTCGGCGGTGTCGGCGGATCCTCGAGCTTGACGATGCTGCTGGCCGAGCCGTCCAAGGCGGCCAGCAGCGCGGACACCGGCATCGGCACCCCGGTCGCAGCCGGCTCGTCCTGCACGATCACCGGAACGCCTGCGCTGCCGCAAGCCGCGGTGAAGAATCCACGGATCTGGTCGGTGTCGCGGAGCAGAGTCGGCGCCGACACCATCACGGCCGCCGCGCCCAGCTGCTGGGCACGGGCGATGCGCTGGGCCGTCAGGGGCGCCGACGGCGACGAGCAGCCGACCGCGATCGGCAGCCTGCCCTGAGCCGCGGCCAGCACCGCCCGCAGCACCAGGTCGCGCTCGTCGTCGCTGAGCGCGGTGACCTCGCCCATCACGCCCAGCACGGTGATGCCGTCGACGCCCCAGTCCGCCGTGGCTTCGACGATCTCGGCGAGCCCGGCTGGGTCAACGGCGCCGGCGGCGGTGAACGGAGTCGGGCTGACGAACCAGGTTCCCGACAAACCGGCGTGGTGGGCGATGCCGCTGTCCTGCGGTGTTGGCTGGTTCGGCGGTGTCAGCTGGTTCGGCGGTGTCAGCTGGTTCAGCGGTGCTGGGCTGTCGTGCACGGCTCGGTTCTCCCTTGACGGTGGGCGGGACGGCTCACCCGGCCAGGTGGGCGGCTCTAGTAGCCGCGCGCGCTCTGGTAGAGGTTGCGCAGCGGACGGCGCTGTCGATAACGGCTGAGGTTGTCCAGGAACAGCTCGGTGAGCACCTCGTTCTCCTCGGCCGCTGTCGAGGCGGAGTGCGGCGACACCAGGACGTTCGGCAGGTCCCACAAGGGCGAGGCATCGGGCAGCGGTTCGGTCTCGAACACGTCCAGCGCCGCCCCGTGAAGTCGACCTGCCCGCAGGGCGCTGATCAGCGCGGCCTCGTCGAGAACCTGGCCACGGGCCACGTTCACCACGATCGCCCCTTCGGGCAGCGACGCCACCCTGGCAGCGTTGATCAGGCCGCGGGTCTGCTCTGTCAACGGGCACGCGAGCACCAGCACGTCGGTGGCCGACAGCACGTCGTCCAGTTGCTCGGTGGCGATCATCCGGACGGTGTCGGCGACGTGGTAGGAGCCGCCGGCCCGGCCGACTCCGGTCACCCGCATGCCGAGCGCGTCATAGGCCTCGGCGATCCGCCGTCCGATCGAGCCCAGACCCACCACCGTCGCGCGGCGACCCGCCAGCTGCCCGCTGACATGGCGCTGCCAGTGGTGGCCTCGCTGATGGGCTTGTAATCGCGGGACATCCTTGATGAAGTGCAACGCGCCAGCCACCGCGAACTCGGCCAGCGGAGCCGCGTGCACGCCGGCGGCGGTGGTCATCACCAGGTCGCCGCGATCGAGGCCATAGCGCTGCACGAAGCCGCCGATGCCGGCGCTGGTGGCTTGCACCCAGCGCAGCCGCGGGGCGTTGGCCAGCAGGTCCGCCGGCGCGTGCCAGTCGAAATCGAAGGCGACGTCGGCCGCGGCCAGCAGCTCGGCCCAGCGGCGCTCGTCGGCCGCGGAGAGCTCCGGCGGCGTGCCCCCGTGGTCGTTGAGGTAACGCGGCCGCGGCAGCAGCTCAGGCGCGTACAGCACCTCACACCCGCCGCCGGCCGCGATCCGGTCGACGAACCGGGGTTCGAGATAGGTGGCGATCAGGATGCTGAGGCACTCGGCGCGGTGCTCAGGGACGGCTGCGCCCGGCCGGGTCCTCGGCGTCGCCTCAGCCATGCGTCGGGCTCAGGTAGTGCTCGTGCAGCGCCGCCTTGGCCACCGCCGGGTCCTTGCGTCGGAAAGCCGTCAGCAGCTTGGTGTGGCGCAGCACCGCCTCGGCCATGTCGATGCCCTGCCGATCCAGCGACGAGCGCATCAGCGCGCCCATCTGACCGTTGAGCGTGGACCACATCTCCACCAGCCGCGGATGTCCGCTGGCCTGCACTATCAGGCGGTGCAGCTCGATGTCGGCCTCGACAATGCCCGCCAGGTCCGCCTTGTCCGCGGCTAACTCCATCACCCCGATCGCCTCGGTCATGTCGGCCACCAACCCGCTGCGCACCGAGTCCCACACCTCGGCCAGACCGGCCGACTCAAGGACGTAACGGGCGTAGCAGGCCTCCACCACGTCCTCGGCCGACATCCGGGTCACGATGGTCTGCCGGCGTGGCTGTACCTCGACCAGGCGCTCGCCCTGCAACTCGCGCAATGCCGCGCGCACCGTCGTGCGGCTGACACCGAACTCGTCGGCGAGGTTCAGCTCGATCAATGGGGTGCCGGCGGGGAGCTCATTGTTCAGGATGCGCGAGCGCAGGATCTCGTGCACCGACTCAGGTAGCGAGCGGTGCCGCAAAATGCCGCGGCCGGCTTGCTCGCCTGCGTTCGAGCTCATTCGGTACTCCTTGCCGGTGGGTGACGGCCTTGGCCGGATTGGGCGTTACTCCTATTGTTCAGGCCTGCGCTTCGAGCGGGAAGTCGACCCACGCACGGGTGCGGTGCGCCCTCTCGAAGGCGTTGATGGTCTGCTGCACCAACGCCCCCTGGCGGAAGTCGCCCTGGTTCACGCTCGACCCGCTGAGGATCTCGTCGGTGAAGTCCCGCAGGACGTTGGAGTAGAACAGGAACGGCCACGGCTCCCGCGAGGTCCCGCCCGCCGGAAAGAACCGCTGTGGGATCTCGAGCTCGACGAACTCCACGGCGTCCTTCTTCGCGGCCTTGATGGTCTGGCAGATTCCGAACTCCTCGACCAGCCGGACGATGATGGCACCCTCCGAACCATAGATCCGGACTTCAATGCCGGGATAGTTGCCCACCGTCACGAACGCGGACTGCACCGAGGCCAGCCGGCCGCCTCCGAACTCGGCGATCCACATGTCGCCGTCGTCGATGTTCACCCGCGTCATCTCACCGGTCTCGCGCACCATCCGGTTCGGCACGAAGTTGCGCATGGTGCCCACCACGGATTGCAGCGGCGCGTCCATCCACCAATGCATGATGTCGATGACCGGAGCGCCGTAGCCCTCGATCGAGGAGACCGCGATGACATCGGGGTCCGCGGTGTCGCGCAGTTGCCGCAGCGGCGTCTGGGGGTCCAGCCACTGGCTGTTCTGCTCATAGGCGTTGAGCATGTACGGCTCGCCGATGTAGCCCTGGGAGAGGAGCTCCGCCGCGTACATCGTCGCGGGGGCGTAGCGGAAGGTGAAGCCGAGCTTGGTCTTGAGCCCCCTGCTCTCGGCGAGGTCGGCCGCGGCGATCACCTCGCGGAAGTCGGAGTGAACGGGCTTCTCGCACAGCACGTGCTTGCCGCCCTCCAACGCGGCCCAGGACACCTCGAAGTGGGACCGGTCCCCGGTCACCACGTCGATCACGTCGATGTCCGGATCGTCGGTCAGCTTGCGGTAGTCGCTCTCCAGCCGCGCGACGCCGAATTGCTCGCCGGCAGCCGCCAGCGCGTCGGCATCGGTGTCGGCCAGCGCCACCACCTCGACCCGGGGGTCGCGCTGCCAGCCGGGGATGTGGGAGCGAACGGCCCACCTGCCGGTTCCCACGACGCCTACTCGTAGTTTGTCCTGCGCCACTATGGTCTCCTGTTTCTCGTGCGTGCCCGCCGTCGCGGTGCTCGCTGGGTTCACTGGGCGGCGTTGTCCGCCGCGTGCATGGGTTCTATGGGTTGTCCGGGCGTGCGAGCGGCGGCCTCGGGCACCGCGGGCAGGGCCAGGTCGAGTTCGCCGTGGCGCCGGCAGCGCGCCTGGTGTCCGGCGGCCGTGGTCCCGATCTGCAGCAGCTCGGTGTGCCACTCGCCGCAGGCCGGCTCGGCGTAGGGACACCGGGGCACGAACCGGCACGCGGGTGTCAGGTTCATCAGCCTCGGCGGTGCGCCGGTGATGGTGGCCAGCGGCGCATCCCGGGCCACCGCGCCCGGCAGCGACTTCAGCAGCGCCGCGGTGTAGGGGTGCTTCGGCCGGCGGAGCAGCTCTCGGGTGTCGGCCAGCTCCACCAGCTGGCCGGCGTACATCACCCCGACGCGGTCGCAGATCTGCGCGATCACCGACAGGTCGTGGCTCACCAGCACCAGGCTCATGCCCAGGTCGCGCTGCAGGCCGATCAGCAGGCTGAGAATCTGGTCCTGGATGATCACGTCCAGGGCGGTGGTCGGCTCATCGGCGACCAGCACCCGCGGGTTGGCAGCCAGCGCGATCGCGATCAGCGTCCGCTGCAGCATTCCACCGCTGAACTGGTGCGGATAATCGCGCAGCCGCTTCTCGGGCACCGGGATTCCCACCCTGGTCATCAGCTCGATGACGCGTTTGCGCCGCTCGGACCGCGACATCGTCGAGTGCGCCGCCACGGCCTCGTCGAGCTGTGCGCCGATCCGGTGCACCGGGTTCAACGAGGTCATCGGATTCTGCGGAACCATCGACACGAAGTCGCCCCAGTAGCGGCGCATCCTCTTGGGTCCCAGGTCCAGCGCGTTGCCCTCCAGAACGCCGGGATAGGTCACCGAGCCGGTGTGCGTGGCGCGGGCGGAGGGCATCAGCCCGAGCAGCGACCGGCAGGTCACCGTCTTGCCGCTGCCGGTCTCGCCGACGATGCCCAGCACCTCACCGCGCCGGAGTTCGAGGGACACGTGGTCCACCGGCGTGACCGTCCCCGCCCGGGTGGGGATCCGCACGCACACGTCGCTTGCCCGCAGCACCACCGAGCGCGCGTCCTCAGCCATCGACGCGCCTTCCAGGTCAGCCGACAGCAGGCTCATCGGTTCGCTCCCAACAGCTCCGACAGGCCGTCGCCGATGAGGCTGAGCGACACCCCGAGCAGCACCAGCGCGGCGCCCGGCATGATCGAGAGGTACCAGTTGGACAGGATGAAGTTCTGACCCGCCGAGATCATCGACCCCCACTCCGGGGTGGGCTGGGCGATGCCCACCCCGAGAAAGCCGAGGGAGGCGCCGAGCAGGACGTTTCCCACCGCGTCGACCATCGCGAAGATGACCACGCCCGGAAGGACGCTGGGCAGCAGGTGCCGGAAGATGATGCGCGGGTGCGAGAAGCCGAGCGCCTTGGCGGCGATGACGTAGCCATAGCGTTTGGCCGACAGTGTCTGGCCGTGCGCGATGCGGGCGTAGCTCACCCAGCTCACCACCCATAGCGCGATGAACAGGTTCAGCAGGCTGGCCCCTAGGCTGGCGATGATCGCGATCACCAGCACGATGAAGGGAAAGGCGAAGAACAGATCCACGATCCGCATGATCACCGTGTCGGTGCGGCCACCGATGTGCGCGGCGACGAGGCCGATCAGGGTGCCGACGACAAGCGTCACCAGAGTGGCGCCGAAGGCGATCGCCAGGTCATAGCGGCCGCCGTAGAGAATCCGCGCCAGCACGTCCCGGCCGTACTCGTCGGTGCCGAGCAGGTGGCCCTTGGCGAACAGCGGGGCGAGCGGGTTCAGCGCGTCGATGGTGGTCGGAGAGTACGAGCTGAACAGCGGGGCGCCGACGCAGGCCACCACGAGCACCAGCAGCATGGCGCCGCCGAACAGCAGCGAGAACTTGCCCCGCAGCCGCCGAGGCAGCGGTATGCGGCGGCGCGAGCTTGCCGCTATCCGGGTCGCCGGTCGTTCCAGGACGAACATCTGCGATCTCCTAACCGGCCGCGAGCCGTGGGTCGATGGCGATGTGCACCGCGTCGGTGAGCAGGTTCACCAGCAGTACGAACAGCGCGAAGACCAGTGTCAGGCCCTGCACGACCGGGTAGTCGCGGGTCGACACGGCATTGACCAGCAGCGAGCCCAGGCCGGGCACCGAGAAGACGTTCTCGATCACCACCGTGCCCCCGACCAGGAAGGCCAGGTTCACCCCGAACACCACGACGACCGACATGCCGGCGTTGCGCAGGATATGGCGCAGCACCACCCGTCGCCACGGAATGCCCTTCAACAGCGCGGTGGTCACGAAGTCGGCGTTGATGGTCTCGATGACACTGGCCCGTAGCGAGCGGACCAGCACCGTCGAGAACGGCACCGCCAAGGTGATCGAAGGCAGAATCAGATGCCGGACGTGGCTGAGGAAGCCGCTGCCGTAGCCGTTGATGGGCAGGATCGGGATCTTCACCCCGAACACCAGGATCAGCAGCACTCCCAGCAGGAAGCCGGGCAGAGCGAAGCCGATGAGCAGGAAGATCCTGGTGCCCTGGTCGACCACTCCACCGCGGTGCAGCCCGGCGTACAGGCCCAGCGGAATGGACAGCGCCGCGGTGAAGATCCCGGCCATCACGATCAGGAACAGGGTCGAGCCCAGGCTGCTGACGATGAGGTGGCCCACCGAGGCGTCCAGGGAGTAGGAGTGGCCGAACGAGCCGGTCAGCGCACCGCGCACGAAACGCCAGTACTGGACGGCGATTCCCTGGTCGAGCCCCAGCGAGTGCCGGATCTGGGCCGCTCCCGCCGGGGTGTAGTGGTTGCCCAGGATGAGGGTGGCCGGGTCGCCCGGGACCAGCCGGATCAGGACGAAGGACACGACGGTGATGCCGATGATGATCGGCACCATCTGCAGCAGCCTGCGCCCGAGTAGGTGCAATCCAGCCATGATGTCCTCCGTCCTGCCTTCCGTGGTGGGGGTGCCGCGACGTCAGTGCTGGTCGACGGTGAGGCTCAGCAGCGAGTCGTTGTAGTTGCCCAGCGGCGAGACCTTGAAGCCGTGCACCCACTTGCCGCTGGCATAGCGGAACGGCGGGTAGATCAACGGCAGGTAGGGCGTCTGGTCGGACACCGTCTGCTGGATCTGGGCAGGTAGGGCGTCTGGTCGGACACCGTCTGCTGGATCTGCTTGTAGAGGTCCGCGCGCTTGGTCGTGTCCGTGGCCGACCTGGCTTGGTTGGTGAGCGCCACCCCGGCCGGGTCATTCCAGAACGTGTCGAACGAGCTCGAGCCGGCGTTGACGTCGACACCGAAGGTGACCACCTCGTCGGGGTCGATGATGTCGTTGGTCCAGTACCGCTCGCCGATGCCGTAGTTGCCGGTCTTCTCCTTGCCGTAGGCGGTGACGAGCTCATAGGCCTCGATCTTCACCGTGATGCCGATCTTGGCCAGCGAGTCCTTGATCACCACCGCCTCGGCCTGGCCCGCGGCGTCACCGCTGACCGTGATGATGTTGGTGCTGAAGCCGTTGGGGTAACCGGCTTGGGCCAGCAGCGACTTGGCCTTGGCGAGGTCCACGGTCGGTGTGGGCAGCTGGTCATTCCAGTACAGCATCTTGTAGGGCATGAACGAGGTCGCCGGCGTGCCCGCACCCTGGTAAGCCAGCGTGTTGATCTGGTTGAGGTCGACGGCGTAGCGGACCGCCTGGCGCACCTTGACGTTGGAGAAGTACTTGTCCTTGTTGGACAGCTGGATGAAGTCGACCCTGGTTGACGGGAAGAGGTCCAGGCTGAGCTTAGGGTCGGCCTTGATCTGCTTGCTCAGGTTGCCCGGTGGGTTCTCGATGACGTCGACGTTCTTGCTCTGCAGGTCGAGCACGCGGGTGTTGTCGTTGGTCACGATCTTGACCTTGACGTTGGCGATCTTGGGCTTGGCGCCGTAGAAGTTGTCGTTGCGCTTGAGGTCCACCTCGGACTCCGGCGCGTACGAGCTGACCACGAACGGCCCGCTTCCCACCGGATGGGTGAAGAAGGCGGCGCCTTGGGCCTGCACCAGCTTCTGCGGCAGCGCGGAGAACGCGTACATGGCGAGGTCGGCCAGCAGCGGGGCATGTGGCGCGGACAGGCTCACCACGACGGTCTTGGCATCCGGCGCAGTGATGGCCTTGACGGCGGTGATGAGAAAGCCCCAACCGCCGTCGTACTTCTTCGCCCGGTCGATCGAGAACTTGACGTCCGAGGCGGTGACGGGCGAGCCGTCGGAGAACTTCGCGTCGCGCAGCTTGAACGTGTACATCAGCCCGTCCGGGGAGATCGCCCACGATGTCGCCAGATCGGGCACGATCTTCGTGCCGGTGGGGTCTGGCTGCACGAGCCTGCTGTAGAGCGTCTGATCCAGCCAGATCGACTCGTTCACCGAGGACACCTCGGGATCCAGGGTGTCCACCTTGACCGGGTTGGCGATGACCAGGGTGTCGGACTGCTTCGCCGACGAGCCGTTGGATGAGGAGCTGCCGCCGCCAGAACCGCAGGCGGTCAGCACAAGCGCGCCGGCGAGCGCCGCGGCCAGGCCGGCGACTGGCAATGATCGTTTAGTCAACGGGCCTTTGCCCGCCGTGCTCGAAGGCGGAGGCGGTGCGGGGCGGGCTGTGGTCATGGCGTGTTCTCCCCTTGGGTGTTCGGTTACGGTGGCGGCAGCCGCGGTCAGGAGCTGCCTGGATCGAGCAAGTGAGCTGCACTACGAGCGGGATGGGCTGGCGTCGGCGGGGTGTGGGCTGGCCTCGCCCGCCGCTGCCTGGGCTGGATAGGCCGGTGGGCCGGTGTTCAGGTGGCAGGCGACCGTGCGGAACGCGGCCGGCCTGATCGTCAGCGGCACCTCGCGCCTGCAGACGTCCATCGCCTGCGGGCAACGCGGGTGAAAGACGCAGCCGCTGGGCGGTGAGATGGGATTGGGCATGTCACCGCCTACCG
Source organism: Jatrophihabitans lederbergiae (assembly GCF_031845305.1). NCBI lineage: Bacteria > Bacillati > Actinomycetota > Actinomycetes > Jatrophihabitantales > Jatrophihabitantaceae > Jatrophihabitans > Jatrophihabitans lederbergiae. The sequence continues at coordinate 3,807 of NZ_JAVREH010000040.1, read as the reverse complement.
CCGGCTGCCGCGAGGTCTTGCGCAGGTGGAGTTCGGGAGCGGCGTCGAGCAGCGCCTTGGTGTAGGGGTGCAGCGGTCTGCGGAACAGCTCCGCGGTCGGCGCCTCCTCCACGACCCGTCCCAGGTACATCACCGCGATCCGCTCGCTCAGCCGGTGCACGACCGCCAGATCGTGGGTGATGAACACATAGGTCAGACCCAGGTCGCGGCGCAGCTGTTCGAAGAGGTTGAGCACCTGGGCCTGCACCGAGACGTCGAGAGCGGACACCGGCTCGTCGGCCACGATCAGCCTCGGCTTGACCGCCAGTGCCCTGGCGATGCTCACCCGCTGGCGGCCGCCGCCACTGAGCTGGCCAGGCCGCTGGTCGATCAGGTCGGCCGGAAAGCCGACCCTTGCCAGCAAGGACTCGGCTTCGGCCCTGCGCTCGGCGCCTGAGGACGTGCCGTGCACCGCGAGCACCTCTGCGATGGACACGCCGACAGATCGATACGGGTTCAAAGTGGAGTAGGGGTCCTGCAGGATGATCTGGATGCGCTCACGCAGCTGCATCGAACGCCCTCGGGAAGCCGTGAAGATGTTCTCGCCTTCGAAGTACACCTCGCCGGCGGTCGGCTGCTCCAGCCTCAGCAGCAGCCGGCCGAGGGTGCTCTTGCCCGAGCCGGTCTCACCCACCACGCCCAGTGTTTGACCACGGCGCACCTCGAGCGTCACGCCCTCGACGGCGCGCAGCACCTGGCCGGGCTCGCCGCGCAACCGAAGACCTGCTGCGCGGCGAACCGGAAAGTGCTTCGTCAGGCCCGCGGTGCGCAGCAGAGCCGGTGCATCAGCTGTGGTGGTGGTCAACGAGTTCCTGCCGTTTCCTGTGTCGCAAGTCTTGACGCCGACATCGGATACGCCCCGGTGATGGCTCCGGAGAGGGCACTCCGCCGTGCGTTGGTGGAACGTTAGGTCCTCAGTCGACAATCGTCAATGCATACTCAAAAAGTTGTTGAGGTTGAAACATTCGGCCTCGCTGTGAGTCCGCGTAAGCCATCAAGTGTAACGAAATGGCTGTGGTTATCAGGGCAACCTGATAACGCGGGCCGCTGTGCTTCGGCGGTCTACGTCTCATCAGACGTGCTTGACCGATTGTCGACTGTCGACTTAAGGTTCGGCCATCAGGTCGGCACAGCTGTCGCCGGCTCCCCCCTGCGCGCTCGGCGTGCGCGAACGGACAGGATGCAGATGGACGTCACGTATGACTTCTCCGGCAAGGTGGCGGTGGTGACGGGGGCGGCCAGGGGTGTCGGGCGGGCCACCGTAGCGGCGTTCGTGCACGCCGGAGCGCGGGTGATCGCGGCGGATCGAGACGCCGTAGGCCTGGCCGAAACCTGCGCACCCTACGGCGACGCTGTGCACGCCGTGAGTGCCGACATCAGCGCCGCCACGGGCGCACTGGCAATTGTATCCGCCGCGACCGGAGTGTTCGGGCGGCTGGATATCTGCGTCAACAACGCCGCGGTGGCGCCGCACGCCAGCCTCCTCGATGAGCGCGCCGAGGTGTGGGACGCGGTCTACGCCGTCAACTGCCGAGGTACGTTCTTGATGACGCAAGCGGCGGCCCGGGCGCTGATCGAGCAAGGGAACGGCGGCCGCATCATCAACTTCTCCTCCGGTGTCAGCAGCCGGGGGTCCGCCGGCGCGGCGACCTACGCGAGCAGCCGAGCCGCCACCGAGAGCTTCACCCGGGTAGCCGCCATCGAACTGGCGCCGCATGAGATCCTGGTGAACTGCGTCAGCCCCGGCCTCATCGACACCCAGCCCAAACCGCTGCCGCCCTCGATGGCCGAGAGCCTGGGTCGCCGTATCCCGGCGCTGCCGCTGGCCCGGCCCGGCCTGCCTGCGGAGGTCGCCAACCTCGTGCTCTGGCTCAGCTCGGCGGGGGCCAGCTACGTCACCGGCGCCCTATACAGCGTCGACGGGGGCGCCGGGGTCGGTGGCCGCACCACCGGAAAGGTGGTGGACGAGGACGTCCGCTACGACTGGGTGACCGGGCGCGACCGGAGCGCGGCAAGCGGCTGAGGGACCGTGCGGTCGACAGCGGTGAGGCGGCCGCCGTTTCGCTGAATCCGCGCCCCAGCGCGTCGATGCGCTTCGCTTCTCGCGCGACGGACACGATCTCTTGGGTGACGAGATCGATGGTCTCGGGAAAGAAGTGGTCTTGCCAGACGTGCGGTCCGTCCGACTGCTCGTCCGCGGGGCCGCGGGTTGGACGCCATGCCGCGACGGTCAGGCCACCACGGTGCAGACATCCAAGGCGAGCAGGGCGAGAGCACACGCGCAGGTCAGTACCTCCAAACCGGTACTGCCTCGTTCGGCGCGTGCGCGAGCGCCGCGTCGCCCGGCCCGTAGTGCAGCGTCGAGTGTCGGCAAGATTCATCATCAGGCGCAGGTCGCTGCCGTACGGCGCCGCCCAGATCTGCTGCACACTCCCGCCCGTCGCCTCCGCGTGGGCCTTGCGCACCCGCTCGAGCAGATCGGAGTCCGCGCTGAGCCGTCCTGACTCGAAGGTGCCTCCCCACCACTGCACCTCCACCGGGTGGCGCGGAGCCACGGATCGCCAGCGCTCGCCTCGGCGACCGCTTGCTCGAACTCAGCCCGGGCGCGTTCGACCGGCTCGTCCAGCATCACGCCGAGGCGACCCGCCGCGACCAGCAGATCCGGCACCGTCGGCGCCCACTCACCCGATCGGACCGAGCCGATCGAGATCGGATACGGCAGCTGCCACCGGGACGCGAGCGGATCGGGATTTCGGTTACGCCGATCCTCCAGTTCGCGCAACGCACGGAAGATCGGCCAGAACTTCTCGACCGCGCTCACACCCGACATCCGGCGCGCTGCGTGCGTGGCACGGCCTGGCACCAATAGGCGGAAGGTCAGAGATCCGGCGTTGGCCGGGAAGAGGTCAAGTCCCGTCGGCTCTGGGATAACGCAGGTATCGGCACGCCAGCCACGCCCGATGGCGGCATAGCTGCCCATGCCGCCATCCTCCTCCCCCTGCACCGACGCGAATAGCAGGTCGCCGCCGAGCGGAACGTCTAGCTACTGCAGCGCCCGGACGGCGAGCAGCGCCGAGACGAGGCCGCCCTTCATGTCGCAGGCGCCGCGGCCGTACACCACCCCGTCGGCGATGCGTCCGGCGAGCGGATTTCGGTCGGCCCACGAGCCGAGATCACCGGGTGGGCACAACATCGATGTGGGCGTTGAGCATGACACTGCGTCCGTCGCCGCTCCCCTTCCGGCGGCCGACGAGCCCCCATGCATCGGCGCGTTCCACCTCGATGCCGGGAAACTGGGGTTCGTCGGTGAGGGCATCCAGCGGCACCGGCCAATGGTCGGCGCCCCCTTGGTTCTGGTCTGGGGGCTCGCTCGCGACCTTGCTGTGGCGCGAGCGCTGCAAGGCCCGAGGCCTCAGCGTCCCGGCCATCAGATTTGCCGCCGTCGGGCTCGGCGGAGTCCCGCTGATCATCCTCGGCACTTGGGCGGCGCTGCTCGTCACCGGCTGACAGATGACGAGTGCCTCCCGCGCCGACGCCCGGCCGGAAATGACAGCAGTTGGCTCACCGGCGACGACCTCGCCCTGGAGCTCGCCACCCTCGTCCTGGGCGTGCTGACCGCCGAAGCGCTACTCCACTCGCCGCTGATGACACCACTGGTCCTGGTCCTGCTCGTGGTGATACACCGCAGCTCCCTCGTGCGCCGACTTCAGCACGGGGCCACCACCGACGCCAAGACCGGGCTGCTCAATGCGGCCGGGTGGCGCCAGC